>JAFIEF010000018.1 GCA_020832655.1 Paracoccaceae bacterium
AGAATGGCTGCGTGAATTCTACTGATGCACCCCGTTAAAAAGGGGGAGATTACCCTATGAACACCATGGGGAAAGTCATTAGCCAAGCGCCCGTTGTACATCATTTTCTGATGTTTAGCGCATCAAGCACCGCACCAAAAGGCAGTTGTACTTGGCGAAGCTCATCGTAACCCATTTTGTCGATCACAGACTTGGCTAGCGACCGCGCGGAGTCCAAGCTTTGGCCTTCCATTCGAGGAGTGGCACTTACAGGTTGATGTGCAGAAGACGGCGAGGGTCTCGAGGGTACTTTGTCTTCTGATCGGTACAGCACACGTTGCGAGTCAAGCAACTGCTCCACTACAGCAGGGATTGAATTCTTAGGAATGGGTAATTTCTTAAGGCGCCCTTCAAATATTTGCTTCAATCCATCTCGGCGGAATTCGCCCCAAGGCTTAAGTAGCCAATTTGATCGAACCGCTTGCATGAAATCGGCGTAGGTCGAATCTGAACTAATACCTGCTTCAAGTTTCGCCCTAGTGTCGTCGGAAAGGCTTGTGACAAACCGTTGCTGAATGTCATCTAACTCGTCCTGTGTCACGTGAGGAATGTGGTGGCTTCCGTCTTCGAGATCTAGTGTCGAAGAAACAAACAACCTCATGTCTGACGTTCGGAGACATAGATTGGCTACAGCGTTTGTGCTAACGAACGCCTTCCAAATATTTGGGCTTTCGACGAGCTTGGGCGCGACCACGTCTGCTCCGATACCATACAGTTTATCGCCCCCCTTCCAGCCGATTTGGCGTATTTCCGGAAAGTAGGTTCCTAAGAACTTGGTCAAAGCGCCGGGACCGGCCGGAACATCAACTATCGAACGAATATCCAGATTTGGCACAGTCGTCATTATGAGGTCGTAGATTTGCGTTCCGGACTTGGCCTGCCCCTCAAGGTCCATCAACGCAGTTCGGATTTCAGATAAAACTGAGTCTAGGTTTTCGGGTTCTTGCATTGTCAGCTCCTTCGTTTGAAAGAAGTAGCGGGCCCACTTGCGAGCCACGCTACCCTATTCTGTAACACGCCGGTTCAAAGCAACCAGCGAGGAGCTAGACGGTGTGGGTCTCACCCCACATCCGCGCCAAACCCAGAGGACACTACACGGTTCGGCTGTTGGCAAGGTACGTGCCCCGCAGCCACATGGATCGCCCAAAAAATCAAAAGCTAGTAGATCCTTGGCCGCTTTTGATACAGCCTGATCATACAAGGGCAACCCGTGGCTACTGCCAACTGGTTCTTATGATGTAACGACTGACTCTGGCGGAATCAAGCCAATAATCGCTTGTAGTTGTGATGCTCGCACCATGGCAGTTGTCGTTTAACATCACGATAACACGCCGAAAAAGGATTGTCCTTCCTACCCTTCACCTCTTGCAGACTCCGGTTGACCCGGTCGCCTGACCCACATTCGTGAAATTAGCCACCATCAACCGATGATGGACGCGGTGCTCCTGCCCCCTCCGCAGCCTCACTTGCCCGTTTTCAGCCCCATCAGCGCGGCGGCGAAGGGGTTGTCGGGGTCGATCATGTCGGATTTGCGTGGTCCGGCGCTGTAATCGCGCGGCTTGTCAGCCTTGCGGCCCTTGGCAGGTTTGCCACCCTTGCCGCCTTTGGGCTTGTCCCCCTTGGGTTTGCCATCGGGGCGGCGCGCAGCACGATCTGCCCTGCCACCTGCTGCGGCAGGGCCACGCCCTTCGCGGCGCGGCTTGGGCGCCCAGGTGAAGCTGTAATAGACCTCGACCTCCGTCTCTGCAGGCTCGGGCTCGGCAGGTTCGGGCGCGCTGGCCGCGTCCGGCGGTGCGTGCCCCTCTGCCTCTGCCTGCGGCGCAGCTTCCGGCCCCTCGTTGACAGGGGCTTCTTCGATTGCGGGGGGCGGCGCGGTGGCGTCATCACTCTGGGCGGCATCAGGTGCCGCCTCGGCCGCTTGCACGGGCTTCGCCTTGGGCCGTTCGCCGCGCTCGGCCTTGTAGCCCAGCCCCTGCATCAGATCGGCGAATTGCTCCAGCGTGGTGCCGGTGATCGACAGCATGTCGGGCGTGGCTTCGAACCCGGCGCGGCTGTTGCAGGCGCGCAGCAGATCGGCCAGCCGTTCCAGCATGTCGATGCGGATCGCGCGCGCGCCCGACGGGCGATAGCCCGCCATGATGTAGTGATCTTCCGGCACCTCGGTCAGATGCGGGATCGTGACCAGCCCGGCGGGCGGGCTTTCGGGAAATTCCTGCAAACCCTGCGCCAGCGAGGCCAGCACCAGCCGCAGCCTTGTGGGGGCGGGTTTCAGCAATGCGGGCAGGAAGACCGTGTATTGCCCGAACCGCACCCCATGCTTGCGCAGCATCGCGCGCGCGTCCTGATCCAGCGCCTTGATATCGGCCGCAATCCGCGCGCGCGGGATCACGCCCATCGCCTCTACCAGCTGGAAGGCCACGCCGCGCGCCAGCCCGGTCAGGGTTTCGTCGCGGGTCATGTTCAAAAGCGGCTCGAACAGGGCTGCGATCTTGCGGTCGATGAAATGCTGCAAGCGTCGTTGCACTTTCTGCGCGACATCCGGCCCGGCTTCGTCATCGACAAAGGCCGCGACTTGCGGGCGCAGCGCGTCATCGCCCGCGACCAGCTTGCCCACAGCCGTGTCGCCCCACATCAGCCCGCCCTGTTCGGTGAAATCGAATTCCGTATCAGGCGCGTTGTAGAACTTGTCGGCGCGCAGATGAAACAGCGGGGTCAGCGCCGCGACCGAGGCCTGTCGCAGCGTTCTGGCCTCATCGGCGCTGTCGGTCTTGTCCTGCCGGAAGCGGAAGCCTTCCAGACGGCCGATCAATTCGCCCTCGACCGTCACTTCGCCCTTGTCGTTCACCTCTGCCACAAGGCTCTCCTTCTGTTTCAACCGCCGCATCAGCACCGAGGTGCGCCGGTCGACAAATCGCTGCGTCAGCCGGTCATGCAAAGCATCCGACAAGCGGTCTTCTACAGCGCGCGTCGCCTGCCGCCAATGGTTTTCGTCATCCACCCAGCCCTTGCGCTGCGCAATATAGGTCCATGTGCGGATATATGCCAAACGCCGCGACAAGGCGTCGATATCGCCCTCTATCCGGTCGATGCGCTGGATCTGGCGCGCCAGCCAATCGGTGTCGATGCGGCCATCATGATGCAGGAAGGCAAAGACCTGTGTCAGCAGCGCGGCATGTTCAGCCGTGGAAATGCCGCGAAAATCAGGAATGCGGCACACATCCCATAACAGCCGCAAATCGCGCGCATCGCGCAGCCGGTCGTGGGTTTCGGGCTGGGCTGACAGGGTTTTCAGCGCAACCAGGTCATCGGCGTCGCGCGCGCGTGTCAGCCAGTCATTCCGGGTGTGCTGTTCCAGCGAGGCGATCAGCCGTTCGGGCGTGCCGAATTCCAGCCGCGCATTGCGCCATTGCAGGCGGCGGATGGGCAGGAACTGGTGGGTCTCTATCGCCTCTATGGCGTCGTCGGGCAGGGGGCGGGCTTCACCGGTCACGCCGAAACTGCCGTTATTCTGATAGCGGCCGGCGCGGCCCGCGATCTGGGCAAGCTCGTCATGGCCCAAGGGGCGCATGCGCCGCCCGTCAAACTTGGTGGTGGCCGAAAACGCCACATGGTTGATGTCCAGATTAAGCCCCATGCCGATGGCATCGGTGGCGACCAGATAATCGACATCGCCGTTTTGATAAAGCTCCACCTGGGCATTGCGTGTGCGCGGGGAAAGCGCCCCCATCACCACTGCACAGCCGCCTTTCTGTCGGCGGATCAGCTCTGCAATGGCATACACATTTTCAACGCTGAAGCCCACAATCGCGCTGCGTGGCGGCATTCGGCTGATCTTTTTCGAACCTGTGTAGCTAAGCTGGGACAAACGCTCGCGGCGCTGGAACTGCACTTGCGGGACCAGCGCGGCGATGGCGGGGCGCATCGTGTCCGACCCCATGAACAGGGTTTCATGCAAGCCCCGCGCCTGCAGCAGCCGCTCGGTAAAGACATGGCCGCGTTCGGGATCGGCGCAAAGCTGGATTTCATCGATGGCGACGAAATCGGCGCCAATTTCCAGTGGCATGGCTTCGACCGTGCAGACCCAGTATTGCGCGCGCAGCGGCACGATGCGTTCCTCGCCCGTGACCAGCGCCACGCAATCGGGACCACGCAGCGCGCGGATGCGGTCATAAACCTCGCGCGCCAGCAGGCGCAGTGGCAGCCCGATGACGCCGCTGCGATGCGCCAGCATCCGTTCGATGGCGTAATGTGTCTTGCCCGTATTGGTGGGGCCAAGCACGGCGATGCTGCGCGCCTGTGCGCGAATATTCATCCGCCACCCCCTGCGGTTTGCCCTGGTCGATCAGAGCGCGAGACCCTGCAATTTCCGGTCCAGCCGTTCGAGCGCGGCTTTTATGTCATCGCGATGCGGATGTATAGCCGCAGCGGCTTGCAGCGCGCGGCGGGCATCTTCGGGCCGGTCGGTGTCTTCCAATATCCGGCCAAGCCCGATCAGCGCTGCGAAATGATGCGGATTGCGCGCCAGTGTTTCCTGAAGATCTGCCAGTGCCAGCCCGTAATTATTGGCCATGAACCATGCTGTGGCGCGCAGATACCAGCCTTCGGCGAAATCGGGGGCGTGGTCGATCAGCGCCGAAAGATGGGCAATCGCGGCCTCGGTATCGCCCTGATCCAGCGCATCCTGGCCGCGTTGCAGCAGCAGATCGGCGCTGGCCGAGCCAGAGCGCGACCACAGCCGCTGAAGCTGTCGTTCCACCCGGCGCCAGTTTTCCAGTTCCGGTGCGCGCAACTGTTCCAGCAATGCCTGCGTCTGCGCCTCTGGCGTGTCGGCAAAGGCCGGTTGCGCCATAGTCAGGGCAAATGCCGCAACGACAGGATTGAGAATGCGCGGACGAATGGTCATATTGCGCAATGTAACGTATCGCGGCGGCAATTCCACTGCCCCGCCATCACAAATCGGAGCACGACATGAGCGACATCCTCTCTCACGCCATTGCCGCCCTGGCCGAGAAACTCGGCGACGGGTTTGACGGCAGCGCCAAGTTTCACATCGAGGGCGAGGGCAGCATCATTGTTGACAGCGATGGTGTGCGCGAAGGCGATGACGACACCGATGTCACCATGACCGCCAGCGCCGAAACCTTTCAGGGCATCATCGAGGGCGATGTGAACCCGACAATGGCCTTCATGTCCGGCAAGCTGAAGATCGACGGCAATATGGGTGCCGCGATGAAGCTGGGTGCGGCGCTGAGCTGACCGGCATGTCCGCCCCGTTTCATGCCCGGATTGCCGACGCCCCGCCCCCGGCGCGGGTTGACTGGCTGACGGCAGAAGACGGCACAAAGCTGCGGCTGGCGCTGTGGCCGGTTGGCCCGCGCGGCGTGGTGGTGGTCTTTCCCGGCCGCACCGAGATGATCGAGAAATATGGCCGTGTCGTTGCCGATCTGGCCGCGCGCGGCTATGGCGCGGCGGTCATCGACTGGCGCGGGCAGGGGCTGTCGGATCGGGTGCCGGGCCGCCCGCTTCTGGGCGATGTGGGCGATTTTGCCGAGTTTCAGCTCGATGTGGCGGCCCTGCGCCGCGCGCTGGACGCGCATGTGGGCGAAGCCCCGCGATTCGTGCTGGCGCATTCGATGGGGGGCTGCATTGCGCTGCGCGCGCTGATGGACGGGTTTGCGGCCCGTGCGGTGGCGTTCAGCGCGCCGATGTGGGGCTTGCCGCTTACCCCGGCGCTGCGCCGTGCGGTTGTGGTCATGACCTCTGCCTTGCGGCTGGCGCGGCTGGATCTGCGCGAGATCCCCAATGCGGGGATAGAATTCCGGCTATGGGAAAACCCGTTCGATGATAATGAACTGACCCGCGACCGCGCCACATATGAATGGTTGCAGGCGCAGCTTCTTGCCTGCCCGGAATTGCGTCTGGGTGCGCCATCCTTGCGCTGGCTGGTCGCGGCGCTGGCCGAAACCACAGTGCTGGCGCAGCGCCGCTCGCCAAAGCTGCCCGCCTATTGTGGCTTGGGTTCGGGTGAAAAGCTGGTCTCGCCACAGGCGATCGAGGCGCGCATGGCGGACTGGCCCGACGGCCGGCTGGAGGTGTTTGAAGGCGCGCTGCATGAATTGATGATGGAACAGCCCGATACGCGCGCGCGCTTTCTGACGGCGTGTTGCGCGCTGTTCGATGATGCTGGCGACTGACATAAATGCGATAAATCACGGCGATCAGAGGACAAGATGACGCTGACAATCTATGGAATCAAGACATGTGACACTTGCCGCAAGGCGCGCAAGGCATTGCCGCAGGCCGCGTTTCATGATGTGCGAGAGACGCCGCTGGATGCGGCGCTGCTGGCAAGGTTTCTGGATCGGTTCGGTGATGCGCTGGTCAACCGTGCCTCAACCACATGGCGAGGCCTGTCAGAAGATGACAGGCTGCGCAGCGCGGCAGAGTTGTTGAGCGAGCACCCGACGCTGATGAAGCGTCCGGTCATCGATACCGGGCAGGATTTGCATCTGGGCTGGAAAAAGGATGTCCAGTCGGCGCTGGGGCTGTAGGAAACGGCCCCGCCAGCGCTGGCGCGGCGGGGCCGAGGTGGTTACAACAGCTTCAGCTCAGCGGCTGATTCGCGCCCATCACGTCCGGCGCGCAACTCGTAGGAAATCTTCTGGTCGTCTGCGAGGCCAGTCAGCCCCGCGCGCTCGACCGCAGAGATATGCACGAACACATCTTTGCCCCCGCCATCAGGGGCGATAAAGCCATAGCCCTTTGTCGTGTTGAACCATTTCACAGTACCTGTGGGCATCCGTCCACTCCGTGTTTCCGTTTTCCTTGGCAGTATTGCCTTTGGGTCGTTCAGCCAGATTCTAGTGCCGGCTGCGAAAACAGGGCGGTCGTAGAAACTCTGTCATCCCAGGCAAATTCTGCCACAGCCGGGTTAAAACGCAAGAGCTTTGGCCTTAACTAGGGGCGAGGGTGTGTTCTGCGCCCGATTCTTCACGGTTTGGGGATGCTATGCGCAATGCAGCACTGATACTGGGCCTGATCGGCGGATTATGGGGAATGCTGGTCGGGTTTTTCAGCTTCGGCTACACCGATCTGCTGATTCGCTTCCCCGAACTGTCCGAGATTACGGGCGGTGTTGCCAATATGGGACTGATCCGCGCCATGAGCCTGCTGGCCCCGGTGATGGCGATCGCGGGCGGGGCAATGGCGCGCTCGGCCAATATGCCGGCCGGGGTGTTGCTGCTGGCCTCGGCGGTGGGGATGTATGTGACCTTCGGCTTCGGGGTCTTCACCATGTTCCCGATCACCATGTGCGCGCTGGCGGGTGCGCTGGCGCTGGCCGCGCGCCAGCCCGATCCGCATTAAAGCGTTTAGGCTTTTCGTTGAATCGCCTTCAATGCTTTAACCTTTTGTTCTGTCGCAATTTCGAACCGAACCGAAGGTCCGCGCAAGCGAAAAAGTCTGTCAACTTTTTCTGAAATTGCTTTAAACCTTGACATAACCGCCCCGAACCGCCATCTGCGCCTTAGTCGCAACCTGCCGCGTGAGCATTTGACCCGTTGCGATCAGGGCATGAGGCCCGCCCATTGCTTCCCGACATCACGCGTGGGGGGCGGCGCATCCGACATGCGCCCCCAAACCCGCCCCGGAACATTCCGGGGCATTTCGCCTGTGCAAACAGGTTGCGAGAGGACAGATTTTGACTGATTTTACCATGTTCGGGCTGCGCCCGGTGCTGCAAAGCGGGCTGGACGCCCAGGGCTTTGACACCCCCACCCCGATCCAGGCCCGCGCGATCCCGATGATCATGCAGGGCCGTGACATTCTGGGGCTGGCGCAGACCGGCACTGGCAAGACCCTGGCCTTTGGCCTGCCGGTGATGCATGCGCTGCTGAGCGCGGGCCGCCCCGCACCCAAGACCACGCAGGCGTTGATCCTTGCACCCACGCGCGAGCTTGTGAACCAGATCGCCGCCACGCTGGACGGCTTCGCCCGCAAGACCCCGCTGAAGGTTCAGCGCGTGGTTGGCGGCGCGGGGCTGCGCCCGCAAATCCAGAAACTGGCCAAGGGCTGCGATATTCTGGTGGCGACACCGGGGCGGTTGCTGGACCTTCTGGATCGCGGTGCCGTCAGCCTGCATGCCACGCAGATGCTGGTGCTGGACGAGGCCGACCAGATGCTTGATCTGGGCTTCATCCATGCGCTGCGCAAAATCGCAGGGCTTTTGCCAGAGCGGCGCCAGACGCTGATGTTCTCTGCCACGATGAACAAGCAGATGAACGAGATTGCCGATGCCTATCTGACCCGGCCTGAACGGATTCAGGTTTCAGCACCGGGCCGCCCCGCCGACAAGATCGACCAGGCGGTGCATTTCGTGGCGCAGGGCGACAAGGCAAAGCTGCTGGAAAGCTATCTCAAACAGCACCCCGATGATCTGGCCCTGGTATTTTCGCGCACCAAGCATGGTGCCGAAAAGCTGATGAAACTGCTGAATTCATGGGATATCCCGGCAGGATCGATCCACGGCAACAAAAGCCAGGGCCAGCGCGAGCGCACCTTGCAGGCGTTCCGTGACGGGCGCGTCAAGGTGCTGGTCGCAACCGATGTCGCCGCGCGCGGGATCGACATTCCCGATATGCGCCATGTCTATAATTACGACCTGCCGGAAGTGCCGGAAAACTATGTCCACCGTATCGGGCGCACGGCGCGCGCGGGCGCGTCAGGGCGGGCGATGGCGTTTTGTGCGCCGGCCGAAATGGGCGATCTGCGCGGCATTGAAAAGCTGATGCGGATCGAACTGACCGTGGCAGGCGGGTCCGTCTGGTCGGATGATCTGGCCGGTCCTGCGCGCGCCGCAGCGCGCAAACGTGGGGGCGCGCGCCGTGGCGCACCGCGCCCTGCACGCGGGGCGGGGGAAGGCGAGCGTCGCAAGCCGCGCGAGCAGAAGCCGCGCCGCCAGCGCAAATCCGCATAAGCTGCCAAATGTTTTCAAGCCCCGCCCGGTCTTTCGGGCGGGGCTTGCGCTTGCGCTGATCTGTGGCAAATTACCCGGCCATAAGCCAAGGAAACCGGATGTCACACCCCTTGCCCCCGACTGACCCGCAAAGCCCGCGCCCCGAGAAGGGCGCGCGTGTCTGTGTTGGTGCGGTCGCCGGGGCATATGGCGTCAAGGGGCAGGTGCGGCTGAAAAGCTTTTGCGCCGAACCGCGCGCGATTGCCGAATATGGCCCGCTCTGGTCCGAGGATGGCAGCCGCAGTTTCGATCTGACACTTGGCCCGGCGGTCGCGCAGGGCTTTGCCGCGCGATTAAGCGGCATTGCCAGCCGCGAACAGGCCGACGCGCTGCGCGGGCTGCGGCTGTTTGCCGAACGCGACCGCCTGCCGGAACTGCCCGATGATGAATTCTACCATTCCGATCTGATCGGGTTGCAGGTGTTTGACACTGGCGGCGTGGCGCTGGGCCGGGTCAAGGCTGTGCTCAATCACGGGGCATCGGATCTGCTGGAACTGGTGCAGCCGGGGCGCAAGGGGGCGGTGCTGCTGCCCTTCACCCGTGCGGCTGTGCCGACGGTCGATCTGGCCACGCGCCGGATCATCGCCGACCCGCCCGAGGGGCTGCTGGAATGACACAGGCGCCGCGCAAAGCCGCCGGGTTGCGGTCGATCACGGCTTCATTGACACCACGGGATCTGGACCGCCCCGCGCCGCTGGCCAAGGTCTGGCAGGCGCAGATCATCACCCTGTTCCCACAGGCTTTTCCAGGGGTTCTGGGGCTGTCGCTGACCGGCAAGGCGCTGGCCGAACGGCGCTGGGAATTGCGCAGCATTGATCTGCGGCCTTTCGGGGTTGGCAAGCATCGCAATGTTGATGACACGCCCGCGGGGGGCGGCGCGGGGATGGTGCTGCGCGCCGATGTGCTGGGGGCGGCGATCGATGCGGCCCTGGCTGACGCGCCTGCCGGGCGCGCGGATTGGCCGCTGGTCTATCTCAGCCCGCGCGGCCGCCCGTTCACCCAAGCTACCGCGCGGAAATGGGCGCAGGGGCGCGGGGTGACACTGATTTGCGGGCGGTTCGAAGGGATCGACCAGCGCGTGATAGATCATTACGCGATTGAAGAAGTCAGCCTTGGCGATTTCGTCCTGACCGGGGGCGAGATCGCCGCGCAGGCGATGCTGGATGCCACGGTGCGGCTGCTGCCCGATGTGCTGGGCAATGCCGCCTCGACCGAGGAAGAAAGCTTCGCCGCCGGGCTGCTGGAACACCCGCAATATACCCGCCCGGCACAGTGGCAGGGCCATGCAATTCCGCCTGTGCTGCTATCGGGCAATCACGCCGGGATCGAACGCTGGCGCCTTGATCAGGCCCAAGCCCTGACCAAGGCGCGCAGGCCGGATCTTTGGGCGGCATGGCAGGCAGGGCAGGGAAAACCGGAAGACTGACCCGGATATCGTGTTTCTGACAGCACTGTCGCGACTTCAATGCATTTTCGGCAGGGCTTTGCGGCTCGGAAGTTGTGTTTCTGCAAGCGTTGTCCGGACCCAGCCAAACAAAAACCCCGCCTGGGAAGGCGGGGTCTGTCGCTTTGATCGGTCGGCGAGGAAATCAGTTCTTCGCGTAGAATTCGACCACCAGATTCGGTTCCATCTGGACCGGATAGGGCACATCGCCCAAAGACGGCGTGCGGGTGAAGGTCGCGGTCATCTTGGAATGATCGACCTCCAGATAATCGGGCACGTCACGCTCGGCCAGCCCGACGGCTTCCAGCACGATGGCCAGTTGCTTGGACTTGTCGCGGATGGCGACGACATCGCCTTCCTTGACGCGGTAGCTGGGAATGTTGACGCGCTTGCCATTCACGGTGACATGGCCGTGATTGACGAACTGGCGCGCGGCGAACACGGTGGGCACGAATTTCGCGCGATAGACGATGGCGTCAAGGCGGCGTTCCAGCAGGCCGATCAGGTTTTCACCCGTGTCGCCGCGGATCCGCTCTGCCTCGGCATAGATGCGGCGGAACTGCTTTTCGGTCAGATCGCCATAATAGCCCTTCAGCTTCTGCTTGGCTTTCAGCTGGGTGCCGAAATCCGACAGCTTGCCCTTGCGGCGCTGGCCGTGCTGGCCGGGGCCGTATTCGCGGCGGTTGACGGGGCTTTTCGGGCGGCCCCAGATGTTTTCGCCCATGCGGCGATCGATCTTGTACTTGGCAGACGTGCGTTTGGTCACGGCTGATCTCCTTTCCGGTGCGCGGGAAAGCGCGGTTCTGAAAGGGCGTTGTCCTTGCCCGCCTTCGGCGGGAGACAGGCATCCCCTTGCGGGGGCCACCAACACCAATGAAGACCGGGGCACACTGGCCCCGGACAGCCGCGCTTATAACCCGCGCGCGGGTGGTGTCAAGCAGTGGTTTTTTCCGCTCACGCCGCCAGCAGCGCGCTTTCGGCCATGTTCAGGCAGCGCCGCGCCGGGGGGCCATAGCGTTCGGGCGCATCGCACAAATCAGGCATCACCTGATGCAGCGCGCGGCGATGCTGGCGCAGGCTGGCGGCAGGCGCGAAAGCCGGGTGAAAGCTTTCCGCAGGCACGCCATTGGCAAAGATGATCTGATGGCTTTCCAGCAGCAGATGGATGTAGCTTAGCCCATGACTGGCCAGATCGGGCGAAATCGCCCGATGATCGACCAGATCGCGCGCGCAGGCCAGCACCTCATCCTCGCCGAACAGCGCACGCGCACGCGCACCCCGCACCAGCAGGCGATGGGCGGGCGAGACGCGCAGATCCTCGTCGGGTTCGCCGGTGCCCAGCGCGCCCCGGCGCAACCGGATCGGGCGCAGATAGGGGTAGCGTTGCAGCGCTGGCCCGGAAAGCCGGGTGCGCCCGACCCAGAGCACGGGCTGAAGCCCGTTATCCAGCGTCTGCACCAGATCGCCGGGCTGCAACTGGTCGATCGGGCGGCGACCACAGGCAGTCGAAATGACCGTGTCATCGGTAAAGCAGATCACCTGCTGGCGGGGTTGCGGGGCGACATTTGTGCGGACGGCGCTGTCGATGACGAATAATTCCTGGCCTGGCGGGGGCAGAAACCCGTCAAACACCACCACCCAGCCATGCGCTGTCAGCACCAGCCGCGCATGATAGACCTTGGTGCCATCGGTCAATGCCAGCCCCATAGCGGGCGCGTGTTGATCAATATGGCTGTCATCGCGGTCCAGATCGGTGCAGCCCAGCCTTGCCGCAATGGCGCGCGCGCGGGGGTGGATGTCGGGGGTGGCCTGTGCAGGGCCAAGCCGCATGACCGCCGCCGCCGCATCCAGCCGCAGCGGCGTGCCAGACCAACGCCAGCTTGCGCCAATGCGCAGCCAGTCGGGGGCAAGCCCCTGCACTGCATCTGTTTCCGTCTGCTGCCAGTCAATCGCGAAGACGCCCATCAAGGGCGCTGTCGGTGGTTCTGCCCGCGTCATCCTGTGCCTCTGCCCTGCTGCTTGGCGCAGCTTATGATAGAAACCTAACAAAGAATGTTGTTCAAAACCAGCCTTATATGCGTTTGCTTGTCGGGGCCGGGTCGCGGGCGGCTCAGATCATCCCGCGGGATCGCGCGACCATTGCCGCCTGGGTGCGGTTATTTGCCCCCAGACGCCGGTAGAGCGTCTTGACGTGCAGTTTGATTGTGGGTTCGCGCAGCCCCAGATCAAGCGCGATCTGCTTGTTGGTCTTGCCTGCGCATAATGCACGCAAAACCTCGTATTCGCGCTCTGTCAGGGTTGCCGGTGCAGGCATTTCGAGGGTGGGTGCATCATGCGGGAACATGAAATCGACCGGAACGAATCGTTCGCCCCTGGCCATGAAGCGGATGGCATTGAGCAAGGAGCGCGCCGACATGGATTTGTGCAGGAAGCCACGCGCGCCCAATTTGATGGCAGCGCGCACCACATCCGCCGAGGCCAGACCAGAAATCAGCGCCACAGGCGGTTGCGATGGCGCACAAAGCAGGCGCTGCAACCCGTCCAGCCCTTCAGTTCCCGGCATGGCGTAATCCAGCAGGACCAGATCGAACGGCGCGGAGCTGGCCAGCGTCGACAGCGCGTCTTCGACAGTGGCGACAACCACCAGTTCGATATCCGCTTCGTGCTGCAAATAGCTTTGCAGCATGTCGCGAAGCAATTCGTGGTCGTCTGCGATAAGCAGTCGCATGGGTTAGCTTTCATGTCAGTAGCCCGAACGCAGAAATCGCTTCAGGGCTGCAACAGCCGCGCAATAAGTGTCGTGCCGGAAACAGGCTTGCTCAAACACACATCGAACAGGGTTTTGTCAGATTCATTTGCAAATTGCAACTCCGGGGCGCCGCTGATCAGGACCAATCGCAGATCAGCGCGAATCCGGCGCAGCTCGGCGGCCATTTCGACCCCGCTCATGCTGCTCATATCGTGATCGGTGATGACAGTATCCCACGCATCGGGCGCATCGCGCAGCGCGTCGATCGCATCTTGGGGTTCGGTGCAACTTGCGACCTCGGCGCCTGCATCGGCCAGATAGCCGGACAGTGTCTGCAGAATGCTGTCATCGTCATCGACCAGCAGGATCTGTCGGCCATTTAGCGGGCGCGGCTGTATCATGCGCTTCGGGGCGGGTGGGGCGGGGCGTGTTGGTTCCTGCAACGGCCAGAACACGCGGATGGTGGTCCCCCCGCCGGGGGTGTCCGCAAGTTCCAATGCGCCATGATGTGCCTGAAGCAGATGCGCGACAATGGCCAGACCCAGCCCTGTGCCATGATCATGCCTGGTGCTGAAATAGGGTTTGAATATCTTGTCGCGGTACTGTTTGGGAATGCCCGGCCCGGTATCGCTGATCTCGATCATGGCATAGCTGGTGTCGGGCATGATCTGACCAACCTGCACTGTCGGTGGGTCATGGGTCGGCAGATGCAGGCCAAGCCGAAGCCTGATCTCGCAGCGTCTGTCGTGATCAGACGGCTGGTCACACCGCCCGATTGCCTCGGCGGCGTTCATCAACAGATTTATCAGCACCTGCATCAATTCGGTGTTGTCGGCGCTGACGATGATGTCCTGCTCGGGCATCTCGACCGTCAGCGCAATCTCGGATGCGATGCCGGGGCGGATCAGTTCCACCGCATGGCGAAAGACCCCTTGCAGCGCTATCGGCACCCTTTCCTGACGCGGCGCGCCCAGCGCAAGCAGGTTGCGCGCCAATGCCTGCCCTTGCGTGCTGGCAGCGCGGATGCGTGCCAGCGCGGCCGCCCCTTTTGTGCCAAGGCGTTCTTCCAGCATATCAACCGAGCCGCTGATCACCGAAAGGATATTCGCGAAATCATGCGCCAGCCCGCCTGCAAGCTGCGACATCAACTGGCGGCTCTGGGCGATCTGAAGCTGGGCGCGCAATGCGGCGCGTTCGGCCTGTGCAAGGCGTCGGGCAGTGATGTCGCGGGCGATCACGAAGATGCTGCCGTCATCCTGCACCGACATCGACATCTCGTGGATGATATCGTTGCCATTGTTGTCGGCGATGATGAATTCACCGCTCCAGTATCCGGCAACGGTCAGTTCACCCAGTATCCGGTTCAGGATGTCGGCATAGCGCGGGGGAATCGCCTGCTGCCAGCGCAGATCGGTGATCGGAGTGTCGGCAGGCAACTGAAAAAAACCCCGCATTGCCTTGTTCAGATAGGAAAACTGCCCGTCAGCGGTCATGATTGCCAGCCCTTCCTGACTGGCTTCCATCGCCGCTGCCTTGTCGCGCAGGGCGCGGGCTTCTGCCAGCTTGTGGGCCGTGATATCGACGCCGACAACCATATATCCCTGCACATCGCCTTCGGGGTTGCGCAGGGGTTGCATGTTCAGATCAAGCCAGAAATCGGTGCCATGCTTGCTGCGCGCGCGCAGTTCCCGGTTGATGCTGAAGCCCTTTGCAAGGTCAGCCTCGATGGCGGCAATCGCAGCAGGATCACTGTCTGCGCAGTTCAGCAGCTCCGACGGGCGCTGCCCGGCCGCATCCTGCGTCGATGTGCCGGTGCGCGCGACTGCGGCCGGATTCATCCATATCACCTGCTTGTCGGCATCGGTCAGCATGATCAGGTTGGTGGACAGTTCCGCCACGCGCACAAGCTGGCGGTTCTGCTGATCCTGGCGGTAGCTTTCGGTGATGTCGCGGACCACAAACATATAGCCGTGGCGCTGGTGATTGCCGATCTGCTGGCGCCGCGTCGCGGTCAGGCTGTAGCGTTTTTCGGTTCCTGGCGGCCCTAGCGAATAGCTGAAGCTCTGCGACCAGCCATACTGATCGGCTTCTTTCATGGCCTTGCGGACAATGCGTGCGGTGGGTGCCGGCAAGACGGCTTCGGGCGGCTGTCCGACCACCTCGTCGGGGTTGAGGGCGAAGACCAGCGGGTCGCTTTGATTGAAGCCGATAATGGTGCCGTCAGCATCGGTTTCGACCAGAAGTTCAGGCAGGGCCGATACAAGCGCCGAGATGCGCGCGCGTTCGGTGTGAAGTTCGGCTTGCAGACGGTGTTCGGTGCCCTGGCTTCGTTCAAGCCGCAGCAGCAGCCCGATACTGGCGGCAAGGGCGCGCAGCAGGCTGTCTTCCGCGGCGCTGAATTCCCGGTAGGAGCGCACGAAATCCAGCCCGACAAAGCCGATGATATCGCCATCGGCCCATAATCCCGTCGTAATCAACGACTTGATCCCCTGCTGGTCAAGGCTCTGGCGCAACTCGCTGCCCACAGGGATCAGTTCGACTTCTGGCAGCAACAGCGAACCGCTTTCGCGGAACGCCGCCCAGAAGGTGTTGCCGACATTATGCGGAACCTGTTGCAACTCATCCTTCATTGCCGGAATGCCCGGCGCGCACCATTCATGCGTGTTGCGCAGCGACAATTCATCGGGCATCTGGAACAGATAGGCACGGTCCGCCTGCATGGCCTGGCCAAAGACTTCCAGCGCCTTGTGAATGGCGCGGTCCGAATGCTCTGGCGCGCAGCGTTGCAGCAGCGCCTGGGCACGCCCGATCGCCACCGCCAGGGTTTCCGGCGTCGGGTGTCGCCGCAGTTGGCTGTCGGAGGTGGTTGCGCTATCGGACATATGAGATCGCTATTTCTGCACTCTGACGCCCATAATCTGGCCAGGCGCGACATTGCCTGCATACACCATAATGACTATGCAGGAAATGCGATGAATTATGAGTCATGATCCGTATGGAGGCAGTCTTGGACGAAATACACCCCGGCCGCGTGACGAAAGACGGCATCCGCATCCATGAAGCCCGCGACTTTGCCGGAATGCGCAAGGCCGGTCAGCTTGCAGCCCATATTCTTGATGAGATTGCCCAGCATGTTTACCCCGGTCAGACCACTGGCGCTCTGGACAAGCTGATCACGCAGATGGTGCAGCAGGCCGGGGCGCAGTCGGCCACGATCGGCTATCGCGGCTATCAGCATGCAAGCTGTATTTCGGTCAATCATGTGGTGTGTCACGGCATTCCGGGCGCGGGCATCCCGATGGGCAAGGATGAGACGATCTCGCGCAATCTGGAAAAGCGCCGCGCCGATGACCGGCTGCTGGACGGGGATATCCTGAACATCGATGTCACGGTCATCGTTGATGGCTGGTTCGGGGACACCTCGCGCATGTATGTGGCTGGCAAGCCCAAGCCTTTTGCCGAAAGGCTGATTCAGGTCACTTATGACGCGCTGATGATGGGCATAGAGGCGGTGCGCCCCGGCAACACCTTTGGCGATATCGGCCATGCCATCCAATCCTATGTGGAAAGCCAGCGCATGTCAGTTGTGCGCGATTTCTGTGGCCACGGGCTGGGGCGGGTGTTCCATGCCCCGCCCAATGTGCTGCATTACGGGCGCGCAGGGCACGGGCCTCGACTGGAAGAAGGCATGTTCTTCACCATCGAACCGATGGTCAATCTGGGGCGCGCGGAAACCAGGGTTCTGGCCGATGACTGGACAGCGGTAACGCGCGACAAGTCGCTTTCGGCGCAGTTCGAGCATTCCATCGGCGTGACTGCCAGCGGATACGAGCTGTTCACCCTGTCCCCTGCGGGGCGTTTTCACCCAAGCTGGGGCTGATGCGGGCGCCATCTGCCCCGGTGCTCAGCCCGTTTGGCCGCGATCAGCCTGTGTTTCGGTGTGCCGCGCTTCCAGCATGGTGTTCAGCACCCCGCCCAGCATGACCACATAAACCGACAGGTAGAACCACATCAGCAGCGCAACGACGGCACCCAGCGACCCATAAACCTCGTTGTAGCGCCCGAAATTGGACAGGAAATAGGAAAACCCGGCCGAGGCCGCAATCCACAGGGTCAGCGCCAGCAGCAACCCCGGCAGCACGCGGGGCCGCCGGTTGTTGGTGCGTACCGGGCCGATGCGGTAAAACACCCACAGCCACAGCGCCACCATGCTGAAAGAGATTGCCCAGCGCCCAAGCTCCACGATCTGCGCCTGCGCGCCCGCCAGCGGAAACACTGCCAGCAGCACCGGCAGAATCAGCAGCGCCAGCAGCGCCACGATCCCGGCCAGCAACATGCCCAGCGTGATGACGGCCACGGCAAGCGCATGATGCAGCCCGTTGCGCCGCGCCTGCCCATGCACGGCATTGACCCCGCGCAGCATCGCATCCACGCCGCGCCGCGCCAGAAACAGCGCGATCAGCGTCGAAACCGCCCCCGCCCAGCCCAGCGTGCCGTCATTGGACCACACCAGCCGTGTGATCTGGTTGTTCAGCAGCGCGAAGGCGGCCGGCGGCACCAGATCCTCGATCAGCGCGAGTTGTTGTTGCAGGGCAATCGGGTCCGCGATCATCCCGAATAACGAGATGAAGGCGGCAATACCGGGAAACACCGCCAGAAGCGCAAAGAACGCCACCCCCGCAGATATCAGCCCGATATTGCGATCAGCCGTCAGGCCGATGAATTCCGATGCGAACCCATATGCCCGGCGCGCGCGATCAATCACTGGCTTCAGATCTTCAGATCCTCCAATGTCTTGCCCGCATCAAGGGCGGCAACCACCCAGCGCGGCTTGCGGCCCCGCCCGGTCCAGGTGTCGGACGGGTTTTCGGGGTTGGCATATTTCGGCGCAACGCTCTTGCGGGGTTTTACCGCTTTTTCATCCAGAAGCTGTGCCAGCGAAAACCCGTGCTCTTTGGCGGCGGCTTCCGCTGCGGCCAAAGCGGCTTTCTTTTCGCGCTCTTGAAAGTCGTCTATTGCCCTGGCGACATCTTTCTGAAGCTTTTTCAGTTCCGCCAGCGACAGTGTATTCAGGTCGATCATTTCTTGCCCTTTCTTTTGGTCCTGATTCTAATTGCGACAAAACCGGAAGAAACGCAAATGCAATATCGATCAGCTAAGCCTGAATACTGCGCCATTTTTCCAGAATATAGGCGCTGGTCATCAAATCCAGATGCGCGCCACCACCATTCTTGCAAATCGTGATGGCGTCACTATCGGGACGAGTGAAACTGCCGCTGGAAATATCGTAATAATCGGCGATGATATCATCCTTTGAAATAACCCCGCGCGCCAGCGGGTCTTTCAATTCGCCAATATGATCCAGCGTGGTGTCGCGGCTGTCGACATAAAGCCTTGCGCGGCCAAGGGCGGTATCATCGACTTCGCGCATATCTGGGCGGAAGGCGCCGATCAGGTCCAGATGCTGGCCCGCGCGCAGCCAGTCGCCCTGAATGACCGGCTCCTTGCTCATGGTGGCGGTGCAGATGATGTCCGCCCCGGCCACAGCAGCGGCCAGATCATCCGTTGCGGTGCTGCGTGGAAGGCTGTCGGCCAATGCCTTCGCGCTGTTCAGGCGGCGGCTCCAGATTGTGAAACGCGCTTCGGGGAACAGCGCGCAATAGGCGCTGTGCATCGAGCGCGCGACCGTTCCCGCCCCGACCAGCGTGATATTGCGGCTGTCAGGCCGCGCCAGCAGGCTGGCGGCAAGAAGGCTGTCACCGGCGGTTTTCCATTTTGTGACCAGATGAAAATCGATCAGTGCTTCCAGCAGCCCGTCGCGGTCGGAAAACAACGACACGCCGCCATTTACTGCGGGCAGATCATGTTTCGCATTTCCCGGATAGATGGTCGCAGTCTTGACCAGTGCGCCCAAGCCATCAATCCAGGCCGCGCGTGACAAAAGCGTGTCCTCGCCGCGATACAGAAAACTGTCGGCAATTTCCGCGCGGGAAAATTTATGGCCGCGCTTGAAGGATTGCAACAGTTCCAGCCAGTCCAGATGCGGTTCCATGCTGGCGTCAATGAAGGGAATGGACATTTGTGCTGGCCTCTTCGCGTTATTCTGTTTCCTTCACCCTTATATGCGGGCAAAGGCGCGTGTTACGCGCCAGCCAGCGCCTTGGCGTGAAAACCGACATGCTCGGCCATGAAGCTGGCGACAAAGAAATAGCTGTGATCATAGCCGGGCTGCATGCGAAACGCGCCGGGTTGGCGGCGGGCGGCCATTGCATGGGCCAGCGCTTCGGGGCGCAGAAGGTCCAGAAACTGATCCTTGTTGCCCTGATCGATCAGCACCTCGCCGCGAAAGCCGGTTTCCTGCATCAAGAGGCTGGCGTCATGGGCGGCCCATTGCACCTGATCCTCGCCCAGATAGGCGGTGAACTGTTTGCGCCCCCAATCGCTGGCGCTGGGGTAGGCAATTGGCGCGAAGGCCGAGACCGAGGCAAACCGCTCTGGCAGCCGCATCGCCAGTGTCAGCGCGCCATGCCCGCCCATCGAATGGCCGGTAATGGCCTGGCGGTCTTCCTCGACCGGGAAATTCGCGGTCAGGATGCGCGGCAAATCCTGCGCGATATAATCCCACATCCGGAAATGGCTGGCCCAGGGGGCGCGCGTGGCATTGACATAGAAGCCCGCGCCCTGACCCAGATCGAAAGCCGCATCATCTGCGACATCTTCCCCGCGCGGCGAAGTATCGGGGAACACCACCGCCAGCCCGTGGGCCGCGGCATGGGCCTGAATGCCCGCCTTGGTCATGGCGTTTTCATGGGTGCAGGTCAGCCCCGACAGATACCACAGCAGCGGCACCGGATGCAGCCGCGCCTCGGCGGGCAGGAACAGCCCGAAGGTCATGTCGCAGCCGGTCGATGTCGCGCGGTGCCGATACACCCCCTGCACGCCGCCAAAACACGCGTTTTCGGAAACTGTTTCCATGCTGGCCCCCTTGATTTGCACGCAGACTGTCAGAAGCTGCTGACCCATGCAATCACCACCGGCACAGTGGCGATGCTGAATACGGTCGACACAAGGATCGTCGCCGACACCCGCGCAGGCCCGGTCTGGTAATGCTGCGCAAGGATAAAGACATTCCCTGCCACCGGCAGCGCCGCGGCGGCGATCAGCACACCTGCGGTGAAGGGGTCAACCCGGAACAGCACCAGCGCAGCAAAGGCCACCGCCAGCGGGTGCAGCACCAGCTTGCCGAAGGACAGCCAGGACACGACGGCAAGACGTTCGACCTTCTTGTCGGCCAGCGACGCGCCAATGGCAAACAGCGCACAGGGCGTGGCGGCCAGCCCCAGCAGCGACAGGAAGTCATTGGCGGGCACAGGCAAGACCCAGCCCGTGGCCGACCACCCCAACCCCAGCGCCATTGCCACCACCATCGGGTTCCTGGCCACCGCGACCAGCAGCCGCCAGGGCAGGGCGCGATCCACCACGCCGCCCCGCGCCAGCGTGATCAGCACGGTAAAGAGCGATGAAAACACGATCAGATCAATCGTCAGCACCAACAGCACGGTTCTGACCGATGCCTCGCCCAGCAGCACCACCAGCATCGGCACGCCCAGAAAGCCGGTATTGCCGATGATCGAACAATGCGCCTCGATCGTGGCTTCATCCAGCTTGGCGCGGCGCAGGAAGGCCACCACCATCACCAGAATATAGACAATGGCACAGGCCCACAGATACGCCCCTGCTGCACGCCAATCCAGCAACTCCGCGAATGTCAGATTGGCAGCAAAGCCGAACAACATGGCCGAGAGTGCAAAGTAGAAGACGAATTTCGTCAGATAGGCCGTGGCGGCAGGCGGAAAAAACCCCGACCTGCCTGCGCCGAAGCCCAAGCCTATAAGTGCAAAGAACGGCAGCGTCTTTAGAAAGATCTCGATCATCGGATCAGTGTCTTAACCTGTGAAATGTTGCTGCGCCAGTTCTGTTGCGCTTTTCACGGCGGTTTCCAGTCTCTATTGTTGTCCATGCGATCAAAGGGGGGAAGATGGAGGCAGTGACGCCCAGACAGGGGCGCAAATTCGAGCAGGTTCTGGATGGCGCGCGGCGCGTCTTTATTGCGCAAGGCTATGAACATGCCAGCGTCGATGACATTGCCCGCGCGGCCGGGGTGTCGAAAGCCACGCTTTACAGCTATTTCGCGGATAAGCGTCAGATGTTTGTAGAGGTCTACCGCGCCGAGATCGAGCATCTGGCGGCCTCGACCATGCAGGAACTTTGCGCCGATATCGCGCCAGAGCAGGCTCTGGGCGCCGCTGCGCGGCGGCTGGTTGGCTATCTGATCTCTGATTTCGGGCGGGCGATGTATCGCATCTGCGTGAACGAATCAGCGCGTTTCCCGGAAATCGGGCAGGCATTCTATGACAACGGCCCGGCGCTTGGGCGCGCGCGGCTGGGGTGTTATCTGCGCGCCGCCGCTGCGCAGGGGGATCTGGTGATCGAGGATTTTGATCTGGCTGCCGACCAGTTCTTCCAGCTATGCCAGACCACGCTGTGCGACCGCACGATGTGCAATGTGCAGACGCAGTTTTCCGAAGCCGAGATTGCGCGCGTGGTTGACGGGGCGGTGGCGATGTTCATGGCGCGCTACGCGGTGATGCGCTGATCCGGGGGCTTGCCGGTGGCGGCGTGCATGGGTATCGGTGACGCCCCATCGCCCGACAGACCGGACAGGAGTGTCATGACCGCCCCGCAGATCACCGCCCGCATTGCCACTGATATTTCCGCCCGCGCCGATCAGGTCAGCGCGGCCATCAAGCTGCTCGATGATGGCGCGACCGTGCCCTTCATCGCGCGCTATCGCAAGGAAGTCACCGGCGGGCTGGATGATGCGCAACTGCGCTTGCTGGCAGACCGGCTGGTCTATCTGCGCGAGATGGAAGAGCGCCGCGCCGTAATCGTGAAATCGATCACCGAACAGGGCAAGCTGGATGACGCGCTGGCGCGCGCGATTGCGGCGGCCGATACCAAGGCCGCGCTGGAAGATCTGTACCTGCCCTACAAGCCCAAGCGCCGCAGCAAGGCGATGATTGCGCGCGAAAACGGGCTGGAGCCATTGCTGGATGCCATTCTGAACGACCGCGGCGACCCCGAAGCGCTGGCAGGCGGCTTCCTGTCAGATGCCGTGGCGGACACAAAATCGGCGCTGACCGGCGCGCGCGACATTCTGGCCGAACGCCTGTCCGAGGATGCCGTGCTTCTGGGCCGGCTGCGCGACCATCTGCGCGCCAATGGGCGGCTGGTGGCCAGCGTCATTGACGGCAAGGAAGCGGAAGGCGCGAAATATTCCGATTACTTCGCCCATTCCGAACCGCTGAAGGGCTGCCCCGGCCATCGCGCGCTGGCCATGTTTCGCGGGCGCAATGAAGGGGTGCTGGCGCTGGATATCACGCTGCAAGACCCAGACGCCGCCGCGCGCATGGTGCGCGCGGTTGTGGGGATCAGGGGCGAGGGCGCGGCAGATAACTGGCTGGCGGCAAGCTGTGACTGGTGCTGGCGCATCAAGCTGAAGCTTTCGCTGACCATCGATCTGATGACCGAGTTGCGCGAACGCGCCGAGCAAGAGGCAATCTCCGTCTTTGCCCGCAACCTGACCGCGCTTTTGCTGGCCGCGCCCGCCGGGGCCAGGGTGACGCTGGCGATTGATCCCGGCATCCGCACTGGCTGCAAGCTTGCGGTGATCGATGCCACCGGCAAGCTGCTGGACACCGCCACGATCTACCCCTTCCAGCCCAAGAATGATCTGCGCGGGGCGCAGGCCACGCTGGGGGCGCTGATCGCGCGGCATGGGGTGGAACTGATCGCCATCGGCAATGGCACTGCCAGCCGCGAAAGCGAACGCATGGTTGCCGATCTGCTGATCCAGATCCCCGCGCCCAGGCGCCCGCAAAAGCTGGTGGTGTCCGAAGCCGGGGCGTCGGTCTATTCGGCCTCTGCCCTGGCCTCGGCGGAATTTCCCGATCTTGATGTCAGCCTGCGCGGGGCGGTGTCCATCGCGCGGCGGCTGCAAGACCCGCTGGCCGAGCTGGTCAAGATCGACCCCAAAAGCATCGGGGTGGGGCAGTATCAGCATGATGTGAACCAGACCCGGCTTGCGCGTGCGCTCGATGCCGTGGTCGAGGATGCGGTGAACGCGGTGGGCGTCGATCTGAACACGGCCTCTGCGCCCTTGCTTGCGCGGGTATCGGGGCTGGGCCAGACCCTGGCAGAGGCAATTGTCGCCCATCGCAACGCCAATGGTCCCTTTGCGGCGCGCAAGGCACTGCTGACGGTGCCGCGCCTTGGTCCCAAGGCGTTCGAACAATGCGCGGGCTTTCTGCGCATCCGCGACGGGGCAGAGCCGCTTGATGGCTCTGCCGTGCACCCCGAAGCCTATGCGCTGGCGCGCCGCATCGTGAAGGCCACCGGCAAGGATTTGCGCGCGCTGATGTCCGCGCCTTCGGTGCTGCGCTCGCTGGAGCCTGCCGATTTCGTCGACGACCGCTTCGGCCTGCCCACTGTGCGCGATATCCTGGCCGAGCTGGAAAAACCCGGCCGCGACCCGCGCCCGGAATTCCGCACCGCCTGCTTTGCCGATGGGGTCGAAAGCATCGGTGATCTGCGCCCCGGCATGTCGCTGGAAGGGACTGTGACCAATGTTGCGGCTTTCGGGGCATTTGTGGATATCGGGGTGCATCAGGACGGGCTGGTGCATGTCAGCCAGTTGGCCGACCGTTTCGTCAAAGACCCCCATGAGGTGGTCAAGACCGGCGATATCGTCCGCGTCCGCGTGACAGAGGTTGATGCCACGCGCAAGCGCATCGGGCTGAGCATGCGCAAGGGGGCCGCGCCGGATGCGCCTGCGGGCGGGCGCGGGGAAAAGGCCAAACCCGCGCCGCGCAAGCCCGATGCGCGCGGGGCCAGGCCGGATCATGGCGGGCGCGACGCGCTTGGCGGGTTGGGCGCGGCGCTTCAGGACGCGCTGCGCAAGCGCTGACCGGCGGGAGCAAGATTGCTGCCCCCCCGGCCTTGCGCCGCTGAATTGCTGCGCGTGGCTGGCAATCGGATCCCCATCACTGTGCCATGCTGCGCGCCGATCCCTTGCATGGCGCGCGCGGCACGGTTATTGAGTTAGCGCAAACAACCCTGATCGAGGCCGCCATGACCCCCAGCGAACAAAGCGCGCGCGCGCTGAAAATCTGCCAACTGGCCCCTGTGATCCCGGTTCTGGTGATCGAGGATGCCGCCCATGCCCGCCCCCTGGCCGAAGCACTGGTCGCGGGCGGGCTGCCGGTGCTGGAAGTGACCTTGCGCACCCCTGCCGCGCTTCAGGCCATTGCGCAGATGGCGCAGGTCGAAGGGGCCGTGGTCGGGGCCGGCACAGTGCTGAGCGCCGATCAGATGGAGGCCGCGCGCGAAGCAGGCGCGATCTTTGCCGTTTCGCCCGGCGCCACGCCCGCGCTGATCGATGCCGCGCGGCTGCACCAGATGGCGCTGTTGCCCGGCGCACAAAGCTGCTCGGAAGTCATGGCGCTGCTGGAACAGGGCTATAATGTGCAGAAATTCTTTCCGGCAGAGGCGATTGGCGGGGCGGCGGCCTTGAAGTCGATCGGCGCACCGCTGCCGCAGGTCACCTTCTGCCCGACCGGGGGAATCACGCCCGCGCTGGCCCGCGAATATCTGGCCCTGCCCAATGTCGTCTGTGTCGGCGGCAGTTGGGTTGCGCCTGCCGATCTGGTGGCGGCGGGTGATTGGGCAGCAATCACCGCGCTTGCGCGCGACGCGGCAGGGCTGGCGCGCTGAGCGCTGCGCTTCAAGCATGCGGTTGATGCAGGTGCCGTGACCAATGCGCAACAAATATCTGCAATCGGGATGCGTGTATTTCTGTCAGACCGTCTATCACTGGACCTGTCGGCAAGTTTTCGCCTATCACGGGGGATGAGGCAGGCCAGGACAGGCAGCCAATACAGGTTGCATCATGGTTTCATTATCACGTCGCGGATTTCTGGGGGCGGGCGCAGCCGCATCGGCCCTGACACTGGCCGGGTGCCAGACCACCACCGAGGGGGCGGCGGCGGCACAGCCGCGCCAGACTGCCGATGGGCGCCAGGTTGCGACCACGCGGGTGCAGCCGGTCTCGGCCGTGGCCAGCCGCTACGGCATCACCACGCTGGATTACAGCGCGCGGCAGGATGGCCCGCATCTGATGCCCGCAGTGGGCATGAGCATTATCCCGCCAGAGTTTCACCGCGATGTCGTGCCCTACAGCACGCCGCATCGTCCCGGCACGATCATCATCGATAATGGCGCGCGCAAGCTTTTTCTGGTGTTAGAGGGCGGCCATGCGCTGCGCTATGGGATATCGGTGGGGCGCGAAGGCTTTACCTGGCGCGGCATGGGCACGATCTATCGCAAGGCGCATTGGCCGGGCTGGACGCCCACAGCGAATATGATCCGGCGCGACCCGGCGCTGCGCCGCTATGCGGGGGGCTATCCGGGCGGGCCGTCAAACCCGCTGGGGGCGCGGGCGCTTTATCTGCTGACGGGGGGTGCGGATCGTGGCTACCGCATTCACGGCACGCCGGAATGGTGGTTGATCGGGCGCTATGTGTCCTCTGGCTGTATTCGCATGATCAATCATGATGTGATCGACCTCTATGAGCGGGTGCCCAATGGCACGCGGGTGCTGACGATCTGAGAACTGGCGCCGCTTACGGGGTGGGGGGCGCCCGCGAGCGGCACCCACCCACCCGCCCCGCACCGCTCGCGGGCGCGCCTGATGCGGTGCCCGCATCAGGCAGGGGTCAGAAAATGCCGTTCTCGCGCTGAACCCGGCGGATGAAGGCAATGATCTGCGCGATCTCTTGCTCGGACAGATGCGGCAGCCGGGGCATGTCGCCATAACCCCAGTGATGCGCGCGCACGCCAAGCTGGACCGCAGCATAGAACGCCCCGTCCGGGTGGTGCGAGGTTTCATAGATGATATGCACCAGCGGTGGTCCGGTTTCTGCCACGCCCGCGCCATTGACACCATGACAGACAGCGCAGTTTTCGGCGTAGAGCGCCGCACCAAGCTGTTCGTGTTCCGACAGGCTGTCGGGCATGACAAGCTGCACCAGCGCCGCGCTGTCAAGGTCGGTGGCGGGCGGCCCTGGCCAGAGCAGCAGCGCCGCCGCCACGATGATCGCGCCGCTGCCAGCCAGTATCGTCCAGCCCCGCATCACGCGCTCAGCGCCCAGGCGCGCGCGCCATCGGCCCAGGCTCTGACCGCCTGACCGAAGGCTTCGAACAGGGGCCGCGAGACCGGGTCGGCTGCGGCATTCCATTCCGGGTGCCATTGCACCGACAGCGTGAAGCCGGGTGCATCGCGCACATAAAGCGCCTCTGGCGTGCCATCGGGGGCGTGCCCCTCGATCACGATGCGCGCGCCGGGGCGGTTGATGCCCTGACCATGCAGGGTATTGGTCATCACCTCTGGCGCGCCCATCAGGCGATGAAACACCCCGCCTTCGGCAAAGCGGACCTTGTGGCGCAGGGCGAATTTTTCCTCCAGCGTGCCATCGGGGGGCATGCGGTGGTTCATCCGCCCCGGCAGGTCGCGGATTTCGGGATGCAGCGTGCCGCCCATCGCGACATTGACTTCCTGAAAGCCGCGACAGACGCCAAAGAAGGGTTGGCCACGCTCGACACAGGCGCGCACCAGCGGCAGGGTGATCGCATCGCGGCAGCGGTCAAAGGCACCATGCGCGGGGGTTTCGGCCTCGCCATATTCCTCCGGGTGGATATTGGGCCGCCCGCCGGTCAGCAGGAAGCCGTCGCAGACATCGAGCAATTCATCCACCGACACCAGCCGCGGATCCGAGGGCACCACCAAGGGCAGGCAGCCTGCCACCTGCGCCACGGCTTCGCTGTTCATCGACCCGCCCGCATGGGCGGGATACTGATCATTGATCAGATAGGAATTGCCGATGATTCCGACGATGGGTCTGGTCATGCGTGCCTCTGTCTTTGCTACAATGTAGCAAAGACAGCGCCAAGGTCGAGGGGGGCTGGTGCGGCGCGGCGCTTGATCAGATGTGGCGACGGGCGCACGCCATTGCCGGCACAAGGCGCGGCTTTGTGCTGGCGGCTTCGAGCATGTTGCCGACGCGCACGCCATAGCCCCCGCGCGGGAACAAGGCGCGCTTCGCGCGCCGCCGCGCAGCGCCCGACCGCCCCCGGGGGCGGGTGCTATTCGGTGTTCGACACAGTTGCACCGCCGGAATATGTCGCGCCATAAACCGCCCCGTGAAAACCGTGGGAGCGCCCACCCTGCGCTCGGGCGCTGCGCGGCGGCCACGACCGTTGCCGATCACGAAAAACCCCCGGCGGCATATTTCACGAAGGACCGCAAAGTCCCGCAGGACTGTGCGTCGGGCGGCAGTTGGCGTGCTGCCGCGCGGCAAGGCGGGAAGGAGGCCACAGCGGACTGTGGCCCCTACTTTGGACACCGCAGGTGCAGTGGGCCGCTGGTACCTCATAATGCGAATTCGATTGATCTCACCTGACCATTCCGCGCGCGTCGGCAGACTAAGTGCGTCACTCGGCTGTGAGTTAAGATAATCACACTTCCTGAAAACCTAAGCCAAGCCGACGTTTCAATTCTTCCTTTGCAACCGCTAAGACAAGGTCGAGTGTCCAGCCACCAGCGTCCCCCAGGCGTTTTTTTGTATTGTCCCAAACGCTCTCATCGCGAATCGCATCGAGGAAGTCGTGTCCTGCCATAGTCATGCCGTGAATTGCATAATTCAGCTGCATGTCGGGTTTTCCAGCCACGTCTAACAGGCCCGACTCGTGAAGCATTTTGATGTGATGCCAATTCTGAGGATCAGTTCCAGAGAAATCTCTTGGTGAGATTGATTGAATCCGATCGATCCGTTCTGGCTCATAGCTTTCAACTGAAAGCAGAATTTCGCGGATCAAATCGAGGCTGCGTTTCATCGTAGCTTATCCTGTTTGTCGCAGTAACATTCTGAGGGAGCCTAGTTGTTAACATGGCCAAAGCCAAGGGCGGCTCCGTCCCGCATATCGGACAATTGCGAACCATCTCCCGCGCCGATATCCCTACGCGGATACGCCCCCTTTACCGGCCTGCAATCCAGATGTTCCGGCCGGGTAGCGCGACGCATCCGGTAGGGGGCTGGCGGCGCGGCGTGCGCTTTGATCAGGGCTGATCGCCGCATCTCAGTGCGAAGTGATGCAGCATTTCGGCCCCCGCGCGCTGCGCCGAACATGCGCCCTCTGCGCGCCCGGTCTCGACAAAGCCAAGGCTGCGCAGCAGATGCATCGAGGCGGGGTTGTCATGATACACCGCAGCCCGCAGATCGCGCGCTCCGAACTGCGCAAACACCAAATCGATGAAACCGGCCAGCGCCGCGCGCATCACGCCTTGCCCCTGCGCCTGCGCTGTCAGGAAATAGGCGATCTCGTTGCCCGCCTCCCCCACCAGCCCGATACTGCCCAAAAACCCGCCATTGCCCGCCGCGATGGCCAGCCGCAAGGGCGCGCGCTCGCGCGGGGCATGCGCGGCGATGAATTCGTGCGCGTCAGGCAGGCTCCACTCGGCGGGGAACATGAACAGCATCCGGCCAATCGCCGGTGTGGTGACCGCGGCGTGAAACGGTGCGGCGTCATCCGCGCGCAGGCGGCGCAGATGCAGCCCCGGCAGGGCAGGATGGTTCAGCGCGTGCGGCAGGGGCAGCGCCATCACATCCGCCGGATATAGGTCCAGGTCGGCACATTGGCCTTGCGCGCCACCGAATAGGCTTCGGCATCGCCCAGATAGTCGAAGCCCGCATTGGTCAGCACATGCGCCGAGGCGGTATTGTCCTGAAACACTTCGGCAAAGAGCGTGCGCGCCTTGTGCGGGTTGGCGTCGATCACGCAGCGCACCGCCTCTGACGCGAAGCCTGCATTCCAGAACGCCGGAGCGACCCAGAAACCGATCTGGCTTTGCTGGCGGTCCAGTGGCTTCAGCGACAACAGCCCCAGAACCGAGGATGATTGCGAGGGCGAGCCGTCCAGAACCCAGACATCCTCTGTCCGGTTCGGGGCCAGGGCGCGTGTGATGAACTGCTCGGTCGCGCCGGGGGGCAGCGGGTGCGGGATGGATCTGGTGCCTTCGGCCACGCGCTTGTCACCTGTATAAAGCGCAAGCAACCCCGCATCGGCGACCTGCAAGGGCCGCAATACCAGCCGGGCCGAACGCAGTATCGGTTGATCTGCAGTGATGGTGCTGTCGGCGGTCATGTCTGCTCCTCCTCGGGGTGCGGGCTGTGCCCACCCGTCTTTCCAATGCTGCTTTCTGCTTCCGGCCCCCGTGCTCCCCCGCGCCGGAACGGGCATGAAAAGCAACAG
Source organism: Paracoccaceae bacterium (assembly GCA_020832655.1). Lineage (GTDB taxonomy): Bacteria > Pseudomonadota > Alphaproteobacteria > Rhodobacterales > Rhodobacteraceae > Roseinatronobacter. The sequence goes on from JAFIEF010000018.1 coordinate 29,671, forward strand.
GGCCGGCGTTTCTGCCGACCCTGCCTTACATCTGAAATATGACGTCTGGCTTATTCGGCAGCGGTTTCCAGCGGCGCAATCGATACGAAACTGCGACCCTTGAGACCCTTGGTGAACATCACGCGCCCTTCGGTCAGGGCAAACAGGGTGTGGTCGCGGCCAATGCCCACGCCTTCACCCGGCCAGTGCTTGGTGCCGCGCTGGCGCACGATGATGTTTCCGGGGATCGCATGCTGCCCGCCATAAAGCTTGACACCCAGACGGCGCCCGGCAGAGTCGCGACCATTGCGGGATGACCCGCCTGCTTTCTTGTGTGCCATGAGGGGTTACTCCTTCTCGGCTGCGAATTGTTTTGCCTGGTCGATCCAGCCATCACGCTCGATCCGGCCCTTGAACGACAGTTGATCATCCATATAGGCAATTTCTTCCGGCGTCCAAGCGGCAATCTGGTCGAAATGGAACACACCATTCTGATTCAGCAGTGATTCCAGCTTCGGGCCAACGCCAGAGATCTTCTTCAGATCATCGGGTTTGCCGTCGCGGGGCTCGGTCAGCAGATTGGCGGGCTTGGTGCCTGCCGCTTCCGCTGCCGGTGCTTCGGCCTCGGCCTTCGCTTTGGCGGGCTTTGCCGGTTTTGCTGCCTTGGCAGGCTTTTCAGCCTTGGCCGGGGCGGCCGCTTCAATCGCGAAACCGGACACCGAACCAGTGCCGATGGCTTCCTTGACGCCGGTTGCATCCGCGCCAGTGGCCAGAATATCGGTCACTTTCACCAGCGTCAGCTTCTGGCGGTGGCCCTTGGTGCGCTGCGAGCTGTGCTTGCGGCGGCGCTTGACGAAATGGATCACCTTGTCGGCCTTGATCTGGTCGATCACCTCGGCCTGAACGCCTGCACCTTCGACAGTGGGGGTGCCGATCACCGGGCTGTCGCCGCCGATCATCAGAATCTCGTTGAACTGGACTTTTTCACCAGCTTGCGCGGCAATGCGTTCGACGCGCAGCACGTCACCCGCCTGCACGCGATATTGCTTGCCACCGGTTTTGAGGACCGCAAACATCGGCCTGTTCCTTCCTTCTCTGCCGCGCCCTGTGGCCCCTGCGCAAGGCAGGCGTTTTTGTTGGTGCCGTCGGGCTGCGTGCCTGATCCATCTCAGGCAATAATCAATGACCGCGCGGGCCGGATGCCCGAACGGAAGCTGCCATATGCTCGAAAGCCTGCGCCCTGTCAAGGCATCGCGCGGCGGGGCGGGAGCAGATTTCGATATCCGGAATTTGCAGCCCTGCGCACGAGCGGAAAACCATCCCCCGGCAGGGCTGATCTGGTGCGGGTGGAGGGACTTGAACCCCCACGCCTTGCGGCGCCAGAACCTAAATCTGGTGCGTCTGCCAATTTCGCCACACCCGCAACGCCGATCCGATTAGCAAATCCTGCCAGCGGATGCGAGAGGCTTCTTTCAGCTTTCATGCGCGGATTTGCTGACATCAGCTTTCCGCAATCCTGCCATGATCTGGCCAGAATTTTGCATGATTGTTCACCATAACGAAACAATGATGGTCTGCGCAGCGTCACTGTTCCGTTGCATTATTATGCCAAAGCAGTTTCAGGAGGCGAGAGATGATTGCAGACAATGTGACCCTGCCACCGGCCCTGGGGGCCAGTGTCCAACGGAAACCGGCGTCGCGCGGCGGGGCAGTGACCGGCTTTGCGGCGGGCAGCCTGATTCGCACCATTTTTGGCCAATGCAGGGTCGAGGCGCTGATGGCAGGCGATCTGCTGCTGGATGCCACTGGCCAGATTGTCGAACTGCGCGGCATCCGCAAGCGCCGGGTGCATGCGCGCGACAGCATTCAGCTTGACCCCACCGCGCTGGGGCTGGGTATGGCACCGGGGCGGCTGGATCGCCCGGTTGTCGTGGGCGCAGGGCAGAAGCTGGCGATCCGCGACTGGCGCAGCGAAATCCTGTTCGCCAGGCCCGCCATGACCACAGCGCGCGCGCTGGTCGATGGGGTCCATGTCCGTCGCGGTGTGGCGGGGCATGTCACGCTGTATCATCTGCAACTGGATCAGGGCTGCATTCTGCTCGCCGATGGGCTTCAGGCGCTGGTTGCGGCCTCAGCCCCGGATTTCACATCCGACGCAAGGCTCCGCCAAGAGTGACGACGCTCACGTCAAGCGCGCTGACCCTTGGGCAGGCGCGGGGCGCCTGCCCAAATCGCAAATCTTTCTACTTGAGTTGAGCTTGCTCGAAACCTGTCTCCGATCAGCTTGCGCCAGATGAAACCTTCATCCGCGCCCCGACTTCATCTTGCAAAAAATACTCTCGCCGAAGGCAGCGGGCCGGATGGCCCGCTTCCCTGCGCAGGCAGGGCCAGGGCGATGCAGACAGCGGCAATGCAGCCAACCGCTTCGCTTGGTCGACAGTCACTCTGGCTGCTGGCGCAAGACCTGCGGCAATATCTCTGGCAGATCCTCGGCAATCAGCCCCGGCCCGAAGGCGCGCGCGCTCTCGACATGTAGCCAGACCGCGCTGCAGGCCGCGTCAAACAGGGGCAGCCCGCGTGCCGCCAGCCCGGTGATCAGCCCCGCCAGCACATCGCCCGCGCCCGCTGTCGCCAGCCAGGGCGCGGTGCGGTCATTATGGGCGGCATGGATGGCAGTGCGGCCATCGGGCGCGGCAATTACCGTATCGGCCCCTTTCAGCAGTACCAGCGCGCCTGTCCGCTTTGCGCCCGCGCGCGCGGCATCCAGCCGCGAAAAGGCCGGACCTTGTGCCGGGGGTGTGTTCAGGCGTTCCGCCAGATCGGGGAACAGCCGCGCAAATTCGCCCGCATGCGGGGTCAGGATGCAGCGCGCATGCAGCAGGCCAGACAGCGCATCATCGCGCGCCAGCAGGGTCAGCGCATCGGCGTCCAGCACCAGCGCGGCACCCGCGCGGCCTGCCCGCAGCGCCGAATCCAGAAGTCCGACCTCGCGCGCGCCAAGCCCCAGCCCCGGCCCCATGCACAGCGCCGTTATGCGCCGATCCGCCATCAGCGCCCGCAGCCCGGCGGCATCGGCCAGGCGCGTCAGCATCACCGCATCCATCCGCGCGGCGTTTTCCTGCAGCGCGGCGGGCGGGCAGGCCAGCGTCACCAGCCCCGCGCCAACGCGCAGCGCGCCGCGCGCCGCCAGCCGCGCCGCCCCGCCCTTGCCGACCCCGCCCGACACCACCACAGCATGGCCGTGACTGAATTTATGCCCTTGCGCCTTGGCGATTGCAGGGGCGGGGGCGGTGACAAGGCGCGCGGCCTCGGGGCAGGGGGCGTCCAGCCCGATATCGCCCACCACAACGCGCCCGCAATGCTCTGGCCCCTGATCCAGCACATGACCCGGTTTCAGGCGGTGAAAGCTGACGCTCAGGCTCGCGCGGAAGCATGCCCCCAGGGGTCGCCCGCTATCGGCGCACAGCCCTGACGGGATATCCACCGCCACGCTGCGCGCCACCAGTTCCGGGCAGGCGGCCTGTGCCTGCGCCAGTTCCGCCAATTTCCCGCCAAGACCACGCACCAGCCCGGTGCCGAACAGCGCATCAACCAGCAGATCGGGCTGAAGGTCGCGCAGCGCCGGGCAGTGCTCCGGCGCGGTGATCTGCCCCAATTCTTCCCAGAGCACGGCATTGCAAGCAGCATCAGGGGGCAGCCGGTCGCGCTGGCCGAACAGATACAGCGCAACCTTCCAGCCGCGCCGGTGCAGCAGCCGTGCAATCACGAAGCCATCGCCGCCATTATTCCCCGGCCCACACAAAACCACCGCCCGCCCCGGCTGGTGGCGCAATTGCGGCCATTGGTCGAAAACCGCATCAAGAACGGCCTTTCCTGCGCGCTCCATCAAGGTTTGGCCAGTAACCGATTTCGACTCAATCGCGGCCCCTTCAACGGCGCGCATTTGGGCAGATGACAGAATTTCAGTCATTCGCGACTCCGGCCTTTTTCAGATCTGCACAAAAATTAGTCGTAAGGCATAAATTTTGGTCACGGACGGGGATTCTGGGGCGCTGCATCCGGCCTTTCCACCCTATCAGATTGTCGCCGCTGATCGGAAATGGTCTGAACAGGGCAGGCCAGTGCACGGGCCAGGGATTTCGACAAAAGGGCGAGTCATGAAGAAGATCGAGGCAATCATCAAACCCTTCAAGCTTGATGAGGTCAAGGAGGCGCTGCAGGATATCGGCGTTCAGGGGCTGTCAGTTCTGGAGGTCAAGGGCTTTGGCCGCCAGAAGGGCCATACCGAGCTTTACCGCGGGGCCGAATATGTCGTCGATTTTCTGCCGAAGGTGAAGATCGAGGTCGTCCTGCCTGATGATCAGGTTGACGAGGCCATCGAAGCCATCATCGCGGCCGCGCGCACCGACAAGATCGGGGACGGCAAGATTTTCGTCTCTCCGGTAGAGCAGGCGATCCGCATTCGCACCGGCGAAAGCGGGGATGACGCGCTCTAAGCCACCCAGATTTCCAGGGGGCGACCTCTGGCGCAACTCTCACTAGCAAAGGGAAATGAACATGAGTTCAGCAGACGTTCTCAAACTGATGAAAGACGAAGATGTCGCCTATCTGGACATCCGTTTCGTCGACCCGCGCGGCCGCATGCTGCATGTGACGATCGTCAATGATCTGGTCGATGAAGACTTCCTGGAAGAAGGCTTCATGTTCGACGGGTCATCGGTTCCGGGATGGAAGGGTATCGAAGCTTCTGACATGAAACTGGTGTTCGATCTGGACTCGGTCTATATCGACCCGTTCTATGCCGAAAAGACGCTGGCGATCCACGCCTCGATCGTGGAACCCGATACCAACGAACCCTATGAGCGCGACCCGCGCGGCACCGCCGAAAAGGCCGAAGCCTATCTGAAATCTTCGGGCATTGGCGATGTGTCCTATTTCGGGCCGGAAGCAGAGTTCTTCGTCTTCGACAGCGTCAAGTTCAGCGACAAGATCAACAAGGTCAGCTTCGAGGTTGATGCCGAAGAAGCCGCGTGGAACACCGACACCGATTACGAGCATGGCAATATGGGCCACCGCCCCGGCGTGAAGGGTCATTACTTCGCCATGAACCCGATTGACGCCAATCAGGACATGCGCTCGGAAATGCTGACCACCATGAAAGACATGGGGATGAAGGTCGACAAGCACCACACAGAGGTCGCCTCTGCGCAGCATGAGCTGGGCCTGATCTTCAGCAGCCTGACCAAGCAGGCCGACGAGATCATGAAATACAAATATGTCGTGCGCAATGTGGCCGACGCCTATGGCAAGACGGCAACCTTCATGCCCAAGCCCGTCAAGGGCGACAACGGCACCGGCATGCATGTCAACATGTCGATCTGGAAGGATGGCAAGCCGCTTTTCGCAGGCGACAAATATGCCGATCTGAGCCAGGAAGCGCTGTGGTTCATTGGCGGCATTCTGAAGCACGCCAAGACGCTCAATGCCTTCACCAACCCCTCGACCAACAGCTACAAGCGTCTGATCCCCGGCTTTGAAGCCCCGGTGCTGCGCGCCTATTCGGCCCGCAACCGTTCCGGTTGCATTCGCATTCCGTGGACCGAAAGCCCGAAAGCCAAGCGCGTCGAGGCCCGTTTCCCCGACCCGTCGGCAAACCCCTATCTGGCCTTTGCCGCGCTCTTGATGGCTGGTCTTGACGGGATCAAGAACAAGATCGATCCCGGCCCGGCTTCGGACAAGGATCTCTATGATCTGCCGCCCGAAGAGCTGGAAGGCATCCCCACGGTTTGCGCCAGCCTGCGCGAGGCGCTGGAATCGCTGGCCGCCGATCATGACTTCCTGCTGGCGGGCGATGTGTTCACCAAGGATCAGATCCTGGCCTATATCGACCTGAAATGGGAAGAGGTCTATGCCTATGAGCACACCCCCCACCCGGTCGAATACAGCATGTATTATAGCTGCTGATCAGCAGATCGCATGACTACCAAAGGCTCCCGGTGCTCCGGGAGCCTTTTTTTCTTGCACGGTTCAGTCCAGCCGGAAAAGCTTGTCGCGCGATTTGGTGCCGCGCTGCAGGGTCAGCCGGGTCGGGGCTACGCCCAGCGCGCGGGCCAGCAGGCGGCGCGCGGCCTCGGTGGCGCGGCCGTCTTCGGCGGGCGCAGTGACGCGGATGCGGATGGGGGTGCCTGCCTCCAGGCTGTTCTGCCGCGCGCCGGGGGTGACGCGGCAGGCGATGTCAGCGCCCCCTTGCGCCAGATGCGCCAGATCGGGCAGCGCCGCTTTCTTCACGCGGCGCTGTTGCGCGTCATCGCTGCGCCCAGATCGCGCATCAACCCTTCGAAAGCGGGGAAGGATGTGGCGATGGGGCCGGCATCATCGACCGTGACGGGCTGCTGTGTTGTCAGCCCCAGGCACAGGAAGCTCATGGCGATGCGGTGGTCCAGATGGGTCTGGACTGTGGCGCCGCCGCGCACCCCGCCTGCACCGCAGCCATGCACGGTCAGGCTGTCCTCGGTTTCGTCAATGCGCACGCCGCAGGCTTCCAGCCCGCGCGCCATCGCATCGATGCGGTCGGATTCCTTGACGCGCAATTCCTTGATCCCGCGCATCACCGTCTTGCCTTCAGCCGTGGCGGCCAGCGCGGCCAGGATGGGGTATTCATCGATCATGCTGGCGGCGCGCGCGGGCGGCACCTCGATGCCGCGCAGGGCGGAAAACCGCACCCGCAGATCGGCCACAGGCTCGCCGCCTTCAAGGCGGGGGTTTTCCATCACCAGATCGGCACCCATTTCCTGCAATGTCAGGTAAATGCCATTTCTTGTGGGGTTCTGGCTGACGCCGGGCACCAGAATGTCGGAATCCTTCACCATCAGTGCGGCGCAAACCGGGAAGGCCGCGCTGGATGGATCGCGCGGCACAGCCACATTCCGGCCGCGCAATTCGGGCTGCCCGGTCAGGGTGATGATGCGCCCTTCATCCGTGTCCTCGACCGTGATTTCGGCCCCGAAACCGCGCAGCATGCGTTCGGTATGATCGCGGGTCGGTTCCCCTTCGATCACCACCGTCTGGCCCGGCGCGTTCAGCCCCGCCAGCAGCACCGCCGATTTCACCTGCGCGGATGGCATCGGCAGGGTGTAGCGCACCGGCACCGGGTCTGCCGCGCCAATCACCGTCATCGGCAGCCGCCCGCCGCGCCGCCCGAAAGACTGCGCGCCAAATAGTGCCAGCGGGTCGGTCACGCGCCCCATCGGGCGCTTGTTCAGGCTGGCATCACCGGTGAAGGTGGCGGTGATGTCGGTGCTCGCCATTGCCCCCATGATAAGTCGCACGCCGGTGCCGGAATTGCCGCAATCAATCACCTGTTCGGGTTCGGCAAAGCCGCCCACGCCAACCCCCTGCACCGACCAGTCGCCCGCGCCGTGGCAAGCAACAGTGGCGCCGAAAGCCTGCATCGCCTTGGCTGTGTCCAGCACATCGTGTCCTTCCAGCAGGCCGGTGATGCGGGTTTCGCCCACTGACAGCGCCCCAAGGATCAGCGCGCGATGCGAGATGGATTTGTCGCCGGGCACCTGCGCAATGCCGCGCAGCGGGCCGGATTTGCGGGCAGTCATGGGGAGTGCGGGGCCGTGGCCGGACATTGGGGCGCCTTTCGCTGCGGGTTTGCGCGTGCTGATAGCGCAGACACGCGGCCCCGTCCATAAGCGCTGTGCGTAACTGCGTCAGTCGTCAAGTTTCGCCAGCACCTCGACCAGCAGCGCGTCCAGTTCACTGCGCAGGGCCGGGCTGCGCGCGCCCTCAACCCCGGCCAGCCCCTGGCCCAGCGTGGCGGCATAGGCCACACGGTTCGCGATCTGGGTATGGGCGGTATCGGCCTTCAGCGCTTGCACGGCCTCGGCAATTTCTGCCCCCAGCCTTGTGCCCGCCCGCGCGCGGTTCAGAACCACCAGCACCTCGCGCCCTTCGCGCCGCGACAGATCCAGCACGCCATCGGTGGCCCACAGATCGACATGGCTGGACGCCACCGGCACCACCACCAGATCGGCGGCGCGCAGCGCCGGGCGCAGATCGGAATCGGCCTTGGGCGGGGTGTCGATCAGCACGAAATCGGCCATGTCGCGCAGCTTGCCGACCTCATACCCCACCCCCCAGGCAGAGGCGGTGGAAAATTCCATTCCGCCCGTCTGGCCAGTCTCATGGCGGGTCATGAACCAGCGCCCCAATGATCCTTGCGGATCGGTGTCCAGAAACGCAACGCTGTGGCCCGCGCGCACCAGCATCACCCCCAGATTGACAGCCAGCGTGGTCTTGCCCGACCCGCCTTTCTGCTGCGCGACTGTGATAACCTTGCCCTTGGCCATGCGCTCTCCCCTTTTGCTGCGGTGCAGCATAGCGGGTTTTCCAGCGCGATGCACGCGCAAAGTTCAGCCGCGCTCATCCTTGGGAGAGGCCATGACGACAAGCGTTGTCAGCCGTTCCAGAAACGGGAACGCGCCCAGATATTCGGTGTGAAACTGCTTGTAGGCGGCAAGATCGCGTGCTTCGATCCGCAGCAGATATTCCACAGTTCCCGTGACGTTATGGCATTCGCGCACCTGCGGCGCGGCGCGCATCAGGCGTTCGAATTCCGCCTGTGCGGCCTTGGTATGGCGCGACAGCCCGACCGTGACATAGGCAATGAAGCCGATGCCGGTCTTGGCCGGGTCCAGCACCGCGCGATAGCCGGTGATGATGCCGCGGCGTTCCAGATCCTGCACCCGGCGCAGACAGGCCGAGGGCGACAGCCCCACCTTTTCGGCAAGTTCGAGATTGGAAATGCGCCCATCGCGCGCCAGAATGCGCAATATTTCGTCGCTTCTATGGTCAAGATCGTCCATGAGTTGCGAATGTAGTGCAAATTTTGCACTAATTGCAACCCGGTTGCGGTTGGTCTGGCCTATCTTCGCATGGCAAATCAACCCATGAAGCTGCAAAGGGTTTTTCATGCCGCCTGACCTGATCCTGGCGCTGGCCGCCTATGCCTTCGTAACCTCTGCCACACCGGGGCCGAACAATATCATGCTTTTGGCATCTGGTGTGAATTTCGGCTTTCGCCGGACCATGCCGCATATGCTGGGGGTGGCGCTGGGCCATGCCTTCATGGTGCTGGTGGTCGGTGTCGGGCTGGTGGGGGTGTTCATCAGCTACCCGCCCGCGCGCATGGCGCTGAGCGTGGTGTCGGTGTTCTACATGCTGTGGCTGGCCTGGAAGATCGCCAATGCCGCCCCGCCCGCGGGCAGCACCACGCAAGCCCGCCCGCTGACATTCTTGCAAGCGGCGGCGTTTCAATGGGTCAACCCCAAGGCGTGGATCATGTCGCTGGGGGCAGTCACGCTTTATGCGCCGGGGCAAGAGGTGCTGGCCGTGGCCTGGGTGGCTGGCGTCTTCGTGGTGGTGAATTTCCCGTCCGTGTCGGTCTGGGCGCTGGCCGGGGTGGGGCTGCGCAAGCTGCTGCGCCGCCCGCTCTGGCTGCGGGTGTTCAACTACAGCATGGCCGCATTGCTGATTGCGTCGCTCTGGCCGGTCCTGTTCGCCTGAGACAGATGACCGAGATGCTTGCACGCCGTGCCAAGCGCCGCTAGGTTGACGACAGACCGCTTGCGGTCCAACAAACAGATATTGTCCTTGGGAGGATAGCATGACCTACAAACTCGCGGCCTACGCGGCTGCGGCAGCTTTCGCCGCACTGCCCATTTCGGCGCAGGATCTGTCCATTGCAACCGGTGGCACTGGCGGGGTGTATTTCCCCTATGGTGGTGGCCTTGGTGAAGTGATCAGCCGCCATGTCGATGGCGCGACCGGCAGCGCCGAGGTGACGGGCGCATCGGTTGAAAACGTGGCCCTGATTTCGCGCGGCGACAGCGATCTGGCGCTGGCGCTGGCCGATACCGTCTATCAGGCGTTCCACGGTGAAGGCGCGTTCGAGGGGCGGCAGGTTTCGGAACTGCGCGCGCTGGCCTCGATCTATCCCAATGCGGTGCAGATCGTGACTGTCGAAGGCAGCGGCATCACCAGCCTGGATGATCTGCGCGGGCAGCGTGTGTCGGTTGGCGCGCCGGGTTCGGGCACCGAAGTCAGCGCACAGACGCTGCTGGCAGCCAATGGCATCACCTATGATGATTTTGATCCGCAGCGGCTGAACTTCAACGAAACCGCCGATGCGCTGCGCGATGGGGATATCGCCGCCGGGTTCTGGAGTGTGGGTCCGCCCACCAGCTCGATCATGAACCTGGCCACCACACGCGATATCAGCATTGTGGCGCTGACCGAAGAACAGATCGCCGCCGCGGTCGAGGTCGAGCCGACCTTCGCGCCCTATACGCTGCGTGCAGGCATCTATGACGGTGTGGCAGAGCCGGTCCTGACCATTTCGACCCCGAATGTGCTGATCGCGCATGCGGATATGGATGAAGAGCTGGTCTACAACATCGTCAAGGCGATGTATGAAAATGTGGACGAGCTGATCGCCATCCATCCGGCGGCCAATGATACCACGGTTGACTTCTCGATCGACTCGACGCCGATCCCCTTCCATGCTGGCGCGCTGCGCTATTTCGAGGAAGTGGGCGCGACGCCGCAGGCGCATCAGATCCCGTGATGGTGTTGCAGGCAGGGCGGCCCGTTCTGGCCGCCCTGTTTCTTGCCATGCCCGCATCGGCCCAGCCGGTGTTGCAGATCCTGTCTCCGCAGATGGGTGTCATCGACACCCTGCCCCTGCCCGAAGGCGAAGAGATTTGCCTGCGCTGGAAGCACTCTGTCACGGGCGGGCCGGTGGCGGATTGTTTTGAAAACCGGAACGGGACGTTGGTGCTGACACGCAGCTATCTGCATGATTATGCCGCCGGGCTGGGCGAGGTGCCGGGGCGGGGCCATGTCCGTCCCGCGACTGACGGGAATGGCTACTGGATCGAGGGGATGAATGACCCCCTTCCCCAGAATACCTTGCGCCTGCGCACGGGTGGCCCCGCTGTCGGCCATCATCTGCACAAGGGCGAAACCGTGCTTGCCTTGCCCCCCCGCGCGCGACTGTCGCTGCACCTGATCCCCTGACTGAAACGAGTGTCCGATGACCACGACCATCAGCAGCGATCCCGACAAGATTGAGGGCGGCGCAATCCCTGAAAGCCTGCGTTCGGCTGATCGGCACCAGCCGCGCCCGGTGCTGTGGCTGATCACGGCTGTTGCGGTCAGCATGTCGCTGTTCCAGCTTTACACGGCAGGCATTCAGCCGCTGGGGCTGTTCTATCAGCGGCCCGCGCATCTGGGTTTCGTGCTGGTGCTGGCCTTTCTGATCTTTCCGGCTTTCGGCCAGACCCGCCCGCGTGGATTGCTGGGCTGGGTGATCGATGCCGGTTTCATCGCTGCGGGCTTTCTGAGCGGGTTATACATCATCTGGAATCTGGACGCGATCATCGCGCGGGCCGGGTGGTGGTCGCAGACCGATATCATCATGGGTATTGTCTGCACGGTTGCCGTGCTGGAAGCCAGCCGCCGCGCGGTGGGCCTTGGCATGACCATCATCGGCGCGATTGCCATTCTTTACGCGCTGGCAGGGGCGCGTGGCGCGCTGCCGACCTTGGGCGAATGGCTGCCCGGCGCGCTGTCGCATCGCGGGGCCAATACCGACCGGCTGGTGGGCCAGCTTTATCTGGGCCAGGAAGGCATCTTCGGCCTGCCGCTTGGGGTGGCGGCGACCTTCGTGTTCATGTTCGTGCTGTTCGGTGCCTTTCTGGAAAAGACCGGCGCGGGCAAGTTCTTTATCGATCTGGCCTTTGCCGCCACCGGGCGCAAACCCGGCGGGCCTGCCAAGGCCGCGGTCATCGCCAGCGCGGGGATGGGGTCGATTTCGGGGTCAGCGATTGCCAATGTGGTGACGACGGGGGCGTTCACCATCCCGTTGATGAAGAAGCTGGGCTACAAGCCCAAACAGGCGGGCGGGATCGAGGCCGCGGCCTCGACCGGGGGGCAGATCACCCCGCCGCTGATGGGGGCGGGCGCGTTCCTGATCTCGGAATATACCCGCGTGCCTTATATTGAAATCGTCATGGTCTCGATCTTCCCGGCGATCCTGTATCTGGGCACGGTCTATCTGTTCGTGCATATCGTGGCGATGAAGCAGGGCATGCGCGGCATGTCGGCGGCTGAATTGCCGGTCGTGCGCAAGGTTCTGGCGGCGGGCTGGCAGTTCATCGTGCCGCTGGTGCTGCTGGTCTGGCTGCTGGTCAACAATATCTCGCCGATGCGGGTGGGGTTCTGGGCCATCATGGCGGTGATCGGGGTTGCGGGGCTGCGCGGGGCATGGGCGCTTTGTGCCGATGGCCCGATCACCGGCGCGCGGACGCGCGATTCGGTGATGCGCGGGCTGCGCATGATCTTCGAAAGCCTGGAACTGGGTGCGCGCAACGCGGTTGCGGTGTCCATTGCCTGCGCTGTGGCGGGGATCATCGTGGGCGTTGTGGGGCTGACCGGGTTGGGGCTGAAATTCTCCTCGATGATGATTTCCTTCTCGGGCGGCAATATCGTCATCGCATTGGGGCTGGTGCTGATTGCCTCGCTGGTGCTGGGGCTGGGGCTGCCGGTGACGGCCAGCTATATCGTGCTGATCGTGCTGGTGGGTCCGGCGCTGCACAATGAATTCGGCATCCCGCTGCTGATCGCGCATCTGGTGGTGTTCTGGTATTCGCAGGACAGCAATGTCACGCCCCCTGTGGCGCTGGCGGGCTTTGCCGGGGCCGCTGTTGCCGGGGCAAAACCGATGGAGACCAGTATCCAGGCGTGGAAATTCGCCAAGGGGCTGTATCTGATCCCGCTATTCATGGTGTTCAACCCCGAAATCATCTATGGCGGGCCGCCTTTGCATGTGCTGTGGACGGGCTTCACCGCCATTCTGGGGCTGGTGGCCTTTGCCAGTGCCATAGAGGGGTGGTTGTTCGGGCGCATGGACCCGGCCTCGCGGGTGATCATGCTGCCAGCGATTGTGGCGCTGTTCTGGCCCGATTTCACGGTCGAGGCTGTCGGGGCCGGGGTGATCCTGGTGGTGCTGGCGATGAACTGGCTTAATGCCCGCCAGGCGCGGCGCGCGCGCGGCTGATCCCGGCTGCGGGCATCAAAAAGGGCCGCGCGATGCGGCCCTTTTCGGTGTCAGTTGGTATGCCGGATCATTCGGCGGGCACGGCTCTGGCGCTGCGCGGGGCGCCGAAATGGCGGCGGTTCAGATGCCAGACCAGCCAGATCATGGCGACCTGCGAGGCCAGCGCGACCGCCGTGATCGCCCAGAAGGCAGGGCCGAATTTCGTGACCATCCCGGCATCGACCAGACCCTTGTTCAGCCAGAAATGCACCATCACGGCAAAACCGACACCGGGGCAGACCAGCGCATAGGAACCCGGCGAGTTTTCAGTGCCGAACAGAAAGCGCTTGGCATAGCCCTGACGGATCAGGATCAGCCCGGCAAACAGCAGGAACAGGATCTGCACCGACAGATACATGGTCAGCGTCGACATGGTCTGCCCGGCAACCTCGGCAGCACCGAAATGCTCACCCAGCCCGTGGTTCTGGCGCAGGCCCAGAATGCCCAGCACAGCCAGCAGCGGCACGATGATTGACAGCGTCGGCGCGGTTTCGGGGTTGGCGCCGTTTTCCATCATCGAACGCAGCCCCAGGATCATCGCCACCACGGCAATCAGGCCAGAGGTCATCAGGAAGAAGGTGGACAGGACAATGCCGATCCCGGAAACCGTGGAAACGGTGCTGAGTGCCGCTGGCGCGGCCAGACCGACCCCGACCATCGCAAAGGCGAATGCCGGCAGAACCTGTCCGAAATTGTTGTTGGCGGCACAGTTGAACCCGCCCTCGGTCAGCACCCGGCCCAGAAACTGGCCATAAAGCCGGAAGCCGAACACCCCGATGGCCAGAAAGGCGATGACCGCCAGCGGGAACAGATATTCAACCACCGACCACAGCCCCGGCACAAACACCATGCCCAGAATGAACATGACATTGACCGACATCGCCAGCGCCAGCGGCATCGCCATGACCTGGCTTTGCGCATTGGTTTTGGCGAATTTGGCATATGCTTCGGTCCCGCGCCATTCGGCGTAACGGCGCAGGTTCCAGACCAGAAGTTTCAGGTTCAGGAAGGAAAAGATGGCAATCCCGATCACGGCAACCAGAATGACGCCTTGCGTCAGCACCGACCCGCTGGTGAAGGCGGCGGCGATGTCTTCGAACACAGGGACCGGCTGGCCGGGATGGGGCAGCCAGTGCATCAGCCACATGAAGAAGGTGACAGCCAGACCCCCGGCCCCAAGCGAGGCCAGGAAGTAGAGCGGGGAATAGCTGTCCGAAGGACGTGCAACAGCGTGGGACATGGGGGTCTCCTCTCATACATATTTATAAATCTGAATATGACGATCTTTTGTGCGTTTGGCAACTGCGGCGTGCTGTCGCATCTGGGGAAAGCGAAATCCTATATGTTGTGGATAAGTCGGGTATTGCGCCAATATCGGGTGGCGCGCGCTTGACTCGATCCGCATTTGTCGCGCACTCTGCCCGCAGACCATCGCATGGGCCACCTATCGTGCAGTTCAACCGATTGCGACTCAATGGCTTCAAAAGCTTTGTCGACCCGACGGATCTGGTGATCCATCCGGGGCTGACCGGCGTGGTCGGTCCCAATGGCTGCGGCAAGTCGAACCTGCTGGAAGCACTGCGTTGGGTGATGGGCGAAAACCGCCCCACTGCGATGCGCGGGGCAGGCATGGAAGACGTGATCTTCGCCGGCACCGATTCGCGCCCCGCGCGCCATTTCGCCGAAGTCAGCCTGCATCTCGACAATTCCGACCGCGTCGCCCCGGCGGCCTTCAATGATACCGATACGATCGATATCGTGCGCCGCATCACCCGCGATGCCGGCAGCGCCTACAAGATCAACGGCAAGGAAGCGCGCGCGCGCGATGTGCAGATGCTGTTTGCCGATGCCTCGACCGGGGCGCACAGCCCTGCGCTGGTGCGGCAGGGGCAGATTTCCGAACTGATCAATGCCAGGCCCAAGGCGCGCCGCCGCATTCTGGAAGAAGCCGCCGGGATTTCCGGCCTCTATCAGCGCAGACATGAGGCTGAATTGCGGCTGCGCGCGACCGAGACCAATCTGGAACGGGTAGGCGATCTGATTGAACAACTGGCCCAGCAGCTTGCCCAGCTTTCGCGGCAGGCACGGCAGGCCGAACGCTACCGCCAGATCAGCGCGCGGTTGCGGCAGGTCGACGGGTTGATCCTGTATCGCCGCTGGCGCGAGGCCGATCATGCGCGGGCAGCGGCAGAGGCCGCCTTGCAACAGGCGATCCGCGACAGTGCAGGTGCTGAAACCGCCGCGCAGCAGGCCGCGCGCGCCCGCGAAGTTGCAGAGGCCGCGCTGCCCGCCCTGCGCGAGGAAGACGCGGTCGCAGGGTCCATCCTGCAACGGCTGACGGTGCAGCGCGATGCGCTGGCCGATGAAGAGGCCCGCGCCGCAGAGACCATCCGCAGCCTTCAGGCGCGTATTGTCCAGCTTGCGCAGGATATCGAACGCGAAAGCGGCCTGAACCGCGACGCGGCAGAGATGATCACCCAGCTTGAATGGGAACAGGATCAGCTTGCCAAGGCATCCGACGGGCATGATGACAAGCTAGAAGATGCTGCCGCCGCCGCGGAAGAAGCTGCGCAGTGTCTGGCTGATCACGAGGCCGCTCTGACCGCCGCGACCGAGGAAATGGCCCGCCTGGCCGCGCAGCATCAGGCGGCAGAGCGGCAGCTTGGCGAGTTGCGCGCCGCCTTCGACAAGGCCAGCGCCAGCGGCGTTCAGGCGGCCGAGGGCAAGGCGCAGGCTGAAGCCGCGCGCGACAGCGCCGAAGCAGAGTGCGAGGCCGCGCAAGAGCAGCTGGAAGATGCGAAAGCGCTTTGCGAAGAGGCCGAAGACACTCTTGCCCAGACCGAAGAGGCGCGGGCAGAGGCCGAATCTGACGCCGCCAGCGCCCGCACCACGCTGGCGCAGGCCGAAGGCGAGGCCAGCACCTTGCGCGCAGAAGTTGCGGCGCTGGCCCGCCTGATCGAACGCGACCGCGGCGCGGGCACGCAGCTTCTGGACATGTTGCGCGTCGATCCGGGGTTCGAGGCCGCTTTGGGGGCCGCGCTGGCCGATGATCTGCGCCTTGGGCTGGCCGGTGGCGATGGTCAATCAGGCTGGATCACCCTGCCCGAATACGCCCAACCCGCCGCGCTTCCCGAAGGCGCGCAGCCGCTGGCCGCGCATGTCACCGCCCCCCCCGCGCTGGGGCGGCGCTTGGCGCAGATCGGGCTGGTGAGGGCGCAGGACGGCGCAGCGCTGCAAGCGGCCCTGCAACCCGGTCAGCGGCTGGTCACGCAGGCGGGCGATCTGTGGCGCTGGGACGGGGTGCATCTGGCCGCCAGTGACGGGTCCAGCACGGCAGCTTTGCGCTTGCAGCAAATCAACCGGCTGGAGCATCTGCGCGCCGAGTTGGACGGGGTCGAAACCCGCTTGCAGGCCGCGCAACAGGCGCATGACCAGCGCCGCGCGCGGCTGGATGATCTGGCCGCGGCAGAGCGCCGCGCGCGCGAAGCCCGCCGCGCCGCTGAAACCCGCCTGACAGAGATCACACGCGCCCTGTCACAAGCCCAGATGGCGCGCGACGCGGCCGATGCGCGCTGCGAACGCGCCGTGGCCGAACTGGCACGCGCGCGCGCCGATGTGACAGAACTTGAAGCCGCGCTGTCGCGCGCCGAAGCCGCGCGCGCTGATCTGCCGCAACTCGACCACGCCCGCGCCACCACCGACAGCCTGCGCCACACGGTCGAGGCTGCGCGCATCGCAATGATGTCGCGCCGCGCACAGGCCGATGAATTGAAGCGCGAAGCCCGCGCGCGGCTGGCGCGCGCGCAGGAGGTCATGAAATCCCTTAGCGGTTGGCGCCACCGGCTGGACACGGCACAGACGCGCATCGCCGATCTGGAAGACCGCAAGGCCGCAGCAGAGGATCAACTGACTGACGCCAGCACGGCGCCCGAGGATCTGGCGGCGAAGCATCAGGAACTGTCCGGCGCGATTTCAACCGCCGAAACCCGCCATGCAGCGGCGCGCGATGCGCTTTCAGCGGCGGAAGCGGCGCTGCGCGATGCCGCGACGCAGGAAAGGCTGGCCGAACGCGCGGCCTCTGATGCGCGCGAAGGGCGCGCGCGCGCCGAAGCCCGGCGCGACGCTGCGGCAGAGGCCGTGGTGTTGGCCGAAGCGCGCATCGCGGAGGAGCAGGACTGCACCCCCGATGCGCTGCTGGCGCAGCTTGATGCCGACCCCGACACCATGCCCGATGCGACCGCGCTGGAAGAGGAGCTTACGCGCCTGCGCCGTGCCCGCGATGCGCTGGGCGCGGTCAATCTGCGCGCAGAGGAAGACGCCCGCGCCGTGCAGGGGGAACATGATACGCTGGTGCAGGAAAAATCCGATCTGGAAGCCGCGATTGCCAAGCTGCGCTCGGGCATCAATGCGCTGAACCGCGAAGGCCGCGAGCGCCTGCTGATCGCCTTTGACAAGGTCAATGAAAATTTCGGCACGCTGTTCACGCATCTGTTCAGCGGTGGTGAAGCACGGCTGGTGCTGGTGGAAAGCGATGACCCGCTCGATGCCGGGCTGGAAATCATGTGCCAGCCGCCGGGCAAGAAGCTGTCGGTGCTGTCGCTTCTGTCCGGGGGCGAGCAGACCTTGACCGCGCTGGCGCTGATCTTTGCGGTGTTTCTGGCCAATCCCGCCCCGATCTGCGTGCTTGACGAGGTGGACGCCCCGCTTGATGACGCCAATGTCGCGCGCTTCTGTGATCTGCTGGATGAAATGTGCCGCCGGACTGATACCCGCTATCTGATCATCACCCATAACGCGATCAGCATGGCGCGGATGGACCGGCTGTTCGGGGTGACAATGGGCGAACGCGGCGTCAGCCAGCTGGTCAGCGTCGATCTGAAACATGCCGAAGCGATGGTCGCCTGAGCCATTGACCGCGCTGCAGGAATTGCACATGTTAAGCGCGTGTTTCACTCAGGCTTCCCATGACCCGGACCCATGCGCCCCTGATGACCCCGGTGCTGATCGGTGGCTGCATCATCATCATGATCAGCTTCGCCATTCGCGCCAGCTTCGGGGTGTTCCAGATCCCGATTGCCGATGAATTCGGCTGGCTGCGGGCAGAATTTTCGCTGGCCATCGCCATCCAGAATCTGGCCTGGGGGATCGGCCAGCCGATTTTCGGCGCGATTGCCGAACGC
Source organism: Paracoccaceae bacterium (assembly GCA_020832655.1). Lineage (GTDB taxonomy): Bacteria > Pseudomonadota > Alphaproteobacteria > Rhodobacterales > Rhodobacteraceae > Roseinatronobacter. The sequence continues at coordinate 47,995 of JAFIEF010000018.1, forward strand.
TTCGGGGACCGCCGCGCCATCATTCTGGGGGCGCTGGTCTATGCGGCGGGGCTGGTGCTGTCATCCTTTGCGGTCACGCCCGGCGCACATCAGATGCTGGAAATCCTTGTGGGCTTTGGCATTGCGGGCACCGGATTTGGCGTGATCCTTGCCGTGGTCGGGCGCGCTGCATCGGATGAAAACCGCAGCCTTGCGCTGGGCATCGCCACGGCGGCGGGCAGTGCGGGGCAGGTCTTTGGCGCGCCTGTGGCCGAGATTCTGCTGGGGTTCTATTCCTGGCAGATCGTGTTCGTGATCTTTGCCGCTGCGGTGCTGCTGTCCTTGCTGGCGCTGCCGATGATGCGCAGCCCTGCGCCTGCCACCCGCACTGAACTGGAACAAAGCATGGGCGCCGCGCTGAAACAGGCGTTTCGTGACCCCAGCTTCACGCTGATCTTCCTGGGATTCTTTTCCTGCGGCTATCAACTGGCCTTTGTCACTGCGCATTTTCCCGCGATGGTGACCGAAATGTGCGGCCCCATCGCCCCGGACGGGATGCTGGCGGCGTTTGGCATTACCACCACCTCGGCGCTGGGGGCGGTGGCAATCTCGCTGATCGGGCTGGCCAATATCGGCGGGACGATCCTGGCGGCGTGGCTGGGCAGGCGCTATTCCAAGAAATACCTGCTGGCCTCGATCTATATGGCGCGAACCGTGGTGGCAGCCGCCTTCATCCTGTCGCCGATCACGCCGGCCTCGGTTCTGTTGTTTTCGCTCATCATGGGCGCGCTGTGGCTGGCGACAGTGCCGCTGACCTCTGGGCTGATCGCGCATATCTATGGGCTGCGCTATATGGGCACGCTTTACGGGATCGTGTTCTTCAGCCACCAGCTTGGCAGTTTCCTGGGGGTCTGGCTGGGGGGCGCGCTTTATGACATATCGGGTGATTACACGCTGGTCTGGTGGATCGGCGTGGGGGTGGGGCTGTTTTCGGCGATCGTGCATCTGCCGGTGCAGGAACGCGCGCTGAATCTGCGTCCCGCCTGAGCGCCAGCGTCGTGGTTGAGTATTTTTGGCAAGATGAAGTCAGTAGCGGGCAGCATGACTGCCGGCCCAATGCCCTGTGGCCAGACAGGCGGTCAGCAGATAGCCACCTGTGGGGGCTTCCCAATCCAGCATCTCGCCTGCGGCAAACACCCCCGGCCAGTCGCGCAGCATCAGGGCGTCATCCAGCGCCGTGCGGGCAATGCCGCCCGCGGTCGAAATCGCCTCATCCATCGGGCGCGGGCCGCGCAGGGGCAGGGGCAGGGCTTTCAGACTGCGCGCCAGCGCTTGCGCGTCGGTGGGCAGGGGGCGGGCGCATTCCATCACCAGCGCCAGCCTTGTGCCCTGAAGCCGCAAGGCGCGGCGCAGCCGGTTGCTGGCCGACAGCTTGCGCGGCTGGCGCTTCAGCCGGGCGGCGATTTCGGCGGCATCAAGATCAGGGAACAGATCGAGCGTCAGCGCCGCCCCGTCGCGCAAGAGGCGCGAGAGCGCATAGATGCCGCCGCCTTCGACCCCGTGGCGGGTGATGACGAATTCGGCGCGCAGCGACTGCCCCCCTGCCTGCAAGCACCCGCCTTTCACGGGCTGGCCGAAATACGCGCCCATATGTGCCGACCAGTCCACATCAAACCCCATATTGGCGGGCTGAAACGGGGCCAGCGCGATCCCGCGCGCGGCCAGATGCGCGGCCCACGCGCCGTCAGAACCCAGCCGCGCCCAGCTTGCGCCGCCCAGCGCCAGCACCGTGACGCGCGGGGTGATCTGGCGCGGCCCATCCGGCGTGGCGAAATCGAACGCCCCCCCCTGCCAGCGCCAGCCGCGCCGCAGCGCAACCCCCAGCGCACCAAGCCGCGCCAGCCACGCGCGCAGAAGCGGCGAGGCTTTCATCGCGCGCGGGAAGACGCGCCCCGACGAGCCGGTGAACAATTCCTGCCCCAGCCCCTCTGCCCAGTCGCGGATCTGGTCGGGGCCGAAGCGGTCCATCATCGGGGCCAGCCAGTCGGCCGCTTCGGCATAATGCGGCAATTGGGCATCAAGCGGCGCGGCATTGAGAAGATTCAGCCCCGATTTGCCCGCCATCAGGAACTTGCGCGCGGGCGCGGGCCGGGCCTCGCAGACCACCACCTGACGACCCGCATTTGCCAGCACCTCCGCCGCCATCAGCCCCGCTGGACCTGCGCCGATCACCAGCGCGTCAATCTGTTCATTCTGGTGCATCAGGCGGTGCTAACAGTACTTTGAGCAGGGCGGGTTATTGTGTCTGTGGCGTGTAGACTACATATTGGTGTCATGAAACGCCATGCGACATCTGAAGGCCCATGTCAGAGCTGATCGTCAGTTCCTACAACATTCACAAGGGCGTCGGCACCGATATGCGCCGCGATCCGGCGCGGACCGTGCAGGTGATTGCGGAACTGGGTGCCGATATCGTCGCCTTGCAGGAAGTCGACCGCCGCTTTGGCGACCGGCGCGGCGTGCTGGACCCTGATATTCTGCGTGAAACCACCGGGCTGGAACCTGTCGCCCTGACAGACCGGCTGGGCGCGCGCGCGCATGGCTGGCATGGCAATCTGCTGCTGTTGCGCGGGGCAGAGGTGGAAGAAGCGCGCGCGGTCACCCTGCCGGGGCTGGAGCCGCGCGGCGCGATTGTCGCTGATATCCGCGTGGCGGGGCAGCCCTTGCGCATCATCGCCGCGCATCTGGGGCTGCTGCACCAGTCGCGACTGTTGCAGGCGCGCTTCCTGTCGCGCGAAATCGAAGGCGGCGATGGCCGCCCGACGCTGGTGATGGGGGATTTCAATGAATGGCGGCTGGGGGCGGGCTGTTCGCTGATGCCGCTGCGGCGCGAATTGCGCGCGGTCAAGCGCTCTGCCGCGACGATTGCCAGCTTTCCCGCGCAAATGCCGGTGCTGCCGCTGGATCGCATCATCGGCTGCCGCCGCGCACAGATCGAAGGGTTGCGCTGCCATGACAGCGCGCTGGCGCGCAAGGCGTCGGATCATCTGCCGATCACGGCAGAGCTGCGCCTGGGCCAATCCGTGCAACAGGCGATCCGACCGGCTTGAGCGCGGCGCGGCTTTCCGGTAAGGGCACAGGATCGAATTCCCCAAACCGCGCGAGGGCCAGATGGCCGAGGCAAAGAAGCTCTTCATCAAGACCTATGGCTGTCAGATGAATGTCTATGACAGCGAAAGAATGGCCGAGGCGCTGGGTGCATCGGGCTATCAGGTGACGGGCATGCCCGAAGACGCGGACATGATCTTGCTGAATACCTGCCATATCCGCGAAAAGGCCGCCGAAAAGGTCTATTCGGAACTGGGGCGTTTCAAGCCGCTGAAAGCCGCCAATCCTGACCTGAAGATCGGGGTGGCGGGCTGTGTCGCGCAGGCCGAGGGCGCGGAAATCATGCGCCGCCAGCCGCTGGTCGATCTGGTGGTGGGACCGCAGACCTATCACCGCCTGCCCGCGATGGAAGCCGCCGTGCGCGCGGGTGCGCGCGCGGTCGATACCGAGTTTCCCGAAGAGGACAAGTTCGAGCATCTGCCCAAGGGGCCACGCGCCAAGCGCGCGCCCGCCGCCTTTTTGACCGTGCAGGAAGGCTGCGACAAGTTCTGCGCCTTCTGCGTGGTGCCCTATACGCGCGGGGCGGAAGTGTCGCGCCCGGTGGCGCGGCTTCTGGCAGAGGCGCAGGGTCTGGTCGAACGCGGGGTGCGCGAAATCACGCTGCTGGGTCAGAATGTCAACGCCTATCATGGTGGCGGGCCGGAAGGTGGCACATGGGGTCTGGCGCGGCTGATCCGCGAATTGGCGCAGCTTGAGGGGCTGGAGCGCATCCGCTACACCACCTCGCACCCCAATGACATGGAAGATGACCTGATCGCCGCGCATGGGGATGAACCCAGGCTGATGCCCTATCTGCATCTGCCGGTGCAATCGGGCAGTGACCGCATCCTGAAAGCGATGAACCGCAAGCACACGGCCGAAGATTATCTGCGGCTGATCGAACGCCTGCGCGCGGCGCGGCCTGATCTGCTGCTGTCGGGTGATTTTATCGTGGGTTTTCCCGGCGAAACCGATCAGGATTTCGAGGACACCTTGGCGCTGGTGCGTGAGGTGGGCTACGGGCAGGCCTACAGCTTCAAATATTCCGCCCGCCCCGGCACGCCCGCCGCCGAGCGCAAGGGCGTCGATGATGCGGTCGCGTCAGAGCGCTTGCAGCGTCTGCAGGCGCTGCTGGGCCAGCAGCAACGTGCCGCGCAGGATGCGATGGTCGGGCGCGTGGTGCATGTCCTGTTCGAAAAGCCGGGGCGGATTGCCGGGCAGATGGTGGGAAAATCCGACTATCTGCATGCGGTGCATGTGACCGACCCGCGCATTCTGCGCGGCGATATCCGGGTGGTGCGGATCACCGAAAGCGGGCCGAATTCGCTGGGCGGCGTGCTGGTCTGAGAAGCGGTTGCGCCTGCTGCGCCATGTGCTGACGCACAAGGCTGCGCAGTCACCAAAGGGGGGGGGGGGGGGGGGCGGGGGGCGCGGGGGGGGCGCCCCCCGCCCCCCGGGGGGGGGGGCCCGGTGCCGCGGGGGG
>JAFIEF010000109.1 GCA_020832655.1 Paracoccaceae bacterium
CAAAGCTGCCCCCCTTGACGTAGCACTTAATCATCGAAGAATTGCGCCCGGAGGATAACCCCTCGCGTGCGCTTTCGTTTTCCTGACATCGCGGAACCTGTTCAGCTGCCAGCAATCCTGGCTGCGCGCTTATGTCTGTCCGCCCTGCCCCATTTCCGGAACCCTTCCCATGGACCTCGTCTTCGCGCCGAGCCAGATCGAGACCTGGCCGATCGACCGGCTGCGGCCATACGCCCGCAATGCCAAGATGCATGGCGAGGATCAGGTAGCAAAAATCGCTGCCAGCATGGCCAGGTTCGGCTGGACCGTGCCCTGCATGGTCGCTGACGATGGTGAGCTGATCGCAGGCCATGGCCGGGTTCTGGCCGCGACCATGCTCGGGCTGACCGAGGTGCCGGTCATTCGATTGGCGCATCTGGATGAGGCCGAGCGGCGGGCCTATCGCATCGCCGACAATAAGCTGACCGAGCTGGGCGAATGGGACGAGGCCATGCTGCGCGACGAGATCGCGGGGCTGCTGGCCGAGGATTTCGACCTGTCGCTCTTGGGCATCAGTGACGATGATCTGGACGCGCTGTTGCGCGATCCCGAGGCGCTGGGCGGGGACGGCCCGGTCGAGGGCGAGGAAGATGTGCCAGAGCTGCCGGTGACGCCGGTGTCGGTACCGGGTGATCTATGGCAGTTGGGGTCGCACCGGCTGATCTGCGGCGACAGCACTTCGGCCGATGTGGTCGAGCGGCTTCTGGGCGATGTCCGCCCGCTGCTGATGGTCACCGACCCGCCCTATGGCGTCGAATACGACCCAAGCTGGCGCAACCAGGCAGGCGCGGCCAAAACCAAACGTACCGGCCAAGTGCTGAACGATGACCGCGCGGACTGGCGCGAAGCATGGGCGCTGTTCCCTGGCGATGTGGCCTATGTCTGGCATGGCGCGCTGCATGCTGCGACAGTGGCCGAGAGCCTGGTGGTCGCGGGGTTCGCCATCCGGTCACAGATCATCTGGGCCAAGGACCGGCTGGTGCTCAGCCGCGGCGACTATCACTGGCAGCACGAACCCTGCTGGTATGCCGTCCGCGCCAAGGGCAAGGGCCACTGGGCGGGCGACCGCAAGCAGACGACGCTGTGGCAGATCGCCAATCGCGATCAGGATGCCGACACGGTGCACGGCACACAAAAGCCTGTCGAATGCATGCGCCGCCCGATCCTGAACAATTCCAGCCCCGGCCAGGCGGTGTTTGAGCCCTTTATGGGATCGGGCACGACGGTGATCGCGGCCGAAACCACCGGCCGTGTCTGCCTCGGCATTGAGTTGAACCCTGCCTATGTCGATGTCGCCATCGAGCGCTGGCAATCCTTCACGGGTCAGGAGGCGGTGCTGGCGGAAACCGGCGAGAGTTTTGCTGCCCTCAAAGCCAAACGGCTGGCCGCATGACAATGCATCTGCGCCCAAGCCAGATCGCGTTCTGGCCACTGGATCGGCTCAAGCCATACGCCCGCAACGCAAAAACCCATGACGCCGATCAGGTTGCGCGGATTGCTGCCAGCATGGCCGAGTTCGGCTGGACAGTGCCATGCCTTGTCGCGGCCGATGGCGAGTTGATCGCGGGCCATGGCCGTATCCTGGCGGCCGCGCAGCTTGGGTTGGCAGAGGCACCGGTCATCGTGCTGGACCATCTGACCGAGGCGCAGCGTCGGGCCTATCGCATCGCCGACAACAAGCTCACCGAGATGGGCGGCTGGGACGAGGCCCTGCTGCTGGAGGAATTGCGCGGGCTGCTGGCCGAGGATTTCGACCTCGGGCTGATCGGCATCCCCGAGGATGAGCTGGACGCCTTGCTGCGCGACGGAACTGAGGACCGCGCGACCATCGATGATGACACCGCCGACGCCATCCCTGATGCTCCGGCCGAGCCGATCACAAAGCCCGGCGACATCTGGGCGCTGGGCGATCACCGGCTGATCTGCGGCGATGCCACCGACGTGGCTGTTGTTGCGCGACTGATGGACGGAGCGCAGGCCTCGCTGATGTTCACCTCGCCACCCTATGCCCAGCAGCGCGACTATGGCGCAGCAAAGGAGAAGGTCGGCGATTGGGATGCGTTGATGCAGGGCGTCTTTGCCGCAGCGCCCGTAACCGCCGATGCCCAGCTGCTGGTCAACCTCGGCCTCGTTCATCGGGACGGCGAGTGGATCCCGTACTGGGAGGGCTGGGTGGACTGGATGCGCGCGCAGGGCTGGCGTCGGTTTGGATGGTACGTGTGGGACCAGGGGCCGGGCCTGCCCGGCGACTGGAACGGACGGTTGGCACCCTCGCATGAGTTCATCTTCCACTTTAACCGCGCACCGCGCAAACCGCACAAGACTGTCCCTTCCAAGCACGCGGGCGAGACCCTCGGCGGCGGCGGCCTGCGCAGCGCCGACGGCACGGTCCACCGCAAGACAGGCTTCGGCAACGCGATCCAGAGCCACCGTATCCCGGACAGCGTATTCCGCATCATGCGCCACAAAGGGGGCTTGGGCGCGGCCGGATCGCACCCGGCCGTGTTCCCGGTGGCGCTGGTCGAGGCAGTGCTGGAGGCCTTCACCGATCCCGACGACCTGGTCTTCGAGCCCTTCTGCGGCTCCGGCACCCAGCTGATAGCCGCGGAACGCACCGGGCGGCGATGCTGTGCGGTGGAACTGGACCCGGTCTATTGCGACGTCGCCGTGCGGAGATGGGAGATAGCGACGGGCGGGACTGCCAGCTTTGTCGTGGCTCCGGCTGAAACCGCGAAACCAGCGCGCGGCAGAAAGAAACACGCATGACGGCCCAGTCACGCCGCATGTCGCTGCTCGAGGCCGTCACGAACGTCGTGCTGGGTTATGTGCTGGCCGTCGCGACGCAGATCGTGGTGTTCCCATGGTTCGACCTTCACACCAGCCTTGGTGACAACCTGGCACTGGGCGCAGTCTTCGTCGGTATTTCGCTCCTGCGCAGCTATGCGTTGCGCAGGCTGTTCGAGCGATGGACGCATTTGTGATGTGACAACCGGCCAGAATGCAGATGTCGCCCTGCACGAGACCTGATATTGGCGTGTTTATGATACGCTTTTTCGACATGTTCCTCGGTCGCTCGAGTGCAATACGTGCGCTTGATGATGCTCTGCGTGCTGCGGGTCTGCACCCGCTGCTTGTACCGGAGCCGGTCAAACTGACCGTGATCCAACTCACAAAGAAGCATGCAGCGCGACAAACGCAAGAGGCCGCTTTCGCAGATGCCGCGCAGCTTATGGCCTACTGCATCCTCGGGCATGAACAGTTCGCCGACAGCAACAGCTCTGAGGAAGCCGGGCGCGCGGATCAGCGTGTGGAGGCTGCAATGGAGGAAGGTGACACATTGGACGCGAAACTGATCCTGCTGGCGTTTCATGCAGGCCTGATCACGCCTGAGATCGCGGATCGGATCGAGATCGACGAAGCTGAAACAGAACAGACATGACCATGACACAGTTCCTCAAACCAATCCTGGCGGCGCTTGCAGTTCACGCCGCAACTGGCGCGCAGGCAGACGCCCCTGATGGTGAGGCACTTTATGCAACCTACTGCGCCGCCTGCCATGGCGCTGATCTGGAAGGCGCACCGGACTGGCAGCGCCCGGGTCCGGATGGTTTGCTGCCAGCGCCGCCTCATGATGAGACCGGGCATACATGGCATCACGGGGACCGGTTCCTGTTTGATTATGTCAAGCTCGGGGGCCAGCAGGTGCTGGACGATCTCGGGGTGCGCTTCACATCCGCCATGCCCGCTTTCGACGGCATCCTGACCGATATGGAAATCGAGGCCATTCTGGATTTTATCCGCGCAAGCTGGCCGGAACGCATCCGGGATATTCAGGCCGCCAGAACCGCCATGGAAACGGATGAGCAGTAGCGAACCGCTTGTGGCTTGGGATCGCGGCAATCCATCGGTGGTCTCCTTCGCTTCGGAACTCTGGCGTCACCCATCTTCAAGGCGATAGACAGTCCCTCTTCCTTCGGCCTTCGCAGCAGTGATCGGCAAACCCAGCTTTTTCTTCAGCGCGCCGGAAATCGCGCCCCTCGCAGTATGCGCCTTCCACCCAGTCGCCTCGACGATCTCGGCGATGGAAGCGCCCTCGGGCCGCTGCAGCAGCGCAATGATCTGCGCCTGTTTGGTGCCCGCGCGAATGGCGATGGGCTTTGGCTGGTCAGTTGCCTCGGTCGTCAGCGCAGGTTCGGCGTCCTTCTGTGGCTTCGCCTTTCGCGCGCTGGCGACAGCGCTGGCCGCCACGGGCTCGATCCCAATGGCCTCCAACCCGGCCTCGGTCGCAATCAGCGTGGTGCCATGGCCATCGCCAGTTTCGCGCCAGAGCGGCTCGCCCTTGCGGATGTTGGCATCGACCTCCTCAATCCAGCCATTGGTGATCATGCGGTTGACCGCCATTTTCGCTGCTGCGCCATGCAGCCCCTCGGGCAGCGGCAGGGCCAGATTGCCGGGGCGGGTCGCCGCGCGGCTGAGGATGATGGTCTGGGTGTCAGTCAGTTTGGGCATTGTCGCCTCCTGTCGTGATGGGGATGTCGGGAACTGGTTCTGGGTCAGTCACCCTCGGCCATGCTGGCGGCGATGGCGAAATGCTGAACCCATCCGGTCAGATATGGCAGGCCTGCGGGGATGCCCTCGTCGCGCTCAGTCTGGCGCGAGATGCGCCAGTCCTGCCATGTGCGGATCGAAGATTTGATCGCGGTCTCAGTGTCGATCTTGCAGCCCACCATGTTGCCGACCACATCGTCGGCGAAATGGCGGCCCATCCTGCTGTCGAGAAAGTCGCGGATGCCGATCATCTCCTCCTCTGTGGTGGCGCGGATGGCCTTGGCGATCAGGGTCGAGGCCAGCACCCAGACCTCGACGCTGCGCCGGTCGCGCTCGGGGCAAGTCGTGAGCGTGGCGAAGAAGCCATAGTCAGGGTTGCGGCTGGGCAGGATGGCAGGTGTGGTCATGGCGGGGCTCCGTGGGGTGAGTTGCATCGTTTCCGTGAAACAACAATCGCTCGAGAGCCCCGATTATCGTAGGCAATTCTGAGCAATATCAGTGCTTTGTAATCGTCCTGGACAGCATCATTCGATCCGGTTCGGATCGATCAGCGCCGCCTGCTCCGCCTCATGACGCTGGGCAGCGTCGGGTGGGTCGCGCCGCGCATTGACGATTGCGACAAACAGAGCGCGGGCCACAGCGGCGACCTCGTCGGCCCCGGTGCTCGAGAGCTGGGCATCGTGAATGGCGATGGCCTCGCCCAGATCGGTCAGCGCGTAAAGCGTCGCGAACTCGGCCTCGGTCGGGTCGCAGGTCTCGGTGTCGCGGTCATGTTCGAACACAGCAATGCTGCGGCAAAACCGCAGGTCAAACCCGATGGCGCAGTTGCGGCGCACGATACCGTCAAGGGTTTCGCCGTCGGACAGGCAATTGAGGGACAGATCAGACATGGCAGGAACCTTTCAGCTTTGGAGGATCACTCGGCATCGGGATTGACCTCGACCCATGCGCCAGCAAGCCAGAGATAGAGATGGCAGAACTGGCGCGTGGGGCGTGGCAGGAGGATCGGGTCGCGGGGATTGTCGAAGGCCTCAATTTCATCGGCCCGGACCTGCCGGATTTCCTTAGCGGCGAGAATATCCTCGGGCGTCCAAGGGGCCAGCGCGGGGAGCATATGCGACGGGTATCCGTCATAATGCACGTACGTGTGCGCCCATTCCTCGGGCCCGATCTGGATGGCGATCTGCGCACGGGTGCTCATGGCCCTGCCCCCTTCAGATCAGCTGCAGGCTGGCCAGCATGATGCTGGCAGCGGCAAGCTGGGTGGTCGGCAGTTCGATCCGGATCTGCGCGGCGGCGTCCGAGGCTTCCGCCTCTATGCCTTCGTCGCGCAGCGCAGCCGCGATCATGCGAGCCGCCGCGTCTGGGCCCTTCAGGTTCAGCGGGTCCGGCAGGGCCGCGTGATCGATGCGAATGGTTGTAATGGCCGTCATGTCATGTCCTTTCAGGCTTGGGCCTTGGCAGTGATCGAGGCAGCAGGATCAGCGGCACCGGCGCGGCGGCCAGCCTCAAAAGCCTCCTCCAGCGCGGCGCGGATCGCCCAGACCGCGACGTCGTGGAAATCGAGCCGGTCCCAGTTGCGGGTTTCCAGCGTCTCGAGGCGAAACTGGCGCTGGGCGATCTCGAGGATCAGGGCATCGCGGGCGGTGTTGGGGTCAGTTTTGGTGCGGCGGGACATGGTTTTGCTCCGTGTAGCTTCGTGGCGCGCGGGCTCAGATGAGCCCGTGCTGCTTCAGGACGGGGACGACATCCGCCAGTTCGATCGTCAGGCAGTCGATCCCGACCCGGCCAGCCATCTCGAAGACCTCGGCATTCAGGCTCTGGTCATTGAGGTGGCGCTGCAGCGTGGCGGTGCTCATCGCTTGGATGAAGCGGCTGCGGTCGATGAAGATGCGGGTCGTGTCGGAGGGGATTGCGATGGTCATGGGTTTGATCCTTTCTGGCGGTGTGTTTGGTGCGCGATGCACTCGCTTCCTTGCCTACAGACTCGCTCTATTCGGGAGTGTAATCAACTGAATAAGCAGAGCATTTCTGTTTATTTCCAATAGCTTGAGAGCCATCATAGCGCCATGGAAGGTATGTCTGAACGCGCCTATGCCGCCCATTCCGGCCTCTCGCGCGGGGCGGTGCAGAAGGCGCGCAAGAACGGGCGGCTGGTGCTCTTCGCCGATGGGTCGATCAACGCCGCCGCCTCCGATGCGCGGCGCGGCGCGATGACCGATCCGGACCAGCAGATGCGGTCGCGCGGTGGCGAGGGGATGATCAGCGGGCCGGGCGACACCTCGTCCTACATCAAGGCCCGCACCGCGCTGACCGTCTACATGGCGCAGGACAAGCAGATCGCCATCCAGAAGAAGAAGGGCGTGCTGGTCGACCGCGCACGCGCCGAGACGCTGGTATTCCGCCTCGCGCGCCAGGAGCGCGATACATGGGTCACATGGCCCACCCGCGTGGCTGCGCTGATGGCCGCGCAATTATCCGCAGAGATGGAGAATGCCTCGGGCACACAAGTGACGATCGAGACTGCGATCCTGCAAAGGGTGCTGGAAACCCATGTCCGAGAGCAGCTCGACGCCCTCGCAGACCTCCGGGTCTCGCTTGCATGAAGGAGAACAAGAAAACGACCTGACCGACGGTCTCGATCTTGCCTTCGACGGGGCGGAGGACGTCCTGCGCGCCTGGCGGCGTGGCATGCGGCCCGATGCCGACCTGACGGTGTCGGAATGGGCCGATGCGCATCGCTGGCTCAGCTCGCGCGCCTCGGCCGAGCCGGGGCGGTACCGCACGGCGCGTACGCCCTATCTGCGCGGCATCATGGATGCGCTGTCCCCGAGCC
>JAFIEF010000110.1 GCA_020832655.1 Paracoccaceae bacterium
GAAACACACAGCATATGCCGGAAGCCGAAGCTTCCACGGAATAAGCAACACCACACCGGAGCAACTGAATCTCTTCGAAACACTCAACCTGCCAAAACCCACCTGACAGCGCTCTTGTTGTAACATTTTTGGCCATTCGGTCTAAATGAAATCAAACACTTATCGATTTTGCTGATGAACTTGGGTTCTCCGAGTAACAACATTTGCTTCGCGGTCCAAAGCGAAGCGCAAGACACTGGGCATGCGACCAGTTTATAGCTTATTTGGCAACCAGAGTACTATTTCTGGAAACGCTATAAAAAGCATAGTGACCGAAACCATGATCAGGAAGAATGGGAACGAGCCGCGAATTACCGGAGCAAGTGACCTTTCACCTGCGACCTGTTGAATGATGAACAGGTTCAATCCGATTGGAGGCGTGATCAAGCTCATCTCGATAAACAGAGCCATCATGACGCCGAACCAGATCGGATCGTAGCCAAGGGACATCATGAGCGGAAACACTACTGGAAAAGTCAGAAAGAACATGCTTGTCCCTTCAATCAGCATGCCCAAGAGAATGTAGAATAGAACAATCATCACTGCGATCATCCAAGGATCCACAGGTAGTTGACCAATCCACATGCTGACTGTTGCAGGTATGCGCAAAACAGACAGTGCAACGGATATGATCTTTGTGCCGATCATCAAAAGCGCGATCATGCATGTCGTTCGGGCCGACATACGGGCGGCCTCTAGCACAACAGAAAGTTTCAATTTGCCATCAAAAGCAAGTATCAACAGCGCGCCCAGTGAGCCGACGGCGGCAGACTCGGTCGGTGTGGCAACGCCTGTGTAGATCGAGCCAAGTACTGCCACTATCAACCCTACCGGTGCGAAGAGCATCTTGAGCGACGTCAGTATTTCCCAAAAGGATGCTCTTGGCTGCTTGGGTGTAACTTCCGGGTTCAGCATGGCCAGTACCATGATGTAGACCATGAAGGCCCCTACCAGAATAAGCGCGGGGACAATCCCGGCAATGAACAGCTTCGCTACGGACTCAGATGCAAATGATCCGTAAATGATAAAAAGGATGGAGGGAGGGATCATAGTGGCTAGAGTGCCACCTGCTGCGAGCGACCCCAGTACTGTGGAGCGTTGATAACCCTGACCGCTCAATTCACGTACTGCCAGCGTGCCCATCGTAGCAGCCCCGGCAAGGCTGGAGCCGGAGCAGGCTCCAAAAATAGCACAAGAAATGATATTTGTCTGGAGCAAACCGCCCGGCAGCAACGATACTAACTTGCCAAGACCCTTATATATTTTTGTTGCCACGTCGCCTTTGTAAAGCAGGCTTCCCATGAAAATAAACAAGGGAATAGCAGCTAGAATGAAGTCATTGACTGTGTTGAACAGGATCGGCTCGATCATCCGCATCATCATTGGCGGAAGGAGAAAATAGAACATCACAATCCCGATGCCCGCCAGTCCGAGCGCGATCCAAAGACCGCTGGCTGTCAGTATCACCAAAGTCCCGATCAGGGTAAGGCCAATTGCCGTAGCGACTTCCATGAGAAAACCTTTCTGGTCGGCAGATCACGTTAGGATGCAAACAGCCGTCGTATATTGCGCCGCAGATGAAGCAACAGAACCAGCATAAAGACGAGACACCCCGGCACCATTGCCGCCCGTGGGATCCAAAGCGGTGTTTGAACTACCGTCTGGGCGCGCACGCCTGACTCCCAGCTCTTGAGAAACATTTCAATTGCCACATATGTCAGCCAGCCCATGATCATCAGAGCTACAATCGTTACAAAGATTTCAACGATTGCGCGCGAGCTGTCCTTCAACCGACCGAGGATCAAGGTAACGCGAACATGGTTTCCGCTTGTGAAGGTATCTGCAAGACCCAGAAAAGCGACCGCGACGAAAAGATACCCTGTGAAATCCTCGATGAAATTCAACCCTCTGACACCGGGCAGAATACGAAATGTGATATTGGTTAAAACCAGTGCCGTCATTGAAATAATGGCCAGTGCGGCCAGCATCCCGCCGATCTGGGCCAGCTTTCCGACTGCAGCGTCAAGGCGGTCATCAGATGGCATGAGCGGATCAGGGTTTTCTTCTCCAAGTTCAGGGTTCATGCCAGCGCTCCTGATTGTTTGCCCCGAAAGCCGACATGTGGCTGTCGGGGCGGTTTTATTCTTGCAATGTCCGGAATAGCGAGCTTAGCGTTCTGTCAAGGTGCCTTCATATATCTCAAAAGCTGCTTGTCCTGCTTCACCTGCGTTCTCCAACCATTCTTCAGTGACAGGGCGTGTTCGTTCACGGAATTGGCGCACCGTTTCAGGTTTTAAACCGGTGACCGTAATGCCATAGGTTTCAAGTGAATCTACGAGTATCTCTGCTGGCAGTCGATCTTGCAGAGCTTGCACGCGTTCGTTTGCCGCTGCAGCTTCTTCACGCACGATTGTTTGCAAATCCTCTGGAAGGGCAGCCATTGCATCATTGTTAACCATAATGAATTCCATCGCATAGGACCAGTTCCACCAAGTTGCATGGTCTACAACTTCATACACTCTGGCGGCCTGTGCGCCCAACATGCCTGTCAGGGCACCATCGATCGTCCCGCGCTGAAGCGCTGTATAAAGCTCGCCGAATGAGACAGTGGCAGGGGTTCCTCCGAGAAGCTCTATCATCTGGCCGCTTTCGCGCCCAAAGACCCTGATGCTGCGGCCATCCAAGGCGGAAAGAGAGTCAAGCGGCGCGTCAGCATGAACGGCGGCGCCGCTGATCAGGAAGCCCAGAACAAGTTCTGAGTTATACTCTTCACTCAGGATTTGACCGAAATGCGGCTCGCGTAATGCTTCGTAGACTTCTTTTGCGTGGTCCAGACTGTCGAAAAGGAAGGGAAGCGCCATGAACCCCATCGCGGGCGATTGAGCGCTGATATACGCATCTGTGGCATTTCCCATTTCAACAATCCCGTCACGCACAGCGGTGATCAGTTCGCCGCCTTCAAAGGGATGCTCACCAAAGGTTAGCAAGTTTATGGTCAATCGCCCGTCGCTGCGCTCTGCAATGTTGTCAATCAACTCCTGGTAAAGAGGAACATAGCTGATTGTAGGGGTCAGAGGCGAGATCATCGTCCATTCAAACCGTTCCTGTCCAAGTACTGGCGTGACACCGAGTCCCAGAGAGATTGCGATTGCGGACATCGCCCTGCCAATTTCGCGCCGAGAGAAGAGAGTGTTCATGTTGGACCTCCGTTTGGTATGTGCTTGCGTCGGCGATTGTTCAAATTTCTCAGGAACTACAACGATATTTTCGGGACATGCCCTGCGATACCATGGTTGTTCGAAGTGCTGATCTGTTTTCCGACCAGATAAAGCTTGCCACAAGTTTATTCATGACGATAATGATAATGATGCCATTATTGATAACGCAATCGCATCAATCGACGAAAGCTGGTAGCTATGAGAACTGAGGATCTTCGTGCATTCGTCGTTGTCGCAGATACAGGCAATTTCCGGGCCGCTGCCGAGTTGCTTCACATCACCCAACCCGGGCTAACAAGGCGAATTCAGAAGCTCGAAACCTTGATAGGGGTGCAGTTGATGACCCGAAGCACGCGCCGTGTTGAATTGACCGCAGCCGGTGTCCAGTTTCTCCAAAAGGCGCGAACTATTGTCATCGATGTTGACAGTGCGCTCATCGACTTGCGGGAAGCAGTATCGCGCAGTCATGGTCAGCTGCGTATCGGGTGCCTGCCTACGGTTGGAATGACTCTGCTGCCCACTGTATTGGACAGGTTTGCGTCCTCCAACCCTCGAATTTCGTTCAGAATTCTTGATGGCAACGCGCTTGACGTTTTGCGCATGGTCCACGCTCGACAGGTCGATATCGGATTGGGAATGAAGCTGGACAGCGACCCCGGACTTTCATTTACTCCACTTCTTGAGGAAGACATCGGCGTGATATGTCGTCACGATCACCCTGTCGCACGCGAGGCAGTATTGCGCTGGAAGGATATCAGTGAATATCCTTTCGCCTACAATGTGGGGGAAAGCGGCAATTGGCTTTTGATAAAGCGGCATTTACAGAATCATGATGTGCAACTGAACTGGCGACATGAAATCCAATCACTTCAGAGCATATTGATGGTCGCCAAAGCCGGTAACATACTGTCTGTCGCGCAAGGCCGATTTATCGAAGCTCTTGGGATCACCGATCTGGTCTTTCGTCCGGTCGCGGCCCCGGCGATCCGACGTCAGATCATGCTGTTCGAGAAGCAAGACATTCCCCGCACGCCGCATTTGGAACGCTTCGTTCAAATGTTGACTGAATATGTCGCCGAAACGTCAATCGCCGAGTAAGCTATGATATCTGACCTGGTTCAGAACGGATAGATATGAGGGAACTATAAAGCTCCGGGCGCCTGTCGTTGAGTATCCCAGTATAGTGCCTGTATCGAGCAACCTCAGACAGGTCGAGCGCGGCATGCAAGATCGCTTCATCCTCATGTGGCGCTTCTGCCAAGACACGGCCATCGGGCGCGCAGACGACACTGTGCCCCATGAAACGATGCCGACTCTGTATTCCGACGCGGTTGCAACTGAGAAAGAAAACTCCGTTTTCTTGCGCGCGGGTAAATGCTCGATGGCGGAAATGTGCTGGATCAGAGGGCGGCGTTTCGTAAGGACGAAAGGATGCCCATATGCTGGTCACGACATTCGCACCTGCCAGAGCAAGCGCTCGCGTGAGTTCAGGAAAACGGATATCGTAACAAATTTGCATTCCAAGGCCGCCAACCCCGGCATCCACGACCGCAAGCTTGCTGCCTTCAGCAAAATACAATTTCTCATTCTGCCAAAGGTGCCACTTATGATACACAGCTTCTACGCCTGACGGGCCGATGAGGACCGAACTGTTTGTCAGCTTCCCCAAGACGGCTGCATCGCGCAGGGCAAGTCCGATCACAATTCGCATCTGATGCTGCGCTGCGATATTTGTCAGTTCTGAAACAGTTGGTCCATCCAGTGGCTCGGCCAGCCCGGCGAACCGCGCGACATGCTCTGCATAGGTACCTTCCAGGGCCATACCTGGTGCGACCGGCTGGATGTATCCAGTTGTCGCCAGTTCCGGAAACAGCACAAGTTTTCTGCCTGCGAGCGCTTCGTCACGCGCAATTGCGCAAATTTTCGTCCTGTTGCCCACAACATCGAGCGGCGCACACTCCATTTGCACAAGGCTGACCAAGATCATTCCCGTCATCGTTGGCTCCTGTTAGGGTCGGGCGCATTAAACGGGTAAACTTTTGTCTTATCAATCTGTGCATAAGGGATTTCAAATAGATCCGCTGGCCCATAGTCTGGGGTATCAACAATCACGATCTTCTCGGAAAGCTCTTCATAGACTTGCCGGAAATGCGTCTTTGAGCGCAGGACGATGATATCAAAGTCTCGAGGGTTCTGGCCAAAAACCGTAAATGCGTCTTCATCGACGCCAAAAGCGAAGGCGCTGACAAGGCTTACTGTCACACCGCCGATCCTGACCACCGCCGTCATTCCCAGGTCAACATGTGTTCCCGTCAGCATTTCTCCGGATATCTTGTAGGTCTTTGGACCGGAACTCAGAACTTCGCACCGGTATGAACGCCTTGGACCTGCTTTCGGCGAACTCCAGGCTCCGATCTTCAGATCGATGATTGCCCCGGGACCTGCTCTGTGTGCGGCTTCTGCAGCCTCGCTATCCCAGAGCATCGGGATTGCAACATTCTGAGCCTCGCGGTCCACAAGTTCTGCAAGCAGATAACTGGAATCATTCGATCGGTCAGCGTGTTCCAGTAACACCCAAGGCTTGCCGTTCCGGCCGGCTTCACGTTTGGCAAGCGTGACAGCATCATCAACAGTCCATACTGCGTCTGGACGATATATTGCTTCCTTTCGCGAGCATATTTCTTCTGACAGGGCGTCCGCGATGTCTTGGGCGGCCTCTTGTGCCATGTCGCCGACGACAACGACCGAGAATCCGGTATTTGGCGAATCGGCATAAGAAAACCCCGCTAGGATGGAGATATCAAGGTAAACACTTGACCTCCGCTCCATGTCACGGGCCATGCTGATGATATCGGCCAATGGCCGTAGGGCTGTAGCGCTGAAAATGCTTGGCACCATCAAACCGGGCTTGGACACAGCGACAGCGGGCCGCATCCCCGTTTCGATCATAGCAACAGCGCATCGCGCCGCACGCAGTCCGGTCTCGCCCATGTCCGTATGAGGGGATTCATGATAGGCGAAGCATGCGTCGACATGCTCCAGCGTCGCTGCATCAATATTCGCGTGATAGTCAAGTGCGAGGACAATCGGAACAGCCGCGCCGATCTCGGCTCTAATATGCGACAGGAAAAACCGCTCGACGTCGGGGTAGGAAGGTGCCCAGCTTGCTCCATGCAAGTGCAAAAGCAGTGCATCCAGATTTGCAGTTGCTGCCTTGCTGGCTATCTCCGTTGCAAAATGGGCAACAGCATCATCCGAGGCAGGCCCCAGGGCACCAAGATAGCTATATGTTAAGGGTATCAGCTCTGCCCCGGACTGGCGCGCGAAAGCGATGAAACCACCGGGAACAGTGTTGGTTGCATCATAGGCCTGTATCAGGGCATCGCCTCTCACTGCCGCTGCCTCAAAATCCGATTTGTTTGAAACGAGGGGCAAGAAACTTGCAGATTCAATATGAAAGCCCGCAATGCCAAGTCGCATTGTCATCTCCGTGTTGCCTTGTCACAGGTTCGGGCATTGTGCGCAGAAGGAGAAATGAATTCTCTCTATCGATTGATACCATAAGCGCATTAGTGGTCATCAAAATCAAGAAAGTTTCATTAAGTAATTGTTGTGTACTTCCGCAGCACGCTGCGCTGGTCTCTATTCGCATACAGCCCCACACAGTCCCCTTGGCTCGTCGCCAAAGTGGGCATCAGCCGGACAATCCAAGATGATATGTTGCTAACCCTTCTTCGAAAAGCGCCAGAACTGAATGCAGGCGACAGCGCTCAATGACAGAAATCAACGGGGCAATCTGCTGTTAGAATGGACGGGCAGAATGACCGCGCTCCGCCCTGCGTGTCGCTCACCCGACACTTGCCGCACGCTGCCTGAGGGTCTGCAATGAGGCAGGCTGCGGAAATCCGCTGCGCCGGATACGAATGGCCGCTTCGGGGAACACTTGGCGACAAACCGACGGGCGGCAATGGGCCGACCCTACTCGGTCAGGTCATCCAGACCAACCGAAAGAGCGCCAGCCAAGGCGCGCAGGGTTGCGATCGAGCCTTGCTTTCTGCCCGTTTCAATTTCGGCCACCATCACGCGGTTCACACCCGCTTTTTCGGCAAGGGCAACTTGCGTCATCCCGCGCAG
>JAFIEF010000019.1 GCA_020832655.1 Paracoccaceae bacterium
GCGGCAATCCGACGCCTTGCGGGGATGTGCGGTTTTGACGCGGACGATCTGCGGCCTACCATCATCGCCACACAGCAAGACGAGGTTCCCATGGCAGAGATGACAGAAACCCCTTCGACCGCGCAGCGCGGTGGCGCGCGGCTGATGGATCGCACCGAATACCGCAACAAGCCCAAGCCCCTGACCGGGCTGGCTGCTGACAAGGTGATCGGGGCCGTGCGGAAGATGTCCGAAAAGCGTTACGGCTGTATCATCGTGGTCGATACCGAGGGCAAGATCGAAGGGATCGTCACGGAACGCGACGTGATGAGCAAGATTGTCGGCGGCAAGATGGACCCCGAGACGACAACCCTGGGCGATATCATGACCCATGATCCGCGAGTCGCGCGCGAGGATGACCTGATGCTGGACTGGCTGCGCATCATGTCCAATGAGCGGTTTCGCCGCCTGCCGGTGGTGGATGATGATGGCCGCCCAAAGGCGCTGTTCACGCAAGGGGATTTTGTCAGCTACACATGGCCCGATCTGGTCGAGCAGGCCAAGAACCTTGCCAAAGCAACTGTTGCCAGCAACTTCCCGTGGTTGCTGGTGGGCGGTGGCATCCTGATCTATGCGCTGGGCACGCTGGTTGTCATCGGTCTGAGCTGAGCCCGCGCCAGGCGCGCTGCGCCGGGCGCTGGCACCTGATCAGAGGGTGCGCTCGACCATCTGCTTCTTGATCTCGGCAATCGCCTTCGCGGGGTTCAGCCCCTTGGGGCAGGTCTGGGCGCAGTTCATGATGGTGTGGCAGCGATACAGCTTGAACGGGTCATGCAGATCATCCAGCCGCTCGCCGGTTGCTTCATCGCGGCTGTCGATCAGCCAGCGATAGGCGTGCAGCAGCGCGGCCGGGCCAAGATAGCGATCACCATTCCACCAATAGCTGGGGCAGGAGGTCGAGCAACAGGCGCACATCACGCATTCATAGAGGCCATCAAGCTTTTCGCGGTCTTCAATCGATTGCCGCCATTCTTTCGCCGGCGTGTTCGACTTGGTTTCCAGCCAGGGCTTGATGCTGGCATGCTGGGCGTAGAAATGGCTCAGATCCGGCACCAGATCCTTGACCACCGGCATATGCGGCAGGGGGTAGATCTTCACATCGCCCTTCACCTCATCCATGCCGAAGATACAGGCCAGCCGGTTCTGCCCGTCGATATTCATCGCGCAAGACCCGCAAATCCCTTCGCGGCAGGACCGGCGAAAGGTCAGGGTCGGGTCGATTTCGTTCTTGATCTTGATCAGCGCGTCCAGAACCATCGGCCCGCAACTGTCCATATCGACGAAATAGGTATCCACCCGCGGGTTTTCGCCATCATCGGGGTTCCAGCGATAGATCTGGAACTTGCGGACATTCCTGGCGCCGTCGGGTTTGGGCCAGGTCTTGCCGGTGCGCATCTGGCTGTTCTTGGGCAGGGAGAATTGGACCATGTTCGCTACCTCATCTCAGGAACGGGGCAAGCCCGTCTGTGGCTAGACATCTAATCGTTTCGGGGCGGGTGGCAATTTCTGCCACCAGCGCTGATGTTTCAGGGCTGAGTGCGGGCTGGGTCGCAGCCAGCGCCAGCCTGCGCAATTCGCCCGCGCTGGCATTGTCGATCACGCAATCGCTGGCCGGTTCCAGCGCCATGCCGGGAAAGCGTTCCGCCAATACCGGCCGCACCGCCTGCCGCGCCGCGTCGCGCGCGATCTGGTCCTGCATATCGGCGCAGGCCATCAGCGCCAGCGGCGCGCCAAATGTGACTGCGCGGATCAATAGACCCGCGCCTTGGGGGCGATCTTCTTCAGGTCGATCCCGCCCTCTTCGGCCTTTGTCAGCGGTTCCGTGACAACGGGGCGGTAATCCAGCGCGACCTTGCTGCCATCGATCCGCGCCAGCGTGTGCTTGCGCCAGTTCTTGTCATCGCGGTCTGCATAATCTTCACGCGCATGCGCGCCACGGCTTTCCTTGCGGGCAAGCGCGCCATTGATGGTGGTCAGCGCGCAGGGCATCAGATTGTCCAGCTCCAGCGTTTCCATCAGATCCGAATTCCAGATCAGCGAGCGGTCGGTGACTTTCAGATCGCCCATCTTGGCCGCGACCTTGTCCATCTCTGCCACGCCTTCGGCCAGCACTTCTTCGGTGCGGAACACGGCAGCATTGGCCTGCATGGTTTTCTGCATTTCCAGCCGCAGATCGGCGGTCGGGATCGCGCCATCGAGATTGCGGAAGCGGTCAAAGCGCTCAACCGCCTTGTCCACACTGGCCTTGTTCAGCACCGGGTTGGGGGCTTTGGGGTCCACCACCTGGCCTGCGCGAATCGCCGCAGCACGGCCAAACACCACCAGATCGATCAGGCTGTTCGACCCCAGACGGTTCGCGCCATGCACCGATGCGCAGGCCGCTTCGCCCACCGCCATCAGGCCAGGGGCCACGCGGGTCGGGTTCTCGGCATCGGCATTCAGAACCTCGCCCCAGTAATTGGTGGGGATGCCGCCCATATTGTAATGCACGGTCGGCAGAACCGGGATCGGTTCCTTGTTCACATCGACCCCGGCAAAGACCCGCGCGCTTTCCGAAATCCCCGGCAGGCGCAGTTTCAGTGTCTCGGGGGGCAGGTGGTTCAGATGCAGATGGATATGGTCGCTGGCAGGCCCCACCCCGCGCCCTTCGCGGATTTCTATGGTCATGCAGCGCGAGACCACATCGCGGCTGGCCAGATCCTTGTAGGTGGGCGCATAGCGTTCCATGAAACGCTCGCCTTCGGAATTGGTCAGATAGCCGCCTTCGCCGCGCGCGCCTTCGGTAATCAGGCAGCCAGCGCCGTAAATCCCGGTCGGGTGGAACTGCACGAATTCCATATCCTGAAGCGGCAGCCCCGCCCGCGCGATCATGCCATTGCCATCGCCGGTGCAGGTATGTGCCGATGTGGCGCTGAAATAGGCCCGGCCATACCCACCCGTGGCCAGCACCACCATCTTGGCATTGAACAGATGCAGCGTGCCATCATCGAGTTTCCATGCCAGCACGCCCTGACACACGCCATCTTCGGACATGATCAGGTCGGTGGCGAAATATTCGATATAGAACTCGGCCTTTTGCTTGACCGACTGGCCATAAAGCGTGTGCAGCATGGCATGCCCGGTGCGGTCGGCAGCAGCACAGGTGCGCTGCACCGGCGGGCCTTCGCCGAATTCGGTGGTATGGCCGCCAAAGGGGCGCTGATAGATCTTGCCATCCTCGGTGCGCGAAAAGGGCACGCCGTAATGTTCCAGCTCATAGACGGCTTTGGGGGCTTCGCGGGCCAGATATTCCATCGCATCCGTGTCGCCCAGCCAGTCGCTGCCCTTGACCGTGTCATACATATGCCACTGCCAATGGTCCGGCCCCATATTCGACAGCGATGCGGCAATGCCACCCTGCGCGGCCACAGTGTGGCTGCGGGTGGGGAAAACCTTGGTCACACAGGCCGTTTTCAGCCCCTGTTCGGCCATGCCCAGCGTGGCGCGCAACCCTGCGCCGCCCGCGCCCACCACGACCACGTCATAGCTGTGTTCTTCGATCTTGTATGCTGACATCTGTATTTCCTCAGGCGCTGAACAGGACAGTTGCGACCGAAAGCACCCCGGCCACCGCGAAAGCCCAGCACAGCAGGGTGTTGGCCAGCAGGGCGGCAGTGCGCGCGGCCTTGCCGGAGACATAATCCTCGATCACCACCTGCAAGCCCTGTTGCAGATGCGCGAAGGCCGCGATGATGAAAAGCACCGCGACCAGCGCGTGCCACAGGTTGGAATAGGTCGCGACAAATGCCTCATACCCCCCGCCCAGCGTGCGCCCGAAGGGGAAGATGAACAGCAGTGTCAGCGGGATCAGCGCCACGGCGCTCACGCGCTGCGACCACCAGTGATGAATGCCTTCCCCGGCAGCGCCGTGACCATGAACGCGGGCGTAATCTGTCTTGTATCCCATGAGCCTGGCCTCCTTATACGATGATGATGGTCAGAAGCGTCAGCACCACAGTGCCCGCAAACACGACATAGCTGGTCTTTTCAACCGTCCCGACATCCATCATCCGGCCGGTATCCCAGATCAGGTGACGGATCGAGTTGAGCATGTGATACCACAGCGCCGCAAGCGACCCGATCAGGATCAGATGCCCCAGGATCGAGGTCAGCAGACCATCGACAAATTCGAAATACCCCGCGCCGAATGCCCCTGCGGCAAACCACCAGATGATCAACATCGCGGCCAGTGTCATGCCGACGCCTGTGATGCGGTTCAGGATAGAGGTGATTGCCGCCATTGGCAGGCGATAGATTTGCAGATGGGGGGAAAGCGGGCGGTTGCCTCTGTTGACGTCAGCCATCGGGTGCTTCCTTCTTTGGGTGGCGCGACTGCGGACAGGCCGCGCTGACATGACAGAATTGCATAGCGTTTTTTATGCATTTGTCACGGGGGGGATGATGCCCGCGCGCCAAAAAATGCTGCGTTTGCGATAAAATTCGAGGCGCCATCCTTGTTCGTGATCACGATCTGGCATAACGTGATCACGAGTAATGGGGTTTGTGATCACGCAACACCGCGCACCGCGCCGACTCAGACATGTCACCTAGCGCGGCACCAAGGCCCAGTAATCCAGATCCAGCAGGATATCAGGGTGGTACTTGCCATCGGGCTGGCGCAGGATCTGCTCCTGCCCCTTGCTGGCCACCAGCCGCAACCGCAGCGCACCGACCCCCGGCGCTGCTGTCTCGGCGCGTTCCAGCACCTCGGACCAGGCCCGCACCGTATCGCCCGCAAAGCAGGGATTGGCATGCGCGCCGCCATTGATCGCCACGATCATCTGCGCATTGGCCAGCCCGTTGAACGACAGCGCGCGCGCCAGGCTGATGACATGCCCGCCATAGATCAGCCGGCGCCCATCGGGGCGGAAGGTGGCGTCGAAATGCACCTTGGCGGTGTTCTGCCACAACCGCGTGGCCTGCATATGCTCGGCCTCCTCGATGGTGACACCATCGACATGGTCGATCACCTCGCCGGGGGTGTAATCACCCCAGCGATGCGGCTCTGCGGCCTGCACGAAATCATAGTGGCTGAAATCCAGCCCCGCCGGGATCACCAGATCCTGCGCCGCTACGGCCCCGGCCAGATCCGGCACCACGGTTTCGGGGGCGGGCGCTTCCGGGTGGCGCTTGCGCACCATCACCCAGCGGACATAGTCCAGCACCATCTCGCCGCGCTGGTTGGTGCCGCGGGTGCGCACCCAGACCACGCCGGTCTTGCCGTTCGAGTTCTGCTTCAGCCCGATCACTTCGGATTGGCTGCGCAGCGTGTCGCCGGGATAGACCGGGGCATGAAACCGCCCCTCGGCATAGCCCAGATTGGCAACCGCATTCAGGCTGATATCGGGCACGCTTTTGCCAAAGACGATATGAAAGGCGATCAGATCATCGACCGGGCTTTGCGCCAGCCCGCAGCCGCGTGCAAATTCGTCAGAGGAATAAAGCGCGCCGCGCGCGGGATAAAGCGCATGATAAAGCGCGCGTTCTCCCCCCGACACAGTGCGCGGCACAGCATGCTCGATCACCTGCCCGATATGGTAATCCTCGAAAAACCGCCCTGGATTGGTCTTGCTCATTCTCGGCCTCTTCATCTTGCCCAAAAATACTCGCGGGGGGCCGGCCCGTCAGGGCCGGTGGGGGCGGCAGCCCCCCGAACCTATAGCTTTCCGAGCTTCAGCTCGGGCGAATAGGAAACATCCACGTCCTTGATCACGGCCTGCGCGCAGCGCATCTGCCCGCTTGCCGGGTCATGGGCATAGGCAGGCGTGCCATAAAGCTCCCAGCCATTGGCCAGCGCTTCGGTGACCTTGTGGCAAAAGGCGGATGTGTCCTCTGCGGTCAGCAAACGGTAGGCTTTCATCTCATCCTCCGAACGGCCAGGGGCCAAGCCAGCCATGAATATGGCCCACCACCAGCATCGCAAACAGCGCGCCAACCGCCGCCGCGCCTTCCTTCCAGATCGGCGCTTCGGGCGGGCGGGTCCAGTCGCGGCTGGCGCGGTTGATCATGATCACCGCAATCACCGCCCAGGCCAGCAGCCCGCCAAACAGGATCACCCCCTGCAGCGTACCCACCACCAGCAGATGCCCCAGCGCCCAGGCCTTGAAACCCGAAAGCTGCGGGTGGCGAATGCGCCGGTGCAGATTGGTTTTCAGCCCCGACACCGCAAACAGATAGAAGCCGATCAGCACCAGCAAATTGTTCAGATGTACCATCCAGCCCGGCGCAACCCAAAGCCAGACCGGCTCGGCCATGCGATAGCCGATGACCATCAGCAGGATCGCGGCCAGAAGCGCCAGCGCGATCCTGCCCTTGCCTGCCTCCTCGCCCAGTGCCGCGCGGCGCGCGGGGGCAAGCCGTTTGAACAGATGCGCGCCCGCCCAGAGCGCGACCCCGAGGATCAGAAGAATGGTTCCCATGTGACACTACCCCATGCGTTCGGCGATGGCCGCGGCCTTCGCCAGAATTTGCTGTGCCGTCACAATATGCAGATTCTCGACGATCTTGCCATCCACCACCGCAACACCTTCGCCGCGCGCCTGTGCCGCGTCAAAGGCCGCGATCTGGCGGCGGGCAAGATCGATTTCGGCCTCTGACGGGGCAAAGACCTGATTGGCGATCTCAAGCTGTGCCGGGTGGATCAGGGTCTTGCCGTCAAAGCCCATATCGCGGCCCTGCGCGCATTCCGCGCGCAACCCGTCCTCATCCTTGAAGGCGTTATAGACCCCGTCCACCGCCACGATCCCGGCCGCCTTGGCCGCGATCAGCGGCAGTTGCAGCGCGGTCATCAGCGGCAGGCGGTCGGCGCGGAACCGGCAGCCCATATCCTTGGCCAGATCATTCGTGCCCATGACAAACCCCGCCATGCGCGGGGCGCGCGCGATGGCAGGGGCATTAAGTACCCCCAGCGGTGATTCCATCATCGCCCAGATGCGGGTCTCGGCGGTCTCGGGCCGTGCATCAAGCAGGCGCGCCAGTTCCTCGATATGGGCGGCTTCATCGACCTTGGGCAGCAAAATGGCTTCGGGGCGGGCGCGCGCGATCACCTCCAGATCATCGCGCCCCCATTGGCTTGACAGCGCATTGATGCGCACCAGCCGCGCGCGGGCACCATAATCCAATGCCTGAAGTTTTTCAGCCAAAAGGTTGCGTGCATTGTCTTTTTCATCAATTGCAACCGCGTCTTCCAGGTCAAAAATGATGGCATCTGCCGCAAGCCCCGTGGCTTTTTCCAGCGCGCGCTCTTTGGAGCCGGGAATATACAGAACCGAGCGGAAGGGGCGCGTGTCCATGAGTCTCTCCTCGTAACAAAGTTGCGCGCAACACAGCAGTTCCGGTCACAAATGGCAAGGGGATTTTGCTGCATCGCGGCATCCGGCGCGCGCTGCCTTTACCGGAATTTGGGCGCGGCCTGCCAGTCTTGTGGGCTGACACCGGCTGCGAAAGGATTTCTTATGCGCTTGTTGATTATGCTCAAATGCCTTGTGCTCGCGCTTTCTGCCCAGCCCGCAATTGCGCAATCCCCGCCTTGCGCGCCGCGCGCGCAGATGCTGGAAAGCCTGTCGGTTGCGGGGCAGTCGCGTCACGCATTCGGGCTGGCGGGGCGCGCTGTGGTGGAGCTGTTTGTGGCCCCCGATGACGCTGCGCGCTGGGCCGTGAGCGTGACATGGCCCGACGGGCGCATGTGCCTGCTGGCACGGGGGATCGGCTTTCAGGCGAAGCCGGGCCTGTGTCCGGCGCAAGGCGTGCCGCTGTGACCTGCATGAATGAAACATAATAATCATATGATGAAACATATGTTGCATTGGCCCATGCGCCCTGCTATGCAACGCGCATGACACATGCATTTGCCACCCGCCTTTCGGCCCATTTCGCGACCTTGCCTGTGCAGATGCAGAAGGCCGCGCGCTGGGTGCTGGAGCATCCGCAGGATGCCGCGTTGCTGTCGATGCGCGAACAGGCCCGCCGCGCCGGGGTGCAGCCCGCCACAATGACGCGGCTGGCGCAGGCGCTGGGCTTTGATGGCTATGACGCTGTGCGCGCATTGCACGCGCAATCCATGCGCCATGCCCAGCAAGGGTTGTCAGGGCGCGCAGAGGAGCGCTTGCCGCTGGAGGCGGGCAGCCCCGAGGCCGCCGCGCGCGCAATGCTGACCCATGCGGGCGAACAGATGGGCCAGATGACCCGCCCGGACCTGCTGGATGCGCTGGCACAAGCGGCGCAAATCCTGGGGCAGGCGCGGCGCGTGTTCAGCCTGGGGCGGCGTTCCAGCCATGCGGTGGCGTGGCATTTCCATTATGCGCTGTCGCTGGTCAGCGACCGTGCGCAGTTTCTGGGCGATGCGGCAGGCAGCGGGCTGGACCCGCTATTGCGCGCAGGGCCACAAGATGCGCTGCTGGTCTGCGGGGTTGCCCCCTATACGCGCAGCGTGGTCGAGGCCGTGGCGCAAGCCCATGCGCAGCGCGTGCAGGTGGTGGCGCTGACCGATGGGCCGCTCTCGCCGCTGATCGTGCCGGATGCGGTGGCGCTGATCGTGCCCACGCACAGCGCCTCTTTCCTGCACAGCATGACCCCGGCCTTCCTGATTGCCGAAATTCTGGCCGCGCTGGTGGCGCGCGCCGATGATCCCGCGACACTGGCGCGGCTTGACGGGCTGGACCGCCAGCTTGCTGCGCTGAACACGTTTTTCCATGACCCGAAAGAGGTTTCGCCATGACCCGCCTGCTGCATCGTTCCATTCACACCCCGCCGCGCAAGGCTGTCAGCGCGCAGGGTATCCGCTTCACCGATAGTGATGGAAACAGCTATATCGATGCCTGTGGCGGCGCGGCGGTGTCCTGTCTGGGTCATGCTCATCCTGATGTTCTGGCCGCAGTGCATGCCCAGCTCGACCAGCTTGCCTATGCCCATACCGGGTTTTTCACCACCGATGCGGCCGAAGACCTGGCCGAGATGCTGATCTCTGACGCGCCCGAAGGGCTTAGCCATGTCTATCTGGTCTCTGGCGGGTCAGAGGCAGTGGAAACCGCGCTGAAACTTGCGCGGCAGTATTTCACCGAAATCGGTCAGCCCCAGCGGCGTCATGTCATTGCGCGGCGGCAAAGCTATCACGGCAACACGCTGGGGGCGCTGGCGGCAGGCGGCAATGAGTGGCGGCGCGCGCAGTTCAAGCCGCTTCTGATGCAGGCTCATCATATCGCGCCCTGTTTTGCTTACCGCGAACAGCGCGCGGACGAATCGGATGCCGATTATGCCGCGCGTGCGGCGGGCGAGCTGGAGGCCAAGATACTGGAGCTTGGCCCCGAAACGGTCGCAGCCTTTGTCGCCGAACCTGTGGTGGGCGCAACGGCGGGGGCGGTGCCGCCCGTGGGTGATTATTTCAAGCGCATCCGCGCAATCTGCGACAAATATGGCGTGCTGCTGATCCTGGACGAGGTGATGTGCGGCATGGGGCGCACGGGGTATATGTATGCCTGCGAGGCTGACGCGATCAGCCCCGATCTGCTGACCATCGCCAAGGGGCTGGGCGGCGGCTATCAGCCGATCGGGGCCACGCTGCTGAGCCAGAAGATATTTGATGCGATCAGGGACGGGACGGGGTTCTTCCAGCATGGCCACACCTATATGGGCCATCCGATGGCCGCAGCCGCCGGGCTGGCGGTGCAAAAGGTGATCCGGCGCGACAATCTGCTGGAAAATGTCCGCAAGATGGGGGCGGTGCTGAACGACCAGTTGCAGGCCCATTTCGGCCAGCACCCGAATGTCGGCGATATCCGGGGCAGGGGGCTGTTTCAGGCCATCGAACTGGTGTCCGAGCGTGACAGCAAGGCGCCTTTTGATCCCGCGCACAAGCTGCATGCGCGTATCAAGGCAGCGGCGATGGCGCGCGGGTTGATGGTCTATCCGATGGGCGGCACCATCAATGGTGTGAAGGGCGATCATGTGTTGCTGGCCCCGGCCTTCATCGTGACAGAGGATGATCTGACCCAGATCACCGAACGCCTGTCGCAGGCGCTCAACGCTGCCGTGGCGCAATGACACAGGCTGATTTCGCACCGCTGTCAGATGCCGACTGGCCGCGCGAGATTGCCGATATGCGCGACGGTTTCGCGGGGCAGTTGAATGTCTATCGCGTGATGGCGCATCACCCCGCGCTGTTGCGCGCCTGGGCCGATCTGCGCCGCCATATCGTGACCCGGACCGCGCTGGGGCCGGAACGCGCCGAGGTGGCGATCCTGCGGCTCGCGCATCGGCTGGGGTCCAGCTATGAATGGAACCAGCATGTGATCCGGGGGCTGGATGTGGGCCTGACCAGGCCGCGCATCGCCGCGCTGGCCGGGCCGGTGGCGGGGATGCAGCCCGATGACGCATTGCTGGCCCAGGCCGTTGATGCGCTGTTTGATCATGCCGAATTGTCCCCCGGTCAGCTTGCCGCGCTGGAAGATCAATTGGGGCGCGAAGCTGTGCTGGATCTGTTGGCCACGGCAGGCATGTATCTGACGCTGGGCTTCATCCTGAAGACTACCGGCGCGCCGCTCGATGACAATATCGCGCAGGCGCTGGCGCAACGCGCGCCGGAACTGATGCGCTGAGCAAAGGAAAACAGCCCGAACCGCGCGCGGCTCGGGCTGTCTGAAACCAACCGGCAGATGGGTCAGCGCGGCGCGATCATCATGATCATCTGCCGCCCTTCCATCTTGGGCATGTTTTCGACCTTGCCGATTTCGGCAATGTCATCGGCCACCCGGTTAAGCAGTTCCGCGCCGATATTCTGATGCGCCATTTCGCGCCCGCGAAAGCGCAGCGTTACCTTCACCTTGTCGCCGGCTTCCAGAAACCGCACGACATTGCGCATCTTCACATCGTAATCATGCGTGTCGGTGTTGGGGCGGAATTTGACTTCCTTGATCTCGATGATCTTCTGCTTCTTGCGCGCCTCGGCTTCGCGCTTTTGCATTTCGTATTTGTATTTGCCAAAATCCATGATCTTGCAGACCGGGGGGCTCGCATTGGGCGAGATTTCGACCAGATCCAGCCCGGCCTCCTCGGCCAGGGTCAGGGCTTGCGCGGGCGAAACGACGCCCAGATTTTCGCCTTCTGCGCCGATCAGGCGTATCTCTGGCGCGCGGATGCGGTCATTGACGCGCGGGCCAGTGTCACGTTGCGGCGGGGCGTTATGCGGTCTGCGGGCTATGGCAAAGTTCCTTTCAAGATTGTTATTGGCGCGCAGAATAAGGGTGGCGCGGGTGCGATTCAAGCGCGAAGATGCCGATCAAGGCGCGGTAACAGCGATGTTTCCACACCTGCGGCGTTATTCACTATGCAATCGCAGAAAAGTATAATATTTGCCAGCCAGTGTTTGTTGAAGGTAAGGGAACTGTCTGATGAACAAGTCAGTATTGATCTTGATTGCTGCTGCGGCTGTCGCGGTCGGGCTTTGGTTCGGCCTCCAGTCGCGTGAAGAACCTGTACCGGCCCCAGAGCCGGTCACGGATGTGATCGAACCCGAAGAGGTCGAAATCGAAGAGCCGGTGGCAATCGAAGAAGAAGCCCCGGTCGAGGAAGAACAGCCCAGCGTCGAAGAGATGCTGGAAGAGGTCGCAGACGAAGCCGTTGAGACCGTCGAAGATGCCGTCGAAGCCGGCACTGACGCAGTCAGCGAGTCAGTGGAAAGCCTGGTCGAGGACATCATCGAAGAGCCTGCCAGCGATGCGGCAGAATTGTCTGACGCCATCGACGAAGCTGCGGACGAGATGTCGCCAGAGGCCGCTGAAGCGACTGCAGATGCCATCGAAGAAGCTGTTGCCGTCGAAGATCTGGGCCTTGATCTGTCGGTCGATGCGATCCGTGCGCGGATTGACGCCGCCGGGCTGAGCATGTCTGACCGTGTTTCTATCGAAGCACTGTTGCAGGCGGCCGGGGACAACCCCGATTTGCTGCAGCAGGTGGTGGATCGTCTGCGCGAACTGACCGGCAACTGATCCGGCGCCGACCATCTGGTGAATAGAAAATCTGCAGCGCCGTCCCGGTCATCGGGGCGGCGCTGATCTGTTGTTGCGTCAACGCTTTGGAAAGGCGCGGCGCGTATCGTCTGTTGCAGCGACCGGTCCGGGCAGCAAGCTGCCTGCGCAACAGAGGGAATGATGACATGTGCCATGACTGGTTGGTCGCGCAGCTTGACGCCATGAAGCAGTATGCCGAGCGCAACGACCTGCCTGCGCTGGCGCAGGAATTGCACAATGCCCGGCTGGTCGCACTGGTGGAGATTGCCGGTCAGCACGCTGAGCAGAAGGGGGCGGCCACCGAAGCGCCGGACAGTCAGGGCGACGCCAAGGAATAGCGATCCACGCCCTGACGGCCTGCCATCGGTCACAGGCGCGCCGCCGGGTCAGCCCCAGGGGTTGCGCGCGCGCCCTGACGATGAGGAGGCCGCTGTGGCACTGCTGATGCCGTGATCCTGCGCCAGCCGCACCAGCGCTGCAATGCGGTTTTCGGTGTTTGGGTGGGTCGAGAACAGCTTGTCGCGCTTATGCACATGCAGCGGATTGATGATGAACATATGCGCGGTCTGGGGGTTCTGTTCGGCCTTGTCGTAGTCGATCCGCGATGCAAAGCCCTGGATCTTTTCCAGCGCCGAAGCCAGCCAGAGCGGGTTGCCGCAGATTTCCGCGCCCACGCGGTCGGCCTCGTATTCGCGCGAGCGTGAAATCGCCATCTGAACAACCGCCGCTGCCATCGGGGCCAGAATCATGACAAGCAACATTGCTATCACACCGCCCGCGCCCTGATTGCGCCCGCCGCGAAAGAACATCGCAAAATTTGCCAGCATGGAAATCGCGCCCGCAAATGTCGCGGTGATGGTCATGATCAGCGTGTCGTAATTGCGGATATGGGCCAGCTCATGCGCCATGACGGCGGCGACTTCCTCGGGCGACATGCGCCGCAGCAACCCGGTGGTGGCCGCCACGGCCGCGTTTTCGGGATTGCGGCCAGTGGCGAAGGCGTTGGGCTGGTCCTCGTCGATGACATAGACCCGCGGCGGGGGCATTCCGGCGTCATCGGCCAGTTTATGCACCATGCGTTGCAGGTCGGGATGGATCTGGCTGTTGCATTCCTGCGCATTGTGCATGCGCAACACGGCCTTGTCGGAATTCCAGTAGGCATAGGCGTTCATGCCGGCCGCCACTGCCAGCGCGATCAGCAATCCAGCCCCACCCCCCAGCGCATAGCCCACGCCCATGAACAGCGCGGTCATCGCGGCCATCAGCATGGCTGTCTTTGCATATCCCATCTTCTGTATCCCTGTTAGCTGTCGGGGGTGATATGGGCGCTGGCGGCTGGCGGTGCAAGATCAGCCGATGCGCGATTACCCGCCAAAGCCTTCCATCGCGCGGAAATCCATCTGTTCCAGCAGCGGGATCATCAGTTCGGGATCAGCGCCTTCGGCCTGCACCAGAATGCGGTTGCCGATGATGCTGCGCAGGCTTCTGTCCTCGCGCAGGAAGCGCACGCGGTTGATGCGTTCGACCCGTCCGCCCATCTGCGCAATCATATCGGCATTGCCCAGCATCATCGCCAGCTGCGCCACCATCGGGTTATCGGCCATCAGGCTGATCTCGAAGCGCTGGCCATTGCCCGAATAATTGGCCTTGGCCATTGTGCCACCGCCGAACATGCCCAGCATCTGCCCGCCTTCGGTGTCCAGATCGCGGGTCCAGCCATCGGGCGCTTCGGGCAGGAAATTCGCCAGCCCCGCGGTTTTCATCGACCCCAGCAGGCGACGGGCCTCGGCCAGTTCATCCTCTGCATATTGCAGATCGCCGTCGCGGTATGCCTCGATGGCGGTTTCCAGCGCTTCGATGAACGGGTCGGCCTGTGCAGGCAGCGCCAGCAGGCAGCAGGCGGCAAAGGCGGCAAATTGGTGTTTCATGGCTCCCTCCGGTCGGATCGTGCCAGCTTGCCGCAACCTTGTGCGCAAAACAAGCGTGTGCTTAGTCCACAAGCCCCACGCGCTGAAATGCCGCGCGCAGATCGGTCTTTGGCCGCGCGCCGATATGGCCGATCACTTCAGTCGCTGCGATGCAGCCCATGCGCCCGGCAATCGCCATGTCGCGCCCGGTGGCAAGCCCGTAAAGGAACCCGGCGGCGAACTGATCGCCCGCGCCGGTTGTATCGACCGGCGTCACCATCTGCACGGGGACTTCAATACGATGGCCATTCTGGACGATCCAGGCCGGATCGCCCGAGCGGGTGCAGACCACCAGCGCACAGTCCTTTGCTGCTTGCGCAACCGCATCATCCAGATCATTCGCCTGATAGAGCGACACCCATTCCTGTTCATTGCCAAGCACGAAATCCATCTGTTCGGCCACCAGCGCGCGGAAATCATCGCGGTGACGGTCCACACAGAACGGATCCGACAGGGTCAGCCCGGCCCTGCCGCCCGCGGCGCGGCAGGCACGCGCGGCTTTTTCAAACGCTGCCTTGCCCTTGTCCTTGTCGAACAGATAGCCTTCCATAAACACGATCTCGCTATCCGCGATGACGGATTCATCAACATCCTCTGGGCCGAATTCCGATGAAATCCCCAGATAGGTATTCATCGAACGCTCACCATCGGGTGTCACCAGAATCATGCTGCGCGAGGTCGGCACTTCGCCATTCGGCACCGGCTTGTTGACGAAAGCCGCCCCCATCGCGGCGGTGTCGGCGGCATAGAACTGCCCCAGCGCGTCATCCTTCACGCGCCCCAGAAAGGCCGCGCGCAGCCCCAGCCTGCCCAGACCTGCCAGCGTGTTGGCCACCGACCCGCCAGAGGCCTGTTCCGGCGCGGGCATGGCGGAATAAAGTGCTTCTGCCTGATCGCGGTCAATCAGTTGCATGATGCCCTTATGGACGCCCATGCGGTCAAGGAAGCGGTCATCCACCGTGGAAATCACATCGACAATGGCATTGCCGATCCCGGCAATCTGGTAGGTCTTCATAGGGTCTTGTCCTCATATTCGCAAAGATCGCGGATCAGGCAGGCCGCGCAGGCGGGTTTGCGCGCCTTGCAGGTATAGCGGCCATGCAGGATCAGCCAGTGATGGGCATGAAGCTGGTATTCGGCGGGGATGTTGTCTTCTATCGCGCGCTCGACGGCATTGACATCGCGCCCCGGACAGATGCCGGTGCGGTTGCCGACGCGGAAGATATGCGTGTCCACCGCCTGCGCGGGCAGGCGCCACCACATATTCAGCACGACATTGGCGGTCTTGCGCCCGACACCGGGCAGGGCTTGCAGCGCGGCGCGCGACGATGGCACCTGCCCGCCATATTGTTCGACCAGAATGCGGCAAAGCTTGATGACGTTCCTGGCCTTGTTGCGATAAAGCCCAATGGTCTTGATATGCTGGATCACGCCCTCTTCGCCCAGGCCCAGCATCTTTTCGGGCGTGTCGGCCAGGGCAAACAGCCCGCGTGTGGCCTTGTTGACACCCGCATCGGTGGCCTGCGCCGAAAGCGCCACTGCCACCACCAGCGTGAAGGCGTTGACATGCTCCAGCTCGCCCTTTGGTTCAGGCTCGGCGGCATGGAACCGGCGGAAGATTTCGCAAAGCGTCAGATAATCGAGTTGGCGCGCCATGCCCCCTAATGCAATGGGCCACGCGCAGGGGCAAGCGCTTATCGCCGCGCCATTGCCTGCAAATCCAGCGCGGCTGTGTCGCGCATGATCGCGCGCACAGTATCGGTGAAATATTCACCATCGCCGGGGTGGCTGTCGCCCTGATGGATGACCAGCGGCGGCAGCAATGTGAAGGGCGCCCGCCCGCCCTTGCGCGCCTGCACGATGATACGCCGCGCCGGGCGTTGCGCGCGCGCGGCCAAGGGCAGCACCACGGCAGAGGCACGCCCCTGAAATGCGGCCAGCAGATCGGGCAGGCGTTCGGTAAGGTGGATCAGCGTGACATGCCCGCCATCGCGGCAGCGACGCAGCGCGACATCGACCCAATTTGCCAGCGGCGTGGCTTCGCGCAAGGCGCGGTCGCGCCCTGCATCCTGTGCGGCGGGGCCGTGGGCGGCGTAATAGGGCGGGTTGGCGATGACATGGTCAAAGCTTTGCGCGCGCAGATCGGCGGGCAGGCGGGTCAGATCGGCCTCGATCACCTGCATCTGCGCGCCATTTGCGGCGGCATTGCGGCGGGCAAGTGCGGCATATTCGGGCTGCACTTCGACCCCGCACAGCCGCAGCCCTGCCACGCGCGCATTCAGGCACAGTGTGGCCACACCCACCCCGCAGCCCAGTTCCAGAACGCTGTGACCGGGCCGAGCCGGGATGCTGGCGGCCAGAAAGACCGGATCGGTTGCCGCGCGATAGCCCTGTCGCGGTTGCGCGATCATGACCTGACCGTCCAGAAACGCGTCTTGCGTCAGCGCCGCATCCGCATCTGGCGGCTCAGCCATGCAGCGGCACCCCGTTTTCACGCAGGATCGAGACAGCCATGAAATGATCCTCGCGCCGCACCATCAATCTGCGCGGCATCATGCCCAATGTCGATTCGATCGTGTGCATATGGACGTCGATGTCGAACACCTCTATACCCTCTCCTTCTAGAAGGGCGGTGGCAAACGGGATGATCGTGGGGTCGGTCGTGCGCAGCAGTTCTTTCATGGCAACACAGTAAAGTCTGATCGCAGGCTTTGTCGAGACGCGGCGCGATGGGGGCAATGGACAGTCAGTTTATGCAGCGGGCACCGCATGAGATGTTGGCGGAATATCTGGGCGATGATCTGGCGCAGGTCAATGCGCTGATCCGCGCGCGCATGGCATCCGAACATGCCCCGCGCATCCCCGAAGTCACGGCCCATCTGATCGAGGCGGGCGGCAAGCGCATCCGCCCGATGCTGGTGCTGGCCGCCAGCCGCATCTGCGGCTATCAGGGGCAGCATCACCATCATCTGGCCGCGACGGTCGAATTCATCCACACGGCGACGCTGTTGCATGATGATGTGGTCGATGAAAGCCGCAAGCGGCGCGGGCGGGCCACGGCCAATCTGCTGTGGGACAACAAATCCTCGGTGCTGGTGGGCGATTACCTGTTTGCGCGCGCGTTTCAGTTGATGGTGGAATGCGGGTCATTGCGGGTGCTGGACATTCTGGCCAATGCCTCTGCCACCATTGCCGAGGGCGAGGTGCTGCAACTGACCACGGCGCAGAACATCGCCACCACGGAAGATCAGTATCTGCGCGTCATTCGCGGCAAGACCGCGGCGCTGTTTTCAGCCGCGACCGAAGCAGGGGCCGTGCTGGCCGGCGCTGACGAGGCGCAGATCAGGGCGCTGTTCGATTATGGCGATGCGCTGGGCATCAGCTTCCAGATCGTCGATGATTATCTGGATTATGGCGGGGCAGGGGACGGCATCGGCAAGGATATCGGCGATGATTTCCGCGAAGGCAAGCTGACCCTGCCTGTGATCCGCGCGATTGCGTCAGCAGGTGGCGAAGAGCGGGCCTTCTGGCGGCGCGTGCTGGAAAAGGGCCAGCAGCAAGCGGGCGATCTGGACCATGCGCTGGGTCTTCTGGCCCGACATGGCACGCTGTCAAGCACGCGCGCCGAGGCGCTGGACTGGGGCGCGCGCGCCAAAGCCGCGCTGGAACCCCTGCCAGAGCATCCGCTGCGCCAGATGCTGGCTGACCTGGCCGATTACGTGGTCGCGCGCGTTTACTGAAAAATGGCCTGTCAAGAAATTTCGATCCGGAAGGATTGACATTTACTGTTGCAAATGCTTCTCATTTGCATTTATGAAGTGCGCAGAGCAATCAACACGGAGCACCCCATGCGTTCTTTCCCTGCGACTTCCCCGGTTCTGGCCGCATCGGCGGTTTTGGCCCTGGCGGTGCCTGCGAAGGCAGAAGAGCCGCCCCTGAAAGTGCTGGCCACGGTCGGCATGATCGCGGATATCGCGCAGCAGGTTGCGGGCGATTGCGCCACTGTGCAAACCCTGATGGGGCCGGGGGTGGACCCGCATTACTACTCTGCCCGTCCCAGCGATGTCCGCGCCATCGCCGAGGCCGAACTGATCTTCTATGTCGATCAGTCGCTGGAAGAGCGGCTGGCCGAGACGCTGGACCGCTTTCGCGACCGCACCCCCACTTTGGGGCTGGCGGGGGCGGCATTTGCGGATACGGATCTTCTGGAAGACCCGGACGAGCCGGGCGCAACCGACCCGCATCTGTGGATGGATGTGCAGCGCTGGGCGCGCATCGCGCCGGTGAT
This sequence comes from Paracoccaceae bacterium, assembly GCA_020832655.1. Lineage (GTDB taxonomy): Bacteria > Pseudomonadota > Alphaproteobacteria > Rhodobacterales > Rhodobacteraceae > Roseinatronobacter. The sequence goes on from JAFIEF010000019.1 coordinate 18,336, forward strand.
CGCCGATGCCATCGCTGATCAGCGCCCCGGTTGCGCCGCTGATATGGCGGAAAACACCATGACCCTGACCGCGCAGCTTGATGCGCTGCATCACTGGCTGGGCGAAGCCATCGCCACCATCCCCGAAGGCCAGCGGCTTCTGGTGACAGCGCATGACGCCTTCTACTACTTCGCCGATGCCTATGGGGTCGAGGCGTCAGAGGCGATTGAAGGTATTTCCACCACGACCGAGGCCAGCATCGCCGATATCCGCGAGGTGGCCGATTTCGTGATCGAACGCGGCGTGCCTGCGGTATTTGTTGAAACCACGGTCAGCCCCCGCACTGTTCAGGCGCTGGTGGCCGAGGTGCAAAGCCGTGGTGGCGATGTCGTGATCGGGGGAGAGCTTTTCTCTGACGCGATGGGCGATAGCGGCACGCCAGAGGGCAGCTATATCGGCATGATGCGCGCCAATGCCATCACCATCGTCACGGCGCTGGGCGGCGCATTGCCCGACTGGCCCGATGCCTTGCAGGGCTGGGCCGATCACTGGGGGATCTCGCATTAGACCGGCCAATCGGATAAGGCTTGGCTTGCGCGGTGCCAGTGGCGCTGCGCGTGTTTCCTTCATCAGGACACCCCATGCAAAATGATGCCCTTCACGAACCCGATCAGGCGCTGCATGTCGAGGATCTGACCGTCACCTATGGCGATGTGCCTGCGCTGTGGGATATTGATCTGGATGTGCCGCCGGGGGTGATGTGCGCCATTGTCGGGCCGAACGGGTCGGGCAAATCGACGTTGCTGAAAGCCGCGCTGGGGCTGGTGCGCCCGGTGGCGGGGCATGTGCGCTTTCTGGGCCGGGTGGCGTCGCAGATGCGCGGCCGGATCGGTTATGTGCCCCAGCGCCAGAGCGTGGATTGGGATTTCCCCACCACCGCGCGCGATGTGGTCGAGATGGGGCTTTATCACCGTCTGGGCTGGCTGCGCCGCCCCGGCAGGCGTGAGCGCGCGCGCGCAATCGACGCGCTGGCCGAGGTGGGTATGCAGGATTACGCCAGCCGCCAGATCAGCCAGCTTTCGGGCGGGCAGCAACAGCGCGTCTTCATCGCCCGCGCGCTGGTGCAGGATGCGCCGATCCTGATCCTTGACGAGCCGATGGCCGGGGTCGATGCCACCACCGAAGATGTGATCATGACGCTGCTGAAGCGCCAGCGCGATGCGGGCAAGACCGTGATCGTGGTGCATCATGATCTGACCACGCTGCGGCGCAATTTCGACTGGATGGTGATCCTCAATCGCCGCATCATCGCCCAGGGGCCGGTCGATCAGGTCTATACCGTCGATAATCTGCGCGCAGCTTACGGGCGGCAACTGGCGGTCATTGCGGCCTCTGGCACGGCCGGGTCGCCGCCATGACCGCCCTGGCAGGGGTCTTCACTGGCGGTATCGTTCAGACCGTGCTGCTGGGCGCGGCGCTTCTGGGGGCGATCAGCGGCATGCTGGGGGCGTTTGCGCTGCTGCGTCGTCAAAGCCTGATCGGCGATGCGCTGGCCCATGCAGCCCTGCCCGGTATCTGTCTGGGCTTCCTGATTGCGGGCGGGCGCGAGTTGGGCAGCATTCTGGCGGGTGCGTTTTTCACCGGCACGCTGGCCGCGCTGGTGATGATGCTGATCATCCGCAGCACAAGGCTGAAGACCGATGCCGCGCTGGGCATAGTGCTAAGCGTGTTCTTCGCCGTGGGGGTGGTGCTGCTGACCCATCTGCAGGGGCAGGGCGGGGCGGCCAGCGTGGGGCTGAACAGCTTCCTGTTCGGGCAGGCCGCCGCGATCCTGCGCAGCGATCTGTGGATCATGGGCGGCGTCGGGCTGGTCACGCTGGCGCTGGTGGCGGGCTTGTGGAAGGAATTCAAGCTGGTCAGTTTCGACCCCGATTTCGCGCGCGCCTCTGGCCTGCCGGTGACGGCGCTGGAAGGGTTGCTGACGATCATGGTGGCGCTGGCGATTGTAATCGGGCTGCAACTGGTGGGGGTGGTGCTGATGGTCGCGCTTCTGATCGCGCCTGCCGCCGCAGCACGGCAATGGACAGCATCGCTGGGGGCGATGGTGGCGCTGTCGGCGCTGATCGGGGCGGCCAGCGGGGCCGGGGGCGCGCTGATCAGCGCCTTTGGGCGGGGGCTGGCCACGGGGCCGGTGGTGGTGTTGCTGGCCACGGGCGCTGTGGTGGTGTCGTTGCTGCTTGCACCGGGGCGCGGGCTGGTGTGGCAGGCATGGGCTGCGCGCCGCGCCCGCGCGCGCATTGGCGATGGCCGCGTCTTGCTGACACTGCATGCGCTGGCGCGCGCGCATGATGACCCGCGCTACAAGACCGAGCACGGCATGTTGCACGCGGCGCTGGGCGTGACGCCTTCGGCGCAGCATCTGGCGCGGCTGGAGCAGCGCGGACTGATTCGCGCCGTCAGCCACCCGCCCGAAACCACCCCGCATTGGGAACTGACCAGCGCAGGGTATCGCGAGGCCGCGCTTCTGGCCGGGCGGTCTGAAACCGACGCAGAGGAGCAGGGCGCATGATCGCGGCCTTTTTCGACTCGATCCCTGCCATGATCCTGCTGACCGGCTGCCTTGTCGGCATTTCCAGCGCCGTGCTGGGCACCTTCCTTGTGCTGCGCGGCAATTCGATGCTGACCGATGCAATCAGCCATTCGATTGTCTTCGGCATTGTGATTACATGGATGCTGACCGCGCAAATCTCTGGCCCGCTGCAATTGCTGGGGGCGGCGCTGACAGGGGTGCTGACCGTGCTGGCGGTCGAATGGCTGGCGCGCTCTGGCCTGGTGAAGATGGATGCCGCGATCGGGCTGGTATTTCCGGCGCTGTTTGCTGCGGGCGTGCTGCTGATCGCGCTGCATGCGCGCGACATTCATCTGCATGTGGATTCGGTGCTGCTGGGCGAGATCGGCTTTGTCTGGCTGCACCGGGTTTCGCTCTGGGGGCTGGAAATCCCGGTCTCGGTCGCAAGCCTTGGCGTGGTGATGGCGGTCAATCTGGCCTTCGTGCTGGGATTCTGGAAGGAACTGAAGCTCAGCAGCTTTGACCCCGGTCTGGCGCTGGTGCTGGGGTTTGCGCCGGGGGTAATGCATTACGCGCTGCTGACCCTGACCAGCGTGACCGCCGTGGCCGCGTTCGATGCGGTGGGGGCGGTGCTGTTCATCGCTTTTGTCATCGTGCCCCCGGCCACCGCCTATCTGCTGACGCGACGGCTGTGGCTGATGATGGCGCTGGCAGTCGCACTGTCGCTCGCCTCCTGTCTGTCAGGCTACTGGCTGGCGGTCAAATGGGATGTGTCCATTGGCGGGATGATGGCATCGATGACGGGGCTGTGGTTTGCGCTGGCGTTGCTGTTTGCGCCCGGGCGCGGGCTGCTGGCGCAGGGATTGCGGCGCGGGCGCGTGCGGGCCGATCATGACAGCGCCGTGCTGGTCGCGCATCTGGCCACGCATCAGGGCACCGACGCGATGGCCCGCGAAAACACGCTGGATGCGATAATGACCCATCTGGGCTGGACCCATGCCCGCGCCCGCGCGGCCATTCTGCGCGCCCATGATCGCGGGTTGATCGAACGCCGCGCGGGCCTGCTGAGCCTGCGCCCCAAAGGGGCGGCGATGGCGCGCGAGACCTTTGGGCCGGGCGCTGCGGGGCGGTAGTGTCACGCACCGTTCCCGCCTGCCGCACCCCCTTCATATCTGTCGCGCGCATTGGGGCTGGAACTGGGCGGCGGTTTTGGCTAGGAAAATTCCATGCAAACGCGGCTTACCATACCCCGCCCCGATGACTGGCATCTGCATCTGCGCGATGGCGCGATGCTGGCCGGGATCGCGCCTGAATCCGCGCGCCATTTCGCGCGCGCGATCATCATGCCCAATCTGGTGCCGCCGGTCGTGACCGGCGCGCAGGCGGCGGCCTATCGTGACCGCATCCTTGCTGTCACCGGCAGCGGGTTTACGCCCCTGATGACGCTCTATCTGACCGAGGCTACGGATCCTGCCGATGTGGTGGCTGCCCATGCCGCCGGGATCATCACGGCGGTCAAGCTTTACCCGGCCGGGGCCACCACCAACTCGGCCTCTGGTGTGCGCGATTTCGACCGCGTGCGCGGGGTGCTGGACGCAATGGCGGATGCAGGCATCCCGCTGCTGTGTCATGGCGAAGTCACCGACCCCGAGATCGACATCTTCGACCGTGAGGCAGTATTCATAGAGCGCGTGCTCGACCCGATCCGCCGCGCCACGCCGGGGCTGCGGGTGGTGATGGAACATATCACCACCTCTGACGCGGTGGCCTATGTACAAAGCCAGCCCGCTGATCTGGGCGCGACCATCACCACCCACCATCTGGTGATCAACCGCAATCATATTCTGGTGGGGGGCATCAAGCCGCATTACTACTGCCTGCCCGTGGCCAAGCGTGAAACCCATCGTCAGGCACTGCTGAAGGCGGCGATCTCGGGCGACCCGCGCTTCTTTCTGGGCACCGACAGCGCGCCCCATGCCGATGACGCCAAGGAATCGGCCTGTGGCTGTGCGGGCTGCTTTACGGCCACCAACACCCTCTCAGTGCTGGCGCAGGTCTTTGACGATGCAGGCGCGCTGGACCGGCTGGAAGGCTTTGTCAGCCGCCACGGCCCGGCTTTCTATGGCCTGCCGGTCAATGATACGACCCTGATACTGGAAAAGACCGACAGCCCTGTCACTTATCCCGCCAGAATTGACACCGGGGCCGGGCCGGTCACGGTGTTCGACCCCGGCTTCCCGCTTTACTGGCAGGTGACGCAAGAGATCTGACCCTCTCTCTCGCTTCATCTTGCCAAAAATACTCAACTCCCCGCCCGCGCCACGGGCCAGACGCTTCAGAGGACAGCCATGATCCCCGCCACCTACCCCGACCGCCAGACTGTCGCCCGCCTGAGTGCGCGGATGCTGCTGGACATCAAGGCGGTGCATTTCAACGCGGCAGAGCCGTTTACCTTCGCCAGCGGGCTGAAGGCGCCGACCTATATCGATTGCCGCAAGCTGATCAGCTTTCCGCGTATTCGGTCATCGCTGATGGATTTCCTGACCTGCCGCGTGCTGGAGGATGCGGGGTTCGAGGCGTTCGACAATATCGCAGGCGGCGAAACGGCGGGCATCCCCTTTGCAGCACTTGTGGCCGAACGCATGGCGCTGCCCATGAGCTATGTGCGCAAGAAGCCCAAGGGTTACGGTCGCAATGCGCGGATCGAAGGCGCGATGTCAGAGGGTCAGCGCGTGCTGCTGGTCGAGGATCTGACTACCGATGGCGGATCAAAGCTCAGCTTCGTCGATGCCATCCGCGACACCGGCGCGGATTGCGCGCATACGGCGGTGATCTTCTACTACGGTATCTTCCCCGAAACCGAACCGCGTCTGGCCGAACATGGCGTCAAGCTGCATTATCTGTGCACATGGTGGGATGTGCTGGCAGAGGCCCGCCGCGGCGGCGATTTCGATACGGCCACGCTGGACGCGGTCGAAGCCTTTCTGCGCGCGCCGCGCGAATGGGGGGCGGGGGCGTAAAGCCCTCGCGCGTGCAGGCGCATGGCGATCCGCCTGGGGGCGGGCAGGGCGCGCGTGGCGGATCACTCCGGCCCGCCCGCCACGTTATCCAGCACCATCTGCGACAGCGCGCACCACATCGCATAGTTCTGAAACCCGCCATGTTTGCTGATGACGTTGTCGTAAGCGCGCATATTCCATATCGGCGAATTCGCCGGGGCAACCGATCTTACTGTCTGCTCGACGCCGACCTGATCGCGATCAGCCATCCATTGATCTCGCTCGGACACTGGTACCGCCAGATGATGCCTGATCTGGACAATCACCGTGCGTCCTTCTGTGTCCCAGGACAGCAACTCATTTCTGGTCCTGTTTTGGTATGAGGTATCCCAGCTTCTGCCAAATTTGTTCTGTGCACGGCTTCGGGCCTGAAAAAGCCAAGGTTCGATTGCGGGGCAGTCATTGTAGCGCGGATCCTCGGCACCGGCAAAGGTGGTGCTGACCTTTGGAGCCTGATTCGTGACCATGTCATGCGTGGCCCCGACTTCCGGGCCAAAGACCCGCCGCCTTGTGAGGCCTGCATCTCTTTCAGTTCCGGTCACTTTTCCGATGCGATAATCTGCCGCATGATGGCCGATGGCGCGGACATCTTCGCCGTATTTCAGGTCTCGGCGCATGGCCAGCGTGAAGACTGCCCCGGTCGTCGTGTCACATTTCGGGCGTCCGCCTGACGGTCGCTCGATTTCAGACCAGCTGCAGGTTGAGGTTATGGACAGATAGCGGGGCCTTTGCGTGATCGGGAACAGGGTTTCGAAGCGGCGTTCCTCGATCGAGCCGATGTAATCCTGCCTTTCAGGCCGATAATCGGGCAGGCCAGCCTTATGGCGAATTTTCCGTTGGAGGCTGTTCATTTTCGATGCCTCTGCCGCCGGGTTGAGCAGAACAATCAGATCTGCGAATGGCAATGCAAATTCATCCCCCGGCGTATGATCATGCAACGCTTGCAGAAGCGGACCCTCGACTGCAGTCGCGATCATGTTGCCACCCAGCGAATGCCCAAACACCGAAAACGTGTCAGGGTGCGCGGGTCGTTTGGCCGAGTACGATTTCAGATCATCGTCAATTCTGCCTAGCAGGTCATGCAGGCCGGCGGCTATACGTTCACTGGCACGCTTGCGCGCCCAGAAGGTCCAGACACTGCCTACAAAGCCCAAAGCATTGCCAAGCTTGCCCCGCCTCGTCGGCTCCCCAAAAGAGCGCCCTCGCCAGCCGACATAGACACCGGTCACGACGGCGTTTTCGTCGCGTTCTTTCACGAAGCTGCTGGAATAATTCAGCAATGTCCGGAAGGTGCGGACATTGGCATTGTCCAGCGCGGCATCATGGCGCCAGCCATGCACGAACATAATGACATGGTTGCGTTTGCCGGCGGCGCTGTTTTCCTTCAGCGATTTGCGAAGTCTCGTCAGCTGCTCTTCTTTCAGATACCGGCCGTCTTCCGACAATTCCACGAAGGCCAGATTGAACCGGTGTGCCGGGTTGTCCTGTCCATTGATCCGGCTTGCCAGCGTCGCCGGTTCTGACGCGCCAGCATGCTGCTGGAAATGGCAATGCGCAGGGGTCGCTTTTCTGGGCGCGTTCGCAGAGGTCAGCACATCCGGGCTGAGGTTGCGCTCATGCCTTCTGCCTTTACCCTGATCCGGCAGGAAGATCAGGTTCTCGTCGCAATACTGGTCCTGATGATTGCGATATACCCTGTCGCGCCCAGTGCAGGAGGCCAGCACAAGGCAGGCAAGGCATGACAGGATGACAAATTTCATGATGGCGCCCAATGCTGCAGAAATAACGACAATGTGAATTACAATGTGACGCTAGGTAAGCTGTCGCGCAAAATCAAGAAATTTTCGGTCAGCCCTGGGCAAGGGGCGCCGTAGTCAAAGCACGCGCCAGCGCACAGAACTGCTCCAGCGCGATCTCCTCGGCGCGCGCCGTTGGCGCGATGCCTGCCTCTTGCAGCAGTGCCTCGATCTGCGGGTGCAGCCCTTTCAGCGCCGCGCGCAGCATCTTGCGCCGCTGGTTGAAGGCCGCCGCCACCACCCGTTCCAGCATGCGCGCATCGGCCGGATAGCGCGGCTCATCAAGTGCGGTGATATGCACCACGGCGGAGCTGACCTTGGGGGCGGGCGTGAACGCCTCTGGCGGCAGGGTCAGCACTATCCGCGCCTCGGCGCGCCACTGCACCATCAGCGCCAGCCGCCCATAGGCTTTCGATCCGGGCCGCGCCACGATGCGCTCGGCCACTTCACGCTGAAACATCAGCGTCAGGCTCTGCCAATAGGGTGGCCACTGCGCAGGCGTCATCCAGCGGATCAGCAATTCGGTGCCAACGTTATAGGGCAGGTTGGCCACCACCTTTATGGGGGGGGTCAGATGCGCCAGCGGGTCGATTTGCAGCGCGTCCCCCCCGATCACCTGCAAGCGGCCCGGATAGGCCTTGGCGATCTCGGCCAGCGCGCCCATGCAGCGTGCATCCTTTTCGATCGCCAGCACCTTGCGCGCGCCCGAGGCCAGCAGCCCCCGCGTCAGCCCGCCGGGGCCGGGGCCGATTTCCAGCACATCGGCGCCGCTCAGATCGCCCGCCGCGCGCGCAATCCGCGCGGTCAGGTTCAGATCCAGCAGGAAGTTCTGGCCAAAGCTTTTCTTGGCGCGCAGATCATGGGCGCGGATCACCTCGCGCAAGGGCGGCAGGTTGTCGATCATGCGCGCCGCCCCGCCATCTGCCAAGCCATGCGCAGCGCGGCAATCAGCGAGGACGGGTCCGCCACCCCCTGGCCCGCAATGTCATAGGCGGTGCCATGATCGGGCGAGCTGCGGATGAAGGGCAGCCCCAGCGTCACATTCACCCCGCCTGCAAAATCAATCGTCTTGATCGGGATCAGCGCCTGATCGTGATACATGCAGATCGCCGCGTCATAGCGCGCGCGCGCTGCCTTGTGGAACATGGTGTCGGCAGGCAGGGGGCCGGTGATCTGCATGCCCTCAAGGCGCAGCCGGTCCAGCACCGGCGCGATCAGCTGCGCATCTTCCGTCCCCATCAGCCCGCCCTCGCCCGCATGCGGGTTCAGCCCCGCCACCGCCAGACGCGGCGCGTCCAACCCGAAATCGCGCCGAAGCGCGGCATGAGTGATGCGGATCGCGCGTTCCAGCTTGTCAGCACTCAGCGCGCGCGGCACCTCGGCCAGCGCGATATGAATCGTCACCGGCACCACCCGCAATTCCGCGCAGGCCAGCATCATCACGACATCTTCCACCCCGGCCAGATCGGCCAGGTATTCGGTATGGCCGGGAAAACCGAAGCCGGCACCGGCTTTCAGCGCGGCCTTGTTGATCGGGCATGTCACCAGCCCCGAGGCTGCGCCTGCCTGTGCCAGATCCACCCCGCGCGCAATCGCGGCAACGACCCCGTCCGCATTGGCCGGATCGGGCTGGCCGGGCCGGGCGGGGGCGGCAAAGCGCATCGGCAGGACGGGCATGCCACTGCCGCCGCCCGGCCCGGCCCCGTTCAGTAGCTCGACCGCCGCGCCCTCCGGCAGATGCGCGGGATCACCCAGCCAGACAAACGGCACCTCGCCTTGCAGGGCGCGCCATGCCTTCAGCGCAATTTCGGGACCCACGCCAGAAGGATCCCCGCAGCTCATCACCAGAGGACGCATCCCCCCTCCCTTGCTTCATCTTGCCCGAAATACTCCGGGGGGGTGCAGGGGGGCAGCGCCCCCCGCCCTTGACGCCCTTAGCGCCCTTTCCAGATCCAGCCGCCGCCCAGGACCCGGCTGCCCTCGATTTCATAGAACACACAGGCCTGACCTGGGCTGACGCCTTCTTCGGGGGCCAGCAGCACCACCTCTGCCTCAGTGTCCGAGAGCGGGCGCAGAAGTGCCGGCGCAGGCGGGCGGGTTGAGCGCAGCTTGACCGATACCTCCCATTCGGCGCGTGCGGTGAAGGGCGCATCGCCCAGCCAGTTGATCTCGCGCAGCGGCACCACCCGCGTGGCCAGTGCCGATTTCGGCCCTACGATCACGCGCCGCGCCTCGGGGTCAAGGCGCACGACATAAAGCGGCTCTGTCAGCCCGCCAATCCCAAGACCCCGGCGCTGGCCGATGGTGTAATGGATCACGCCGTCATGGCGGCCCAGAACGCGGCCTTCGGTGTCCACGATCTTGCCGGGTTCGGCCGCGCCGGGGCGCAGCTTTTCGATCACGCGCGCATAATCGCCATCGGGCACGAAGCAGATATCCTGGCTGTCGGGCTTGTCGGCCACGCTCAGCCCGTAGCGCGCCGCCAGCGCGCGGGTCTCGGCCTTGGAGCGCAGATGACCCAGCGGAAAGCGCAGGAAGTCAAGCTGTTCGGGCGTGGTCGAGAACAGGAAATAGCTCTGATCGCGCACCGGATCAGCGCCGCGATGCAGTTCCGGCCCCTGCGGCCCCAACTGGCGCTGGATGTAATGGCCGGTGGCCATGCAATCGGCGCCCAGATCGCGCGCGGTTTCAAGAAGGTCGCGGAACTTGACCTTTTCATTGCAGCGAATGCAGGGGATCGGGGTCGCCCCGGCCAGATAGGCATCGGCAAATTCGTCGATCACCGCGTCGCGGAACTGCGATTCGTAATCCAGCACGTAATGGGGAAAACCCATTTCCTCGGCCACGCGGCGGGCGTCATGAATGTCGCGCCCGGCGCAGCAGGCGCCTTTTTTCGCCAGCGCCGCGCCGTGATCATAAAGCTGCAAGGTCACGCCGACCACGTCATAGCCCTGCGCGGCCAGTTCCGCGGCCACGACGGAACTGTCCACACCGCCGGACATGGCGACGAGCACGCGCGTTTGCGCGGGCGGCTTGGCAAAGCCCAGCGAATTCAGGGGCGGGTCGAACGGCATGGCGGTACTCCGGGGTATTGAGCGCAAAATATAGGAAAATGCGTTCTATTCTCAAGACCCGATAACTGCGCTTGTAAACCACCAATTAATTTGCACAGGCCAAGCTGGTGTCTTGTAGGGGTAAGGAAAGGGTACCCGATGTATATCAGAAAGGTTGAAGGGCCGCGCGCTGTCACCCTGCCGGATGGGCGCGTTCTGTCTTTGGCGGATCTGCCGCCGGAAAACACGCGCCGCTGGGTTGCCAGCCGCAAGGCAGTGGTGGTGCTGGCGGTTGAACATGGCCTGATCACCAAGCAGACCGCGCTGGAACGCTATGACCTCAGCGCCGAGGAATTCTCGCTCTGGCAGGCGGCCATCGTCCAGCACGGGGTCGAGGCGCTGAAAGTGACCGCGTTGCAAAAATATAGACAACTTTAGATTGTTTTTGTAATCTGTTACTAACGGTAACATAGAATTAACGATTATCAACCAGTCTGGTCTCAGGAACGAATTGAGGAGAACCTTATGCGCGTTTTGCTCGTTGAAGATGACCCGACAACGGCCCGCAGCATCGAACTGATGCTGACGCATTCAAATTTCAATGTTTACAGCACCGATATGGGGGAAGAGGCGATAGAGCTGAGCAAGCTCTATGATTACGATCTGATCCTGCTGGATCTGAACCTGCCGGATGTCGGTGGTCTGGATGTCCTGCGTCAGATCAGGCTGGCGCGCGTTGATACGCCGATCCTGATCCTGACCGGGGAATCCGACACCGAAACCAAGCTGCGCGGTTTCGGTAGCGGGGCAGATGATTACCTGACCAAGCCGTTTCACCGCGAAGAACTGGTCGCGCGCATCCATGCGATTGTGCGCCGCAGCCAGGGGCATTCGCAATCGGTGATCCATACTGGCGAGATTGCCGTCAATCTGGATACCAAAACGGTCGAGGTGGATGGACGAATCGTCCATCTGACCGGCAAGGAATACCAGATGCTGGAGCTGCTCAGCCTGCGCAAGGGCACAACCTTGACCAAAGAAATGTTCCTCAACCACCTTTATGGCGGCATGGATGAGCCGGAGCTGAAGATCATCGATGTCTTCATCTGCAAGCTGCGCAAGAAACTGGCCGAGGCCACGGGGGGCGAGAATTACATCGAAACCGTCTGGGGCCGCGGCTATGTGCTGCGCGATCCGGTGGCACCCGAAAGCGTGCGTCCGGTCAAGGCGCTGAGCGCCTGAGGCGCTGTTGGTGGTGGTCCGGCGGCTGTTGTTCGGGCCGCCGGGGCTGTTTGTGCCGGTGATGCATTGACCCGCTGCCCGGAGATATCCGCCACCGCACGCCTCGACATCTGGTCCCGATACCCGGTCCCGATGTGTCGGGGGATCGTGCCCGTCGTTCCATCATGTATCATCTGGTGATGGCGCACTGATCATGCCCCCGCGCGCGCGGTATCATGCCAGCAAGGGCTACAGCCCCGGCTAGAACCCGCATCATGCCCCCGCGCGCGCGGTATCATGTCGCGCCCATCACTTCCCCCTCATTGCAATAACATCATGCCCCCGCGCGCGCGGTATCATGGTTTTTCAGGCCCACGGGTTTGATGCGGTATCATGCGCTCCCCCCCCGCGCGCGGTATCATGCCCCCCCGCGCGCGGTTGACGCGGTTGAGATGCGCATTGATCGGTTTCGCGCCGTGGTGATCCGCAGTGCTGCCGTGACGGGCGCGCAACGCCCATCCCGCCGCGATCTGATGCAGACCCCGCCCTGCCGTGACATCGCGCAACACCCACCCAGCCGCGCTACCGCGCATGGTCCGGCCTGCGCGGCCTGCGCGCTTTGCTGCCCATATCCCGGCCGCCCTTGTCACCGGGCCGGACTCCCCCTAAAAGCCAGCGCCACCAATGCTGTCAGAAAGGGATTTGGTCATGGGCTTCAAGATGGGGATTGTCGGCCTGCCGAATGTGGGCAAATCGACCTTGTTCAATGCCCTGACGAAAACTGCCGCAGCGCAGGCGGCAAATTTCCCCTTTTGCACAATTGAACCCAATACCGGCGATGTCGCCGTGCCCGATGCACGGCTGCACAAGCTGGCAGGGATCGCAAAATCGCGCGAGGTGATCCCCGCGCGCCTGACTTTTGTCGATATCGCGGGGCTGGTGCGCGGCGCCTCCAAGGGCGAGGGCTTGGGCAACCAGTTTCTGGCCAATATCCGCGAGGTGGATGCCATTGCCCATGTGCTGCGCTGTTTCGAGGATGATGATGTCACCCATGTCGAGGGGCGCATCGACCCCTTGGCCGATGCAGAGACCATCGAGACCGAACTGATGATCGCCGATATGGATTCGATCGAGCGGCGGCTGCAGAACCTGTCGCGCAAGCTGCGCGGCGGCGACAAGGAAGCGCTGGATCAGGATCGTCTGCTGCGCGCGGCGCTGGCCGCGCTGGAAGCGGGGCGACCTGCCCGCACCGTCGATGTCGCGGTCGAGGACATGAAAACCTGGCGCCTGCTGCAATTGCTGACCGCCAAGCCGGTGCTGTTTGTGTGCAATGTCGAAGAAGCCTCTGCCGGGACAGGAAACGCGCAATCGCAAAAGGTGGCAGAGATGGCCGCCGCGCAAGGTGCCGCGCATGTGGTGATTTCAGCCCGGATCGAGGAAGAGATCAGCCAGCTTGACGCCGAAGAGGCTGCGCTGTTCCTGTCCGAGATGGGGCTGGAGGAAGCTGGCCTCGACCGGCTGATCCGGGCAGGCTACGCGCTTTTGGGCTTGCAGACCTATTTCACTGTCGGCCCGAAAGAGGCCCGCGCATGGACCATCCCGGTCGGCGTGCTGGCCCCGCAAGCCGCAGGTGTCATCCACGGTGACTTCGAGCGCGGTTTCATCCGCGCTGAAACCGTTGCCTTTGATGATTATGTCGCCTGCGGCGGAGAAGCGGGCGCGCGCGATGCCGGCAAATTGCGGGTCGAGGGCAAATCCTATGTCGTGCGTGACGGCGATGTGATGCATTTCCTGTTCAATGCCTGATCGGCGGGATTTGACTTTGCGCCGGGCTTGGGCTTGTCTGGATAGTGGTCGTTGATCTGAAGGGTGTGCATATGCGCCGGCCCCGCCTTCTTGCGCTGCTGGTCGCGGCTGGTGCCGTGGCTGCCATTCTGGCCAGCCTCGGGGTGTTGGTCTGGCAACGCGCGACTGCGCATTACCTTGGCGAATTGCATGATCGCGGCCAGAACACGCTCAGCCTGACCGAATCCGCGCTGCGCGGCCAGCTTGCCCGATTTGAGCGCCTGCCCGCCATTGTCGCCGATCAGCGTGTGATCCGGTCGCTGGTGCTGTCGCCGCGCAATGAAGACCTGATACTGGCGGCGAATCTGTATCTGCGTGACACCGCAACGCAGCTTGGCGCGTCCGATATCTATGTCATGTACCGCGATGGCGAGACGCTGGCTGCCAGCAATTTCGACCAGCCGCACAGCTTCGTTGGCGGGAACTTTGCCTTTCGGCCCTATTTCCACGACGCGCTGGATCATGGCGAGGGGCGGTTCTTTGCGCTGGGGACGACATCACTGAAACGCGGCTATTATTTCGGCGCGCCGATTGATGTGGCCGGGCAGCGCCGCGGGGTGATGGTGATCAAGATCGATGTCGACGAGATCGAGCAGACCTGGGCCTCGGATGATATGCGCATCATCGTCACTGACCCCGAACGCATTGTGTTCCTGTCGAACCGTCAGGACTGGCTGTTCAAATCCTTTGGTCCGCTAAGCGCCGAGCGTCTGGCGCGCACGCAGGCCACGCGCCGCTATGCCAATGCCGAGATCGGGCAGATCGACTATTCGCGCCAGCGGGATGCGCGTGGCTTCGATCTGCTGAGCACGGCTGATCAGGGGCAGGCGCGCAGCGAATATCTGGTGGTTGCTGCCCCGATGCCCGAAGCCGAATGGACCGTGCAGGTGCTTTTGAACACACGCCCCGCGCGCATGCAGGCGGCCAGCGTGGTGGCGGTGGGGGCGCTGGCGCTGGGGCTGATCGTGCTGAGCGGGTTGATATTGTGGCAAAGGCGTCGCCAGCTTGCCGAAAGGCTGGCGGTGCAGCAAGCGGCCAAGGATGAGCTGGAAGCGCGCGTGAAGCAGCGTACCTCGCAGCTTGGGGCGGCCAACGCCGCGCTTCATGCCGAGATTGCCGAACGCCGCGCCACCGAGGCGCGCCTGCGTCAGACCCAGTCGGAACTGGTACAGGCGGGCAAGTTGGCCGCGCTGGGGCAGATGTCAGCAGCGCTGAGCCATGAATTCAACCAGCCGCTTGCCGCCGCGCGCAATTATGCCGAGAACGCGCAACTGTTGCTGGATCGCGCACGCGGCAAGGACGCCCGCGACAACATCACCCGCATTCTGGGGATGATCGACCGCATGACCCGCATCAGCCGCCATCTGCGCAATTTTGCGCGCAAACCCAACCAGAAGCTGCGCCCGGTCGATCTGGGGCAGGTGGTGGCGGATGCGCAGGAATTGCTGGGCTGGCGTCTGCGCAAGGCCGGTGTCACGCTTCAGGTCGATCTGGGCGAGACGCCATTGATGGTCACTGCCGGGGCGGTGCGGTTTCAGCAGGTTCTGGTCAATCTGATCACCAATGCGATTGACGCGGTCGAAGGCCGGCCTGACACCAGCTTGACGCTGCATGCGATGCAGCGCGGCGACAGCGTCATCGTGGTGCTGCGCGATCACGGGCCGGGCGTGCCCGAGCAGGTGCTGGCGCGCATTTTCGACCCGTTCTTTTCCACCAAGGAGGTTGGCAAGGGGCTGGGGCTGGGGCTGTCGATTTCCTACAATATCATGCGTGACTTTGGCGGCAGCCTGTCCTTTCGCAACCACCCTGATGGCGGCGCGGAATTCACCTTGACGCTGCGCGCCGCCCAGGCCCGCCCGGCAGAGGCCGCGCAATGAGACAGGCGCAGGTGTTGCTGGTCGATGATGATGCCGATCTGCGCGCCTCGACCATTCAGGCGCTGGATCTGGCCGAACTGACCTCGGTCGGGGTGGCGGATGCGGCTTCGGCGCTGGACCGGATCACCGCCGGGTTTGCCGGTGTGGTCATCACTGATATCCGCATGCCCGATATGGATGGCATGACCTTGATGAACCGCATCCACGAGGTCGACAGCGATATTCCCGTAATCCTGATCACCGGTCATGGCGATGTGCCGCTGGCGGTGCGGGCCATGCGCGAAGGGGCGCATGACTTCATCGAGAAGCCGTTTTCGGGTGCGCAGCTTTCCTCGATCACGGCGCGGGCGCTGGAATTTCGCGCCCTTGTGCTGGAAAATCGTCGCTTGCGCGCCGTGGCAGGGCAGGCCGATGATCTGGAAGCGCGGCTTGTGGGGCGTTCGGATGCGATGGTGGCGCTGCGGCGCGATATGCGCACCATCGGCCCGTCGGATGCCGATGTTCTGATCGTGGGCGAGACCGGCACCGGCAAGGAAGTGGTGGCGCGCGCGCTGCATGATTTGTCGCCGCGCGCCGAACGCCCCTTTATCGCCATCGCCTGTTCCGCCTTGCCCGAAACGCTGATCGAATCCGAGTTGTTCGGCCACGAGGCAGGTGCCTTTCCCGGTGCGATCCGGGCGCGGATGGGCAAGTTCGACCATGCGCGTGGCGGCACCATCCTGCTGGATGATATTGGCGCGATGCCGGTTGCGGTTCAAGGCAAGCTCTTGCGGGTGTTGCAGGATCGGGTGATCACCCCCCTGGGGTCGAATGTCGAGCATGAGCTGGATCTGCGCTTCATCGCCACCAGCCGCACCAGGCTGGAGGATGAGGTGTCTGCCGGGCGGTTTCGCGCGGATCTGTTCTATCTGCTGAATGTCGTCAATCTGCGTGTGCCCGCGCTGTCTGAACGGCTGGAGGACATCCCCGCGCTGTTCAACCGCCTGCTGCACGAAGCCTGCCTGCGCCATCGCCTGCCTGCGCGCGTGGCCCCGGCTGCGCTGCTGGCTGATCTGTCGCGCATGGCCTGGCCGGGGAATGTGCGCGAATTGCGCAACACCGCCGAGCGCTATGCCCTGGGGCTGACGCAAGAGCGCGACACCGCGCCGGGAACCATGTCCGGCCAGTCATTGGCACAGCAGATGGCCGCGCATGAACGCCGCGTGCTGACCAATGCGCTGATCCGTCATCGCGGCATGCTGAAGCCGGTCTATGAATCGCTGGGCCTGTCGCGCAAGGCGCTGTATGACAAGATGCGCAGATATGGCCTGGAGAAGGGCAGCTTTCAGCACGAGCCAGCATCCGACCCGGCGGAACGTGTGGAAATCGACACATCTGTACGCCCAGATGGGTAGAATTCTACACATTGCAGTATCAGTTTGCCCAATATTGTCACAGATGCTGCATCGAGATGCTTGCAATCTGTTCATGCCCTGCTTTCACTGCCTGCATGCAGGGTCTGCCCGTGGAGGGGCGGGCCTGAGCATGGACATACGCAAACCAAGGGGAGGTCCCAATGCGTTATACCAATTTCGCGGCTCTGGCCGCAGCAGCGGTCATGAGCGTCTCTATGGCACAGGCGCAGGATCGCGACGGCTGGCCGTCGGATCTGACCGTCGGCACGGCAAGTCAGGGCGGAGTTTATTTCGTCTATGGCAATGGTCTTGCTGCCTTCATCGGCGAAGAGCTGGGCATCAATTCCAGCGGTGAAGTCACCGGCGGCCCGGTGCAGAACGTCACGCTGGTGCAGATGCAGGAGCATGACATCGGCCTGGTGACAATGGGTCCGATGTATGAAGCCTGGATCGGCGAAAGCGAACTGGCACCGGGGGTGCCGCACACCGATGTGCGCGCGCTGTTCCCGATGTATGAAACCCCCTTTCAGGGGATCGCGCTGCGTAGCCAGAATATCAGCTCGGTCGGTGATCTGGCAGGCAAGCGCGTCAGCGTCGGCCCCGCTGGCGGTACGCCCGGCACCTATTGGCCGCGTATCCTGGATGCGCTGGGGGTCGAGGCCAATGTGTCCTTCGCCGGTGCAGCCGATGCCGCCAGCCAGTTGCAGGACGGGCTGATCGACGCCTTCGTCTTTGCCGCGGGCGTGCCGATTGCGGCGTTCTCTCAGCTTGCCGCAGAAGCGGATGTGCGCACCTTCACCTTCTCGGATGAAGAGCATGCGGCAATCCTCGAAGCCTTCCCGGAAGTGTCGCCCTTCACCATTCCGGGCGGCTCCTACACGGTGCAGGACGAAGACCAGCCTTCGGTCGCTATGTGGAACTTCGCGGTTGCGCATGCCGACATGCCCGAAAGCCTGGCCTATGAAATCACCAAGCTGGTGATGGAAAACAATGACCGCATGATGCAGATCCACGCAGCCGCTGCCGCGACCCTGCCGGAAAACTACGTCAATAACGGCTTCCTGACCTACCATCCCGGCGCGGTGCGCTGGTTCGAAGAAAATGGCTTCGAAATCCCGGCTGAATTGAAGGATTGAGCCGCAACAATACCAACAGGGATAGCAAGAGGCCGCCAAGTGCGGCCTCTTGCCAAGGAAGTGAATAGTCTGGCTGCATTCAAGACAGGGACAGGACCACAATCATGAACACAACGCCCCCCCCGAAGCCGGATGCGGATGCCCCGCTTCTGGACGACAAGGCTCCCGACAATATTGCCGAAGGTGTGGACCGCGAGATCGTGATGTCCAACCAGCGCGTGCCGCCCGGTGTGCTGGGCATGGTTCTGGCGCTGGCCTGTATTCTTTATACCGCATTTCATATCGGGGCGATGAACCTTTACCCGCTGGAAACCTGGGTTTATCGGCTCAGCCATGTCACGGGCGGGCTGATCCTTGGTTTCCTGCTGTTTTCGTCAACGGTTTTCGCGCAGGGACAGTCGCAGCAGGTTGAGCGCAGCTTTGCCGAACTAGGTCTGCTTGCGCTGGCAATCCTTGGGGTGGGCACGGCTTTCGTGCAGATCGTCTGGGCGGTGTCGACAGGCGATCTGATCGCGATGGGGGCACCGGCCGACAAGATGAAATACAGCTTCGGCTGGCCGCTGATGGCCGGTACGGCGCTGGCGCTGCTGGCAAGCTGGATGTTTCCGGGCCGCGACCGCAAGCGCATCGCGCTGGCCGATCTGGTGCTGGCGCTGGCGGCGCTGACGGTGGGGATCTACATCATTGCCCATGCCGGCTTCCTGCGCAATCGCGCTGGTGTGTTTCCGCATGTCAATGACATGTATGCCGCGATTGCAGGCATCGCCCTGATACTGGAACTGACGCGGCGTCTGGCCGGGATGGCGCTGGTCGTCATTGTCGGCGTGTTCATCGCCTATGGCTTTCTGGGGCCATATCTGCCGGGCTTTCTGAACCATCGCGGCTATGCGCCCGAACGCTTCTTTGCGCGCATCTATACCGATATTGGTGTGCTGGGTCCGACCACGGCGGTATCATCAACCTATATCATCCTGTTCATCACCTTTGCGGCCTTCCTGCAGGCCAGCCGGGTGGGCGAGTATTTCATCAATTTCGCCTTTGCCGCTGCCGGGGGCGCGCGGGGCGGCCCGGCCAAGGTGGCGATTTTCGGCTCTGGCCTGATGGGCATGATCAACGGCACTTCGGCGGGCAATGTCGTCTCGACCGGGTCGCTGACCATTCCGCTGATGAAGAAAGTGGGCTATCGCCCGCAAACCGCTGCCTCGGTCGAGGCTGCGGCGTCGTCAGGCGGGCAGATCCTGCCGCCGATCATGGGGGCGGGTGCCTTCATCATGGCCGAAATCACCGGCATCCAGTATCGCGAGATTGTCATCGCCGCGATCATCCCGGCGATCCTGTATTTCACCTCGGTCTATTTCATGGTGGACAAGGAAGCGCTGAAGAAAGGCATGCGCGGGCTGCCACGGTCGCAACTGCCGAAATTCCGCGAGATGGCCAAACAGGCCTATCTGTTCATTCCCATCATCATGCTGATCGGCGCGCTTTATATCGGTTATTCGGTGATCCGGGCAGGCACCTATGCGATGATCGCGGCCTTTGTGGTCAGCTATATCCGGGTGGTGGTTGACGAGCGCGAGGATGGCGTCCTGAACCATCTGACCGGGCTGATGCTGTGCATCCTGGCGCTGATGCCGCTGGTGGTGGGTGCGAATATCCTGGTTGATGGCTGGGGCGATGGCACGACGCTGCAACTGGTCGCGGCCTTTGCCGCCAGCGCGCTGGCCGTTGCCGGTATCGTGATGATGCGGCGTCAGGACACGGCGCTGGCGCGCGGCGTCGCCCAGGCGGTCGAGCATTTCAAGATGATCCCCTATGCGCTGGAAATCGCGGCCAAGATGTCGCTGCAACTGGTCGCGGTCTGTGCCGCGGCGGGGGTGATTGTCGGTATCATCGCCATCACCGGCATCGGGGTGCGCCTGTCGGGCGTGCTGATGGCGATTGCGGGGCAAAGCCAGCTTCTGGCGCTGTTCTTTGCGATGTGCGTGGCGATCATCCTTGGCATGGGAATGCCCACCACGGCGGCGTATGCGGTGGCGGCCTCGGTCATCGCGCCGGGTCTGATCCGCATGGGGATCGAACCGCTGACCGCGCATTTCTTCATCTTCTACTACGCGGTGATGAG
Source organism: Paracoccaceae bacterium (assembly GCA_020832655.1). Classification (GTDB taxonomy): domain Bacteria; phylum Pseudomonadota; class Alphaproteobacteria; order Rhodobacterales; family Rhodobacteraceae; genus Roseinatronobacter. Next base: position 38,388 of record JAFIEF010000019.1, read on the forward strand.
CGCGATCACCCCGCCCGTGGCGCTGGCCGCCTATGCGGGCGCGGCGATTGCGCAATCCGACCCGATGAAGACATCGGTAGAGGCGTTCAAGATCGGGCTTGCGGCCTTTGTGGTGCCGTTCATGTTCTTCTACAGCTCGTCGCTGCTGATGCAGGGCGAACCGCTGGAGATCATTCACGTCTTCATTACCGCCGCGCTGGGCATCTATCTGCTGGCCTCGGCAGTGCAGGGCTGGCTGTTCGGTACCATCGGCTGGCCGCTGCGGGTGATCGTGGGTGCGGCGGCACTGGCGATGATCGCGGGGGGCTGGACCTCTGACCTGATCGGGCTGAGCGTGGCAGGCGCGGTGTTCCTGTTCCAGCGCTGGTTGCGCGGGCAGGGCAAGACCGCCTGAGACAGTTGGCAAAGCTGTGACAAGAGGGCCGCGCCATGACCGGCGCGGCCCTCGTGCTGTCGGGTTTCCATTGGTGTCGGGGCAGTGATAGACTGGCTGCAACGCGCAGATCGAAAAGGCGGCACCATCATGGATATGGACAAGCGACAGCAATTTCACATCTGGTACTGGATTGCCGCCATGCTGTTGCTGCTGGCGGTCCAGAACATGTGGGCGCAGGCCACGGTGACAGAGCGCATCCCCTACAGCCAGTTTCTGGAATTTCTGGAAGAAGACCGCATCGCCACGCTTCAGGTGCGCAGCGAAAGCATTTCCGGGCGCTACCGCGAACCGATTGACGGGCGGACGCATTTCATCACCAATATCGTGCCCTCTGACCTGACCGAGCGGCTGGAACTCAGCACCGCCGAATTCGACGGCACGGTCGAGGATACCGCCATCGGCAATATCCTGTCCTGGGTGGTGCCGGTGGTGCTGATCTTTGCCTTCTGGGTGTTCTTTTTCCGGCGTATGATCGAACGTCAGGGCATGGGCGGGATGATGAATGTCGGCAAATCCAAGGCCAAGGTCTATGTCGAGCGCGACACTGGCGTCACCTTTGATGATGTGGCCGGCATTGACGAGGCCAAGGCCGAATTGCAGGAGGTGGTGTCGTTCCTGAAAGAACCGGACCATTATGGCCGCCTTGGCGCGCGCCTGCCCAAGGGCATTTTGCTGACCGGCCCGCCCGGCACCGGCAAGACGCTGGTCGCGCGCGCCATCGCAGGCGAGGCGGGGGTACCGTTCTTTTCGATTTCCGGTTCCGAATTCGTCGAGATGTTCGTGGGCGTGGGGGCTGCGCGGGTGCGCGATCTGTTCGATCAGGCGCGCAAGGCCGCGCCCTGCATCATCTTCATCGACGAGTTGGACGCGCTGGGCAAGAAGCGCGGCTTGTCGGCGATGGGGGGCGGGCATGACGAAAAGGAGCAGACCCTCAACCAGCTTCTGAGCGAGTTGGACGGGTTCGACCCGCGCGAAGGCATTGTGCTGCTGGCCGCGACCAACCGCCCCGAAATTCTGGACCCCGCGCTGATGCGCGCAGGCCGCTTTGACCGGCAGGTGCTGATCGACCGGCCCGACAAGACCGGGCGCGCGGCAATCCTGAAGGTGCATCTGCGCAAGGTGCAGCATGAAGCGCTGGATGTTGACGTCATCGCGGCGCTGACACCGGGCTTTACGGGTGCAGAGATTGCCAATCTGGTCAATGAGGCCGCGATTCAGGCGACGCGGCGCGGGGCGGCGAAAGTGGGGATGGAGGATATCACTTCTGCGCTGGAGCGCATCGTTGCGGGGTTGGAGCGCAAGGGCAGGCTGCTGAATCCTGCAGAGCGTCACGCAGTCGCCGTGCATGAGATGGGCCACGCGCTGGCCGCCGCCTCGATCCCCGGTGCCGACCCGGTGCACAAGGTCTCTATCATCCCCCGTTCCATCGGGGCGCTGGGCTATACCATGCAGCGCCCGACCGAGGATCGTTTCCTGATCACCCGCGCCGAGCTGGAAAGCCGGATGGTGGTGCTGCTGGCAGGCCGCGCGGCCGAAGATATCGTGCTGGACGAAATCTCGACCGGGGCGGCGGATGATCTGGCGCGTGTGACCGATATCGCGCGGCAGGTGGTCACGCGCTTCGGCATGCATCCGGTGCTGGGGCAGGCAGTGCTGGAACCCGAACGCGGCGGCTTTCTGGGCGAGGACCGCTACACCTTCACCCCGCGTGACCATTCCGAAGAAACCGCGCGCGAGGTTGATCTGGCCGTGCGCGAACTGATCGAGCGCGCCTATCTGCGCGCCAAGGATCTTCTGACCGCGCGCCGGGGCGACCTGGATGCCGGAACCGATCTGCTGCTGGAACGTGAAACCATCACGCCAGAGGATTTCCCCGCGCTTTCCCCCGCCAAGGTGGCGCAATCCGATGCGCCGGCGGTGCAGTCGGGGTAGGGCGGCAGGCATGATGAAAGGGCGCGAAGCTGACCGCGCCCTTCGATCCGCGATAGGCGCTGTGCCGTGCCCTTACAGCAAGCGCCGTGCGATGACTTGCGCCTGAATTTCGCCCGCGCCTTCAAAAATGTTCAGGATGCGCGCATCGCACAGGATGCGGCTGATCTGGTATTCCAGCGCAAAGCCGTTGCCACCGTGGATCTGCAACCCGTTATCGGCCGCCGCCCATGCCACGCGCGCGGCCAGAAGCTTGGCCATGCCTGCTTCCAGATCGCAGCGCCGTTCGGCATCTTTTTCGCGGGCGCTGAAATAGGTCAGTTGGCGCGCGATCATGATCTCGACCGCCATCATCGCCAGCTTTGACGCCACGCGCGGGAACTCTATCAGCGATTTGCCGAATTGCTTGCGGTCCTCGGCATATTGCATTGCAACTTCCAGCGCGTTCTGCGCCACGCCGATGGCGCGCGCAGCGGTCTGGATGCGCGCCGATTCAAAGGTCTGCATCAACTGCTTGAAGCCTTGCCCCTCGACCCCGCCCAGCAGGTTTTCGCCCTTGACCTTGAAGCCGTCAAAGCCCAGTTCGTATTCCTTCATGCCGCGATAGCCCAGCACCTCTATCTCGCCGCCGGTCATGCCGGGGGTGGGGAAGGGGTTTTCGTCGGTACCGGGGGTCTTTTCGGCCAGAAACATCGACAGCCCGCGATAATCGGTGGTGTCGGGGATGGTACGCGCCAGCACCGTCATGACATGGGTGCGCGCGGCATGGGTGATCCAGGTCTTGTTGCCGGTGATTTCCCAGTCATCGCCGACCTTCACCGCGCGGGTGCGCAGGCTGCCCAGATCCGACCCGGTATTGGGTTCGGTAAAGACCGCTGTGGGAAGAATTTCGCCCGAGGCCAGTTTTGGCAGCCATTCCTGCTTCTGTTCCGGGGTGCCGCCGCACAGGATCAGCTCGGCGGCGATCTCGGTGCGCGTGCCCAGACTGCCGACGCCGATATAGCCGCGCGACAACTCTTCTGACACCACCGCCATTGCGGCTTTGGGCATGCCCAACCCCCCGAACTCTTCGGGGATGGTCAGCCCGAACACGCCCATTTCGGAAAGCTGTTCGATCACCGGCATCGGGATCAGTTCATCCTTCAGATGCCACTCATGCGCATGGGGGGTGACCTGTTCCTCGGCATAGCGGCGGAACTGGTCGCGGATCATTTCCAGATCCTCATCCAGCCCTGTGGTGCCGAATGTGGCGCGTCCGTGATTGTCGCGCATCAGCGCCACCAGCCGCGCGCGTGCGGCCGGGCTGTTGGCCTCGGCGCGCAGCCGGGCAATGGCCCCGCTCTTCAGATCGGCGCTGACGCCCAGATCAGAGAGCCGCGCCACCTCGCCCTGATTCATCGCGATACCGCCAGCGATCTGGTTCAGATATTCACCAAAGCCGATCTGGTGGATCAGTTGTTCCATCTCGCCGAACTGGCCATCGGAATGCAAGCGCGCGGCCCAGCCCTGCATCTGGCGCAGGCTTTCGACATAGGTCGCCAGCCATGCCAGCCCATGCGCGGCATACTGGTCTGCCTCCAGCAGTGCGGCATCGACCTTGCCGCCCGGTGCCACCCGCGCGCGCATGGCCTCTGTTGCGTCTTTCAGCAGCCCGTCCAGCGGCGTCAGCGCGGCTGCGGTCAGTTCCAGCAGGTCAGGCATCACGGGTGAGGGCATCTGTTGTCCATCATGCGGCATGGGTCACTCTCCGGCTTCGTCAGGTCTGTTTTGCAGTTGCAGCGTTACTTAGTGCCTTTGCAGGTGCAGCGCAACAAAAATACATGAAAACCCGCCCAAGCTTTGCATTTCTGTCGCGCCATGAATGCGGATGCATTCCCGTTGACGCTGCGATATAGCCTGCCAGAGTAACATGGAAAGCAAGGCATGGCGGAATTGTTCATGGCGGGGCTAAGCCCTGCGGAGTTCTGGATTGCGGTGGCGGTGACGCTGTTTGCGGGGCTGGTCAAGGGGGCGTTGGGCTTTGCCATGCCGATGATCATGATCTCGGCGCTCAGCAGTTACATGCCGGTGCAACTTGCGCTGGCGGCGCTGATCCTTCCGACGCTGTTTACCAATCTCAGCCAGGCGCTGCGGCAGGGGCTGCCCGCGGCGCTGGGCAGCACGCGCCATTACTGGCGGATGCTGCTGGCGCTGGTGGTGATGCTGCTGCTGAGCGCGCAGCTTCTGGGTTTCCTGTCGCAACGCATGTTGCTGGCGATACTGGGCGGGCCGATCGTGATCTTTGCGGCGCTGCAACTGTTTCAGGTGCCGCTGGCCCTGCCCGTGACCAAACGCCGCCGCGCGGAATGGCTAAGCGGGGCTGTGGGCGGGTTGTATGGCGGGGTGTCGGGGGTGTGGGGGCCGCCGGTGATGATCTATCTGCTGTCAGTGGACACCGAAAAGCGCGACATGGTGCGCATCCTTGGCGTGGTGTTCCTGATCGGGGCGGTGACGATGGTGCTCGGCCACAGCATTTCCGGCGTCATGGATCAGCGCGGCTGGCTGCTTTCGGCAGGGTTGATTGCGCCGGGCATGATCGGGCTGTGGATTGGCTATCTGGTGCAGGATCGGCTGAATGCCGCGCGCTTCCGGCGCTGGACGCTGATCATGCTGATGCTGACAGGGGCAAATCTGCTGCGTCAGGCACTGGGCTTGTAGGCAGGTCGTATCTGCCGCGCGGCGGCGGCCTGAAAAAAGCGCGAATGCGCAGCCCCTTGTTCAGGGCTGCGCGCGCAAATCTCAGCTTTCGGTATATTCGGTATCCGGCTCGCGCTCGAAGCGCGGCTCGCGCGGCGGGCGTCCGATCACATCGCGCAATTCGTCCAGTTCGATGAAATTGTCGGCCTGGCGGCGCAACTCATCGGCGATCATCGGCGGCTGGCTGCGGATGGTCGAGACCACCGACACGCGCACCCCCTGACGTTGCAGGCTTTCGACCAGCGGGCGGAAATCGCCATCACCCGAGAACAGCACCGCGTGATCCAGCCGGGGCGCGAGTTCCATCGCATCCACCGCCAGTTCGATATCCATATTGCCCTTGACCTTACGCCGCCCCATAGAGTCGGTGTATTCCTTGGCAGGTTTGGTCACGATCGAATAGCCGTTGTAATGCAGCCAGTCGACCAGCGGGCGGATTGGCGAATAGTCGTCATTTTCCAGAAGCGCCGTGTAGTAGAAGGCGCGCAGCAACTTGCCCCGGCGCATGAATTCCTGCCGCAGCAGCTTGTAGTCGATGTCAAACCCCAATGCCTTGCCCGCAGCAAAGACGTTCGAGCCGTCGATGAAAAGCGCTAGGCGCTCGTCTTTGTAAAACATTGAATTACCCTTGTTATTGGCCGGCAATCGGGGCATCTGAACTGGCACTGCACGTGTTGATTGCGACCGGTGTCTTGTGAAGCCTGACAAAAGGACTTCTTGAAGTGTTAAATATCTCAAACCCGGGGATGTTCAATGTGATCCTGATTGCAATGGGGGCTAACCTGCCGGGGCATATGGATAGTCCTGTTGCCCAACTGGAGTGTGCAGTCGGTGCGCTTCGCGGCTCCGGCCTTCAGATCATAGCACAAAGCCGGTATTATCGCACGCCCTGTTTTCCCGCCGGGGCGGGGCCGGATTTCGTCAATGCCGCGCTGGCCTGCCGCTCTGACCTGGCACCGCGGCAGATACTGGACCTGCTGCACCGTATTGAAGCTGATGCAGGCCGCAGCCGCGATGCGCGCTGGCAGCCGCGCCCGCTGGATCTGGACTTGCTGGCCTGTGGCCAGCAGGTCTTGCCGGGCCAGGAGGAATATGCGCGCTGGGCCGCGCTGTCGCTGGAACAGCAGATGCAGACCGCCCCGCCAGAGCTGATCCTGCCGCATCCGCGCCTGCATCAGCGCGGTTTCGTGCTGGTGCCGTTGATGGATGTCGCGCCGGATTGGGTGCATCCGGTTCTGGGCCAGAGCGTGCGCGCGATGCATGACGCGCTGGACCCGGCCGATCTGCGCGATATTACGCCGCTATAGCGCCACAGAACAGCAATTTGTGAGACAGCAGTGCTTGCAACGGGCCGGTTGAGGCAGTAAGTGTGCCGTCTCTGGCCCAGAACTTGCGAAAAATGGAGTGTGCGATGGCCCGCGTGACGGTTGAAGATTGCGTTGACAAGGTTCCCAACCGCTTCGAGCTGGTGGCACTGGCGGCGCATCGCGCGCGCGAGATTACGGCGGGTGCCCCGATCACGGTTGATCGCGACAATGACAAGAACCCGGTCGTTGCCCTGCGCGAGATTGCGGATGAAACGCAGTCCGCCGACAGCCTTCGCGAGCGTCTGATCGAAAGCCTGCAAACCCAGATCGAGGTTGATCTGCCTGAAGATGACAGCATGTCGCTGCTGATGGGCCGCGCCGAAGATGACAGCCCCGAAGATGATGGCATGAATGAAGGGCAGATGCTGCGCGCCCTGATGGAAGCTCAGGGGCAGGGGGGATAACCTGCCCGCATGGGTGATGCGGGTCGCGCCTGCCGGTTGGCGGGCGGTCGGCAAGTATCGCGGATAAGGTGAAGGTGGTTCGGGCGTGATCAATCTGGATGATCTGGTTGCCCTTGTGCGCAACTACAACCCGAAGACTGACGAAGACCTTCTCCGCCGCGCTTGGGACTATGGCGAGGCGATGCATGAAGGGCAGCTTCGCCATTCGGGCGAGCCGTATTTCACCCATCCGGTTGCCGTCGCGGCACTTCTGACCGAGATGCAGCTTGACGATGCCACCATCGTCACAGCGCTGCTGCATGACACGATCGAAGACACCAAATCCACCTATGCAGAGGTCTCGCGCCTGTTCGGGGCAGAGATTGCCGAGCTTGTCGATGGCGTCACCAAGCTGACCAATTTGCAGCTTTCATCGTCAGAGGCCAAGCAGGCCGAGAATATTCGCAAGCTTCTGATCGCGATGTCGCGTGACCTGCGCGTCATTCTGGTCAAGCTGGCTGACCGGCTTCACAACATGCGCACGATACGCTCCATGCGGCTTGACAAGCAGGCCCAGAAAGCGCGCGAGACGATGGATATCTATGCCCCCCTCGCAGGCCGCATGGGGATGCAGTGGATGCGCGAGGAGCTGGAAGATCTGGCCTTTCGTGTCCTGAACCCCGAGGCGCGCAATTCCATCCTGCGCCGCTTCATCACGCTGCAACGCGAAGCAGGCGATGTGCTGCACAGCATCAGCAGCGACATGCGCCACGAACTGGACCGCGCCGGGATCGAGGCAGTGGTGTTCGGGCGGGCCAAGAAGCCCTATTCGATCTGGCGCAAGATGCAGGACAAGGAACTGTCCTTTTCGCGCCTGTCCGACATTTACGGCTTTCGTATCATCACCGACAGCGTGCCGGAATGCTATGCCGTGCTGGGGGTGATGCATCAGCGTTGGCGGGCGGTGCCGGGGCGGTTCAAGGATTATATCAGCCAGCCAAAATCGAATGGCTATCGTTCGATCCACACCACGGTTTCGGGGCGCGATGGCAAGCGCGTGGAAATCCAGATCCGCACCCGCGAAATGCACGAGGTCGCCGAGGCCGGTGTGGCCGCGCATTGGGCTTACCGCGACGGGGTGCGCAGCGAAAACCCGTTTGCCGTCGATCCGGCGAAATGGATCGCCACCCTGACCGAGGGGCTGGACAGTGCAGAAGATCACGATGCCTTTCTGGAACATGTGAAGCTGGAAATGTATTCCGATCAGGTGTTCTGCTTCACGCCCAAGGGCGATGTGATCCAGTTGCCGCGCGGGGCAACGCCGCTGGACTTCGCCTTCGCGATTCATACCCGTATCGGCAGTTCCTGCGTATCGGCCAAGGTTGACGGGCTGCGCGTGCCGCTATGGACAAGGCTGCGCAATGGCCAGTCGGTCGAGATCATCACCGCCGAGGGCCAGCGCCCGCAGGCAAGCTGGATCGATATTGTCGCCACTGGTCGCGCCAAGGCCGCGATTCGGCGTTCCCTGCGCGACGAGGATCGCGAGCGCTTCATGCGGCTGGGAACCGAATTGCTGCGGGTGGCCTTTGCCAATGCCGGGCGCGAGTTCAGCAACAAGGCCGTGGCCACGGCGGCCAAGCTGATGGGGGTGCAGGATCCGCAGGAATTGCGCGCGCGGGTCGGGTCTGCCGAACTCAGCGCGCGACGTGTGGTCGCCGCGCTTTATCCCGACAGCCCCAACCAGGTGCCCGAAGTCGATGCCGCGCGCCCGGTTCTGGGGCTGGGGGGCGATCAGTCCTTTCGCCGCGCCGCCTGCTGCCAGCCCCTTCCCGGCGAGCGCATCATCGGCATCACCTATCGCGGCAAGGGTGTTGTAGCGCATGCGATTGATTGCGATGTGCTGGCCGAGCTGGAATCCCAGCCTGATCGCTGGGTTGATCTGCGCTGGCAGGATGGCACCCATCCGGCGGTCTATGGGGTCACGCTGGAACTGACAATTTCCAATGATGCCGGGGTGCTGGGGCGCGTGTGCAGCTTGATCGGGACGCATAAGGCGAATATCTCGGATCTGCGGTTCATGGACCGCAAACCGGATTTCTACCGCCTGCTGCTGGAACTGGAATTGCGCGGCGTTGCCCATCTGCATGAGGTGATCACCGCGCTGGAAGCCGAAACCGCCATTGCTCAGGTCAGCCGGCACCGTGACCCGTCCTTGCGTCCATGACCGGCGATTCTGTTGCTTCGTGTCGGAATGAATGAAGGTCTGCCCCGGTGGTATTCAAACGTCGCACCCCCAGGAATTTCCGCCAGAAGGTGGTGAATTTCTTTGTGCCCGGCGGCGGCTGGGGGCGCTCTGCCAGCTATGTGATGCACCGGCTGCGCCGCTTGCCCGACAGCCCCGAACGTATTGCGCGTGGTATTGCGGCGGGGGTGGGCGTCAGTTGCACCCCGCTTTTCGGGCTGCATTTTCTGGCCTCGGCGCTGGTGGCTTGGGCGCTGCGCGGCAATATTCTGGCAGCCTTGCTGGCGACCTTTTTCGGCAATCCGTTCACCTTTCCGATCATCGCGGTCACCGCGCTGGAACTGGGCAGCCGCCTGCTGGGGATGGAAGTCAGCATGACCGGCGCCGAGGCGATCAAGGCGTTTGGCGCAATCTGGTCTGAGCTGGGGCAGAATGCGCTGGCTGTGTTCACCTCGGACCCAATCACCTGGGTCAAGATGCGCCGCTTCGGCTGGGATGTGTTCGCCCCCTATATGCTGGGCGGCGCGATCATCGGGGTGGCCTGCGGGGTGTCGGCCTATTTCCTGTCGCTGCCGGTGATCCGCGCCTATCGCCGCCGCCGGATGAGGGCGCTGCAGGCGCGCTTCCAGCAGGCGCGGCAGAAGTCCAACCAGAAGTGAGTTTGCTGTTGCGGGCATTGAGTTCACCAACATACCGGCTATGCTGGCGCCGAAATCGGCCCTGACCAGAAGGTGACCCCCAAAATGACTGCTGCAACCGGCATCCCGTTGCGCCTTGGTGTGAATATCGATCATGTTGCGACCTTGCGCAATGCGCGCGGCGGCGCGGACCCCGACCCGGTGCGTGCGGCGCTTTCGGCACAACAGGCCGGGGCGGATGGCATCACCCTGCATCTGCGCGAGGATCGCAGGCATATTGTCGATGCGGATCTGCCCGGTGTCATGAACGCGGTCAGCATTCCGGTGAATCTGGAAATGGCCGCCACGGCAGAGATGCAGCGCATCGCGCTGGCGCATAAGCCGCATGCGGTCTGCCTTGTTCCCGAACGGCGCGAGGAACGCACCACCGAAGGCGGGTTGGAAGTGGCCGGCGATGCCAGCCGCCTGCGCGACTTCATCGCGCCGCTCTGCGCGGCTGGCGCGCGCGTGTCGTTGTTCATTGCCCCTGATGAGCGTCAGGTCGAAGCGGCGGCCAAGGTCGGTGCGCAGGTGGTGGAACTGCATGTCGGTGCCTATGGCGAATATTGCACTAAGGGAAATGACGCCGCGCGCGATGCGGAATTGCGCAAGCTGTTCACGGCCTCGGCACTGGCGCGGCATCTGGGGCTGGAAGTGCATGCCGGGCATGGTCTGAACTTTGCCAATGTCGGCCCCATCGCGGCAATCCCGGAGGTGGTCGAACTCAATATCGGGCATTTCCTGATCGGCGAGGCCGTGTTTGTCGGGCTGAACGCCGCGATCAGCGAGATGCGCCGACAGATGAATCTGGCCCGGATGTGAGCTTGCGATGATTCTGGGGGTGGGGACGGATCTGGCCAATATCGACCGGATTGCCGGGACGCTGGCGCGCTTCGGGGACAGGTTCCGCAACCGGGTCTTCAGCCCAGAGGAACTTGCCCGCGCCGCCCGCCGCCACGAGGATGTCGCCACCTATGCCAAGCGCTGGGCCGCCAAGGAAGCCTGCTCGAAGGCGCTGGGCACCGGGCTGGCGATGGGGATATCCTGGCGCGATATGTGGGTGACAAATCTGCGTGGCGGGCAGCCGGTGATGCATGTCTCTGGTTGGGCAGCAGAGCGTCTGGCGGAAATGACCCCGCCAGGGCATGATGCGGTGATCCATGTCAGCCTGACCGATGACCACCCCTGGGCGCAAGCCTTCGTCGTGATTGAAGCGCGCCCGCGCATTGTGTGATAGCGGGTAGGGACAGCGGCAAGCCGGTAAATGCTCAGCCCGCGCGCACCTTGACAAGCTGTGGCATGTCGTCGGGGTCATCCAGACGTTGTACTGTGTCGCGCAATTCGGTCAGCAGGTCGAGCAGCAGATCCAGACGTTTGGGACCAAACGCATTGGCCAGCCGGATATAATCTGCCTCGGATTCGGCCACGACCTGTTCGAACACTGCCCGCCCGTCATCGGTCAGCGCAACCATATGCCTGCGCGCATCATTACAGTCGATCGGCCTGATCAGCCCGCGGCTTGTCAGGTTGCGGAATATCCGCGTCAGCGATGGCGGCAGGATCACGCAGCGCTCTGACAGGGTCTTGGCATCCAGCGCATCGGCTTCGGCCAAAGCGCGCAGAACGCGCCATTGCGGCATCGTCAGATCATGCCGGTCGATATAGGGTTTGAACAGGCGCGTTGTCACTTCGCGCGTGCGCAACAGCGAAATCGGCAGGGATTTCTCGAATTTGCGCAATGCGTGCTGCTGTGTCTGGGTCATTGATCCGCCTGAAACCTGTTATGCGACCTTAGCAGACAGGGCATATACTTCAAAATGAAAATTATTTAGCGGCTGCGGCAAAACGTCCTCAGCTCCCGCAGATGCGGGCTTGCGTCCATCCGCGGGATTGGGCATCACCCCCGAAGCAGCCAACACAGCACAACAGGGGCCAAGCATGACCGATCTTTCCGCAGATGCCTATAACGTCACCGCCGACGAGTTGCGGCAGTTCGTCGAACGCTATGAGCATCTTGAAGCCGAAAAGAAGGACATCGCCGATCAGCAGAAGGAAGTCATGGCCGAAGCCAAGGGGCGGGGCTATGACACCAAGGTGCTGCGCAAGATCATCGCGCTGCGCAAGCGCAAACCCGATGAGATTGCCGAGGAAGAAGCCGTGCTGGAACTTTACAAGGCCGCGCTGGGGATGGAGTGATCGCGCGCCACCGCGCGCGGTGATCAGGGCTGGATCAGGGTGACAGCTTGCATGTCGGCAATAGCCGCAAGATCGGCGTCGTAGAGTTCGGACAGAAGGTCAACCATTTCGGCGTCCCAGCCTGCACTGCTGACATCCACGTCGATTTTCTCGGGGTCGCAGAACTTGTCCAGAAACGCCGCGATTACGCGCTGGCGATGGGCCTCGTCCACAGGCGGGACAGAACTGAGATAGGCTTCCAGCTTCTGCGCGCCGCCATCGATCATGACCTCGTCAAACCAGTCATAGGATTGCGCAAGCTGCGTGCCTTCCTTGTGGCCGGACACATGCGCCAGGATCTGGTGCCAGATGAAGGGCGTGTCCTCGTCGCACCACAGGGTCAGCCTTGCTTCGGGCCAGGCGTCCTGCAAATCGGCGATCAGCCGCGACCAGCGCAACTCCTGCGGTTTCAGCTTCGACAGGACGGATTTCGCCTTGCCCGGCTTCATGCCGTGCAGCAAGGCAGGGATGAAAGACGCGGGGTTGCGGATCGCCAGAAACAGCTCGACCTGATTCGCACCCAGCGCCCGGCGCAGTGTGGCCATGCGCCCCGGCGCGTTGGGGTAGAACTGGTCGATGCGCACTGCACCGCCCTTCCACGACAGCAGCTTCGGGTCGGAAAACACGGCACGCCGCGCCGTATCGGGGATATCTGCGCTTGCCAGCAGGATCTGGTCGGCCTCTGGGTCAAGCTCTGCCGGGTCGGTTGTTCCGGCCATTGCCAGCAGCAGATCCCGGAACTGCGCCAGATCGGGCACTGCGATCCCCTGCTGCGCCAGCAATTTCCGATTGGCCGACAGGCAGCGCAGCAGACGCCCCTCATCGGTCAGATGTGCACCAAGATGCAATGAGATTTCCATGCGATGCCTGCCTCTTTATTTTCAGCGCGTTATGCATTCGGAATATGTCAGATTTTTGCCGATCATGGGACCAAAATCGACAATCCTGCGATGCCAGCGCGCCTGTCATCATGTCGCAATCGCGTTGAAAAACGTGGTTGAGCCAGGCCGAATTTGCTTCTATGACAGGCATCAATGCCGGCTTAGCTCAGTTGGTAGAGCAGTGGTTTTGTAAACCGAAGGTCGGGGGTTCGAGTCCCTCAGCCGGCACCAAAAGCAGCCTGTACGGCCCGCAGACATGGGCAGGGCAGTGTCGTAAGGGCAGGGGGGCAGCTATACTATTGCAGCTATACTATTGCTGACCACTTTTGGCGCCACAGGCAGCGGCGTTTCGCGCATATCCGGCCACAAGTTGCAGAATCGCCGAATATTGCTTGAAACCCTTGCCGGGTCTACGTATGTCAGCGCCAGAGCAAAGACAGGTGTACAGTAATGGCCAAGACCAACCCTTTCCAGTTCATGCAGCAGGTTCGGGCCGAGACCGCGAAAGTCACATGGCCCACGCGCCGCGAAGTGACCGTGACCACGGTCATGGTGTTCATCATGGCTGCCCTGACGGCGGTATTCTTTTTCCTGGTGGATCTGTTGATTCGGACCGGTCTGGGCGGATTGCTGGGGGTGTTCAACTGATTGCCTGCGTATTCGGGCAGGCAGATCGCCTGCCGGGGCTTGAAAACCCCTTGGCGGCGCTGTAACAGGACATCCAGAAAGCGCACCGACTCGGTGCGCTGTTTTGTTTGAGGTCGCGACATGCGCTGTGCCCTGTGCCGCCAAGCGTCGTGATCGGGCACAGGCCCACAAGGAACAGGAAGAACACGCAATGGCCAAGCGCTGGTATTCGGTAAGCGTTCTGTCGAATTTCGAGAAAAAGGTCGCAGAGGCCATTCGCACCGGTGTGCGCGAGGCTGGGCTGGAAGACATGATCGAGGAAGTGCTGGTCCCCACCGAAGAGGTGATCGAGGTGCGCCGCGGCAAGAAGGTCACGTCAGAGCGCCGCTTCATGCCCGGCTATGTGCTGGTGCGTATGGAAATGACGCCGAAGGGCTACCATCTGATCAACTCGATCAACCGCGTCACCGGCTTTCTGGGCACCCAGGGCAAGCCGATGCCGATGCGCGATGACGAGGTCAACGCCATCCTCAACCGCGTGCAGGAAGGCGAGGAAGCCCCGCGCACGCTGATCCATTTCGA
>JAFIEF010000078.1 GCA_020832655.1 Paracoccaceae bacterium
GACCAAGCGCGGTCAGCGCGCGCACCAGGGGCGGCAGGGCCGGATCGCCCTTCAGCCCGAACAGCCGCCAGGGCCAGCCCATCACCCGCGCGGCAAAGCGCAGCCGCGGCGGGGCGTTCATTGCCTCCAGCACCTCGCGCATGGCGCCGGTGCGTTCAAATGTGGCGCCGGTGCGGATCAACCGCCATAGGTTATGCGGGCCACGCATCGCGCTACAGCTTCCAGCCGGAATGCAGCGCCGCAATACCCAGTGACAGGTTGCGGTATTTCACCTGTTCGAACCCCGCCTCGCGGATCATCGCGGCGAAACGCGCCTGATCGGGAAAGCGGCGGATCGATTCGACCAGATACTGATAGCTGTCGCGGTCATTCGCCACCATTTGCCCCATCACCGGGATCACATTGAAGGAATAGAGGTCATAAAGCTTTTGCAGCATGTCATTGGGGATCTGGCTGAATTCCAGCACCATCAGCCGCCCGCCGGGGCGGAGGGTGCGAAATGCCTCTGACAACGCATCGGGGATGCGGGTGACATTTCGGATGCCGAAGCTGATTGTATAGACATCGAAGCTGTTGTCTTCAAAGGGCAGTGCCATCGCATCGCCCACCACCCAGTCAAGCTGCGGCCCCATGTTTTCCGCCTCGGCGCGGCGCTGGCCCTCGATCAGCATCGACTCGGTCAGGTCAAGCACGGTGGCGCTGGCCCCCTGCCCCGCCCGCGCCAGAAAGCGAAAGGCGATATCGCCGGTGCCGCCCGCCACATCCAGCAGGCGCTGGCCGGGGCGCGGGGCAAGCCAGTCCATCATCGCATCTTTCCACAGCCGGTGAACACCGCCCGACATCAGGTCATTCATGATGTCATAGCGCGAGGCGACGCGCGTGAAGACGCCATGCACCAGCCCGGCCTTCTGGTCTTCGGCCACGGTCTGAAAGCCGAAATGGGTGGTGCTGCCCCTCTGGTCAGGCTGATCCTGCTGGCTCATCTGGCACGCCTTTCATCCTGCCCCCTTGCCGGGGCGTTTGTTCCCCTCTTATAGGGTGTTTGGGGGGCGTTACAATGCGACGCGGTGACGGAACAGGAGCATGACATGCCCGAATTGCCCGAAGTCGAAACCGTGCGCCGCGGTCTGGCCCCGGCGCTGGAAGGCCAGCGCATCGCACGGGCCGAATTGCGCCGCGACGGGCTGCGCTGGCCGTTTCCGCCCGACATGGCAGCAAAGCTGGGCGGCGCGCGGGTGGTGCAGTTGCGTCGGCGGTCGAAATACCTGCTGGCGGATCTTGATCGCGGCGAGACATTGCTGATCCATCTGGGCATGTCGGGGCGGATGGTGGTGTCGGGGATGGCGGGCACGCAGATGCCGGGGCAGTTCCATTTCGACCACCCGGCCCCGGAAAAACATGATCATGTCATCCTGCATATGGAAAGCGGCGCGCGCATCACCTTCAACGACCCGCGCCGCTTCGGGGCGATGGATCTGATCCCGACCGCGCTGCTGGAAGGCCACAAGCTGCTTGCCGCGCTTGGCCCTGAACCGCTGGGCAACAGCTTCAACCGCGCCTTTCTGGCCGCGCGGCTGAAGGGGCGCAGAACCGCGATCAAGGCCGCGCTTCTGGATCAGCGCATCGTTGCGGGGTTGGGCAATATCTATGTCTGCGAGGCGCTGTTTCGCGCGCGCATCCACCCCGCCCGCGCTGCCGGACGCATCGGCGCCGACAGGCTCGACGCGCTGGTCGGGGCGATTCGCGACACGCTGCGCGACGCCATTGCCGCAGGCGGTTCTTCCTTGCGCGACTACCGTCAGGCCGATGGGGAGTTGGGCTATTTCCAGCATGCCTTTCGCGTCTATGGGCGCGAAGGTGACGCCTGTATCCTGCCGCAATGCAACGGAATAATCCGCCGCATGGTACAGGGGGGGCGGTCAAGCTACTATTGCCCGCGCTGCCAAAGATGACTTGAACCCCGACTGATAGCTGATATGCGAAGGGGTCTTACTGCAACAAACAAGGTGCCTCACTCATGGCCTATGAAACGCTGGTCGTCGACATCAACGATCATGTTGCCCTGATCCGGCTGAACCGCCCCGAAGCGCTGAATGCGCTGAACTCGACCCTGCTGGGCGAACTGGCCGATGCGCTGACCGAGGCGGACAAGAATGACAAGGTGCGCTGCATCGTCATTACCGGATCGGAAAAGGCCTTTGCCGCCGGGGCCGATATCAAGGAGATGTCGGAAAAAGGCTTCGTCGATGTGTTCCAGGCCGATTTCTTCACGCCGGAAACCGAAGCGCTGTTGCGCGTACGCAAGCCGATCATCGCGGCCGTCAGCGGCTATGCGCTGGGGGGCGGCTGCGAACTGGCAATGATGTGCGATTTCATCATCGCCTCTGACACAGCGAAATTCGGCCAGCCAGAAATCAATCTGGGCGTGGTGGCAGGCATTGGCGGCACCCAGCGCCTGACCCGCTTTGTCGGCAAGTCAAAGGCGATGGATATGCATCTGACCGGGCGCTTCATGGATGCAGAGGAAGCAGAGCGTTCCGGGCTGGTCAGCCGCGTGGTGCCGGTCAAGAAGCTGATGGAAGAGGTCATGACTGCCGCCACAAAGATCGCCGAGAAAAGCCAGATCACGGTCAAGGTGGTCAAGGAATCGGTCAATCGCAGCTATGAAACCACGCTGCGCGAAGGGCTTTTGTTCGAACGCCGCGTCTTTCACATGCTGTTCAGCACCGAAGACCAGAAAGAAGGCATGTCGGCCTTTCTGGAAAAGCGCACCGCGCAGTTCCGCGATCGCTGATGCGTCGGCGGCTCTGCTCTTGCCATCCGCATCAAGACCCCAGCCGGGGCCACTGGCCCGTGACGGCGAAAGCAAGCCACTGGCCAGTGCTGTCAGACCCCGCCTTGGGTGCGGGGTCTTTTCTTTGGCACCTTGCCGCGCAGCGACACAGGCTGCTGGTGCCGCCCCGGCCTGTGCCACATCAGGGCTTTTCTTTCCCGCGCGGCTGGTATATGGACCGCGCTACATGCGTGTGGGCCCGCTTAAGGCATGAGATGTCGTCAGCCATTGTGGCTGTCAGGGTTTGCGCGTTGAAATTTACAAAGCTGACCCAGACAAGACGGAAAACATGGCAAACACTCCTCAGTCCAAGAAACGCGTGCGTCAGATCGAACGCCGCACCGAAGTCAACAAGGCCCGCCGCTCGCGCATCCGCACCTTCCTGCGCAAGGTCGAAGAAGCCATCGCCTCTGGCGATCAGGCAGCGGCAACCGCTGCGCTGCGCACCGCCCAGCCCGAACTGATGCGCGGCGTCACCAAGGGTGTGCTGCACAAGAACACCGCCGCGCGCAAGATGTCGCGTCTGGCTACGCGCGTGAAGGCGCTGGGTGCCTGACACCTTTCGACAAATCGGAAAACCGGGAAAAGGGCGCACCAAGATGCGCCTTTTTTCATTTTGCAGGCAATGTGTCTGCTGTGTAACCCTGTTTCGATTCTTTCCGCATCAGTTCGCTGTCAAGAACGATGTTTGGTTGCGCAAGCGGCGCCGCGATTGCTATCCATCACCTGCATTTGAGAATCTGCCGGGGGAACCAACGCTGCCATGACGGGGCCAGACTGCCAATCTGCATCCTGTCGGCGTTTTGGGGTGGGTGCTGCTTGTCGAACCACGCCTGACGCTCCTCGGGTTTGCAACTAAGCCGCGCATATTTCGCGTCAGTATTCGTGCTGAGGCTGTCATATGCACTACAAAAACTGTACCACCCGGCTTGCGGCCAGGAGTGGTGCTGAAGACGTCGAATCGTGCGGGATGCAGGGAAGCTTGGTAGGCCGGGGTGTCATGATAGCAGAACAATGGGCGAGGATTTCCGAGGAACTGCGCGCAGAGATTGGCGAGCACAACCACCGAAGCTGGATCGAACCGCTTGACTGTGGCATCTTGCAGCAGGGCGTGGTGCAGTTCACGGCACCCTCGCGTTTTGTGGGCGATTGGGTCAAGCGCAACTACCACGACCAGATCATCCAACGCCTGCGCGCCTCTGACCCTTCGATCGCGCGCATCGAATTCAACGTATTGCACACCCCCCGCCCAACCGCGCGCAGCAAAGCACAGACGCCCGAACCCCAGCGCGACACCGGCCTGCAAGGCGCACCGCTGGACGGGAAGTTCAACTTCGACAATTTCGTTGTCGGTAAACCCAACGAGCTGGCCCATGCCGCGGCCCGGCGCGTGGCCGAAGGGGGCGAGGTGACCTTCAACCCGCTTTTCCTTTATGGCGGGGTGGGGCTGGGCAAGACCCATCTGATGCATGCCATCGCCTGGGCCTTGCATCAGAACCGCCCCGATTTGCAGGTGCTGTATCTGTCGGCCGAACAATTCATGTATCGCTTCGTGCAGGCGCTGCGCGACCGCCAGATCATGGATTTCAAGAATCTTTTCCGCTCGGTCGATGTGCTGATGGTGGATGATGTGCAATTCATCGCCGGCAAGGACAGCACGCAGGAAGAGTTCTTTCACACCTTCAACGCGCTGGTGGACCAGAACAAGCAGATCATCATTTCCGCCGACCGCGCACCCGGAGAGATCAAGGCGCTGGAGGACCGCATTTCCTCGCGCATGCAATGGGGGCTGGTGGTCGATCTGCACCCGACCGATTACGAATTGCGCCTTGGCATCCTGCAAAGCAAGGCCGCGCTGTTTGCCGAAACCTATGGCAGTGTGCAGATCGGCGACGGGGTGATGGAGTTTCTGGCCCATCGCATCACCACCAATGTCCGCGTGCTGGAAGGCGCATTGCAGCGTCTTTTTGCCTTTTCCAGCCTGATCGGTCAGGAAATCAGCATGGATATGGTGCAGGATTGCCTGTCTGACATCCTGCGCAGTTCCGAACGCCGCGTCACGGTCGAGGAAATCCAGCGCAAGGTGGCCGAGCATTTCAACATCCGCCTGTCGGATCTGCTTGGCCCCAAGCGCACCCGCATCATTGCGCGGCCCCGCCAGATCGCGATGTATCTGGCCAAGGAACTGACCTCGCGCAGCCTGCCCGAAATCGGACGCCGCTTTGGCGGGCGCGACCACACCACCATTCTGCATGGCGTGCGCAAGGTCGAGGAAATGCGCGCGCAGGACAGCCAGCTTGCCGAAGATATCGACCTGTTGCGGCGGCTGTTGCAAAGCTGATCCGCTGGTGGCAGAAAACGCTTGTTCCCGCACGCAAACTGGCTAGGCTACGCCTCCCCAAGGCGGTATGCCGCGGGGCAGAGAACGGCAAGGGAACAGGGACATGAAAATCAGCATTGAACGCGCCGCGCTTCTGAAGGCCGTGTCACAGGCGCAGTCGGTTGTCGAGCGCCGCAACACCATCCCGATTCTGGCCAATGTGCTGATAGAGGCCGAAGACGGACAGATCAGCTTCCGCGCCACTGATCTTGATGTCGAGGTGCTGGACCGCGCCCCTGCGATGGTCGAACGCGCGGGCGCAACCACGGTTTCTGCGGTGCTGCTGCATGAAATCGTGCGCAAATTGCCGGATGGGGCGATGGTCGAATTGCACGATGATGCGCGCACAGGGCGGCTTCAGGTCTCGGCGGGGCGGTCGAACTTCTCGCTGGCCACGCTGCCAAAGGAAGATTTCCCCGTCATGGCCAGCAGCGAATACAGCGCCAATTTCTCGGCCCCCGCCAAGGCGCTGCGGCGGCTGTTTGACAAGTCGAAATTCGCCATCTCCACCGAAGAGACGCGCTATTATCTGAACGGTGTCTATATGCATGTGGCCGAAGCCGATGGCGGGCGTGTGCTGCGCTGCGTGGCCACCGATGGCCACCGCCTGGCGCGGGTGGATGCCGATCTGCCCGCCGGGGCCGAAGCCATGCCCGGCGTGATCGTGCCGCGCAAGACAGTGGGGGAATTGCGCAAGCTGCTGGAAGATGACGAGATGCAGATTGCCGTGTCGGTGTCGGAAACCAAGGTGCGCTTTGCCACGCCCGATATCTCGCTGACCTCGAAAGTCATTGATGGCACCTTCCCCGATTACACCCGCGTCATCCCGACCCAGAACAGCAAGCGGCTGGAAGTGGACGCCGCCGAATTTGCCCGCGCGGTGGATCGCGTGGCCACTGTGTCGTCCGAACGCTCGCGTGCGGTGAAACTGGCGCTGGACGAAGACAGGCTGACACTATCGGTGAACGCCCCCGATGCCGGCGCAGCCGAGGAAGAGCTGATCGTCGCCTATGGCGATGAAAGGCTGGAGATCGGCTTTAACGCGAAATACCTGCTGGAAATCGCCAGCCAGGTGGATCGCGAAAATGCCGTCTTCCTGTTCAACGGATCGGGCGACCCGACTCTGATGCGCGAAGGCAATGACACCAGCGCGGTTTATGTCGTGATGCCGATGCGGGTCTAGGGCGCCAGACTGCAACAGCCCAGAAGCAGGGGCGCGGATGGCCCGGTCATCAGCGCCGCTGACAGCCCATAGGCGCGCTCACTCATCCCGTCATTGCACTCGGCCGGGTGGATATAGGCGCTGGCCGCGCCATCCGGCCCGCGCATCTGGATCATGCGGCGCAGATCATCGCCAATGCCGCTATCCTGCGCGATCTCGATCTCTAGCATCACCGGTGCCGCGCCCATCGCCTCATAGCGCAGCATGCCGCCCTGTGATGTGGCAGACCAGAACGGTTCAGTGCCAAAACAGCGCAGCCCTTGGGGCATGTTGTAGTGATCGATGGGGCGGCCCTGGGCAAGCAGATAGCGCATCGACACCCAGCCCGTGCCTTCGTGATGATTGACCAGCCCCCAACGTCTGGTGATGTTCAGCGCGACCACTTCGATGTTGCGGGCATCGGGCGCAAAGCCGCCGATAATGTCGCTGCGCGCCGAAGGCTCAGCCCTGATATTCAGGACATCATCGGCAGCCACATCCTGCACTGAATGAAGCTGCGGCAATTCCTGCGCGCCGGCCATCGCGCCCACCGCCAGCGCCAGACACAGCGCCAGAAACCCGGTTTTGGCCAAGCTCACCGCCTTGATCATCTCACGCGCTTTCCTGTTGCTGCCGGTGCTCGCTCATCCCTTCCCCCTTTGCCTGATGCGGCACGCATCAGGCGCGCCCAAGCGGCGTGCAAAGGCGGGCCGGTGGGCACCCCCCAAGGGCGCATACAACAATCCCCCATGTAGGAAGATAA
>JAFIEF010000079.1 GCA_020832655.1 Paracoccaceae bacterium
TAAAGCAATTTCAGAAAAAGTTGACAGACTTTTTCGCTTGCGCGGACCTTCGGTTCGGTTCGAAATTGCGACAGAACAAAAGGTTAAAGCATTGAAGGCGATTCAACGAAAAGCCGAAACGCTTTAGCCCAGACTGTTTTCAGAACGCTATGCGCCCATATGATATCGCAGGGTTGCCATTTCGTATGCAGAAACGGCAGGGCGGGTCACGATCATCAATGATGATGAAACCGAAACCCGTCATTGTCAGGCGTCGCCATCAGCGAAGCGTTATCATGCGGCGTATCAATAACTGCGGATAAGCCCGACAAGCCGACCCTGCACCCGCACCTGATCATCGCGCAGCAGGCGGGTTTCATAGGCGGGGTTCGCCGCTTCCAGCGCGATCATGCCATTCTGTCGGCGAAACCGCTTCAGTGTGGCTTCATGCCCGTCCACCAGAGCAACCACGATATCGCCATTATCGGCTGTGCTTTGTTCCCGGATCACCACGATATCGCCATCATTGATTCCAAGATCGATCATCGAGTCGCCCTGAACTTCCAGCGCGTAATGCGCGGCGCGTGATGTCAGCATGTCACCCGGAATAGCGACATCGCGCATGGCTTCGCTGATCGCCTCGATCGGGGTGCCGGCGGCGATCTTGCCCATGACCGGCAAGGCCACGGATGCCGCTTCGACAGGCATGGCCCCGGCAGGTTGTTGCGCCGCGCGCGGCGCCGCATCGGCCAGATCGCCATCAATCACTTGCGCCACATGGCCTGCGCGCGCCAGATTGTCGGGCAGTTTCAGCACCTCTATCGCGCGGGCACGATGGGGCAGGCGACGGATGAAACCGCGTTCTTCCAGCGCGGTGATCAGCCGGTGAATCCCTGATTTTGATCGCAGATCAAGCGCATCTTTCATTTCGTCAAAGGATGGCGCAATCCCATCGCGTTCCATGCGAGTATGGATCAGTTTCAGCAGGTCGATTTGCTTGCGCGTCAGCATATTTGCCCCCGGACACTGGCCGCAGCCTGGATATTCATGGAATGTTCTACATGTGTTCCTGCCGCATGTCAAGCCGGATCACAGGGGGATATAGCGAATCTCGGCACCCGCCGCCCTGCCCGCGTCATGGGCGGGGTGGATCAGCAGCGCGTCGGCCTGGGCGAAGACGCCTAACAATGCGCTGTCCTGATCGGATAGCGGCCGGATGCTGTGGTCGGGGCCAAGTGCCGCGCGCATGTAATGTGTGCGCGGGCCGTTAGGGGGCAGATCCACCGCCAGTCTGGCGCTGCGCGTGGGCAGCGGATATGCCCCCAACCCCTGCATCGCGCGCAATGCCGGGCGCATGAAAAGATGCGCACAAACGATTGAGGAGACCGGGTTTCCCGGCAAGCCCAGCAACAGCGATTGGTCCCAGCGGCCTGCCATCAGCGGTTTGCCCGGTCGCAGCGCGATCTTGTGGAATATGCGCTGCGCCCCCAGCGCATCGGCAACTGGTGCGACAAGGTCATGGTCGCCCACCGAGGCACCGCCGATGGTGATGACCATGTCCGCGCCCGCGGCCAGTTCAAACACGGCACGCAAGGCGGGTTCGCTGTCGTCGGCGATAGGCAGCAGCCGCGCGCTTGCGCCCTCGGCCTCGGCCAGCGCCTTGATGGCAAAGCCGTTGGAGGCGATGATCTGATCAGGGCGCGGGCTGTCACCGGGCATGACCAGTTCATTGCCTGTGGCGATGATGGCGACATCGGGGCGGCGGCTGACGGTCAGTTCGGGGCAGTTCATGGCGGCCAGCAAGGCCAGATCGACCGCGCGCAGGCGGCGCGGCGCGCAAATCCGGTCGCCGGCGGCAAAATCGGCCCCGCATGGCCGGATATGGCGACCGGCTGGCGGGATATCAGACAGGGTGATGCGGTCGCCCGTGCGGCTGACATCTTCCTGAATGACGACCCGGTCGGCACCTTCGGGAACCGGCGCCCCGGTAAAGATGCGCACCGCCTGACCAGATGCGACTGTGCCGGGATAGGCGTGACCGGCGGCGGCCTCGCCAATCACTTGAAGCGATGCCTCTGGCGATGTCGGCGGCCCCGCCAGCGCATAGCCATCCATTGCCGAGGCCGCGAAAGGCGGCTGGTCGCGTTGCGCGCTTACAGGCGCGCGCAGAACCCGCCCGGCGGCCTGATCAAGCGGCACCTGTTCGGTGTCCAGCGGGGTGACAAATGCGAAAATCTCGGCCAGTGCCTGTTCGACGCTGATCATGTCGCGGCCTCGTAACGGCCTGATTTTCCGCCATCTTTCAGCACCACGCGGGTATCCAGAATAGTCATGGATTTCTCTGCCGCCTTGAGCATGTCATAAACCGTCAGCGCCGCGACCGAGGCCGCGGTCAGCGCCTCCATCTCGACCCCGGTCTGGCCAGTGGTGCGCACTTCGGCACGAATGCGCACGCCAGGCAGGCTGTCATCAGGGGTCAGATCAAGCGCGACCTTGGTGATCGGCAGCGGATGACAAAGCGGGATCAGATCGGCGCAGCGTTTTGCCCCCATGATGCCTGCCAGCCGCGCAACGCCCAGAACATCGCCCTTCTTCGCGCGCCCTTCGGTGATCAGGGCCAGGGTTTCGGGCAACATACGCACCGCGCTTTCGGCCACGGCCACCCGCGCAGTATGCGACTTTTGCGACACATCGACCATGTGGGCGTGGCCTTCAGCGTCAAAATGTGTCAGTTTTTCCACAATCACACCTTCTCTGCTTGCATAGGGTCTGCCAGCAATGCGCGCGTGGCCGCCGCGACATCATCCTGACGCATCAGGCTTTCGCCAATCAGGAAACTGCGCGCGCCATAGCTTGCCAGATCGGCCAGATCGGCAGGGTTGTGGAGGCCGCTTTCGGCAATCAGCAGGCGTTCGGGGGGCACCAGCTTCGACAGCCGCCGGGTGGTGTCCAGCGTCACCGCGAAGGTGTTGAGGTCGCGGTTGTTCACCCCCAGAAGCGGCGATTTAAGCGCCAGCGCGCGCGCCAGCTCGTCCTCGTCATGAACTTCGACCAGCACATCCATGCCCCAATCGAATGCGGCGGCTTCCAGTTCCTGCGCCTGCGCGTCAGAGACCGAGGCCATGATGATCAGAATACAATCGGCATGCAGCGCACGGGCCTCTGCCACCTGATAGGGATCATAGAGAAAATCCTTGCGCAGCGCGGGCAGGGCAGTCGCCGCGCGCGCGCCCGTCAGATAGCTGTCATCGCCCTGAAAGCTGGGCGTGTCGGTCAGCACGCTCAGGCAGGTTGCGCCGCCCGCCTCGTAGGCGCGGGCCAGCGCGGGCGGGTCGAAATCGGCGCGGATCAACCCCTTCGATGGGCTGGCCTTCTTGATTTCGGCAATCAGCCCGTAGCCTGTGACCTGCGCCGCGCGCAAGGCGCGGGCAAAGCCGCGCGGGGCAGGGGCGTTGTGGGCGGCATCCTCGATTTCCGACAGGGGGCGGGCGGCCTTGCGCGCGGCGACCTCTTGCAGCTTGTAGGTCTTGATGCGGTCCAGAATGGTGGTCATGTCGATCCCTTTTCCTGTGCCGGGCTGATCTGGCCCAGCCGGTCCACGCAGGCCATTGCCGCGCCCGAACTGATTGACTCGCGCGCCAGCGCCACACCGTCGGGCAAAGAGCTGACCTTGTCGGCGATGATCAGCGCTGCCGCCGCGTTCAGCAAGACTGCATCGCGATATGCTACGCGGCCAGCGCCTTGCAAAACTGCACGCAGTTCGGCGGCGTTGTCTTGCGGGCTGCCGCCCAGCAATTCGTCAAATGGGTGCAGCGGCAGTCCTGCTTCTTCAGGGTGCAGCGTGAAGGCGCGAAGCGCCCCGTTTTCCAGTGCGACGACCTGGCTTTCGGCGGCAATCGACAATTCATCCGTGCCATCGCCGCCATGCACCAGCCATGCCTTTTGCGACCCCAGCGTCAGCAGGGTTTGCGCCATTGGACGCAGCAGATCGGCTGAAAAGGCACCGGTCAACTGGCGTTTCACCCCGGCCGGATTGGTCAGCGGGCCAAGAATGTTGAAGATGGTGCGCGTGCCAAGTTCCATCCGCACCGGGCCAACATGGCGCATGGCCGGGTGGTGCATGGGCGCCATCATGAAGCCGATGCCGGCCTCTGTCAGGGCGCGTTCCACGATGTCCGGCCCGACCATGACATTGATGCCCAGGCTTCCCAGCGCATCCGCCGCGCCCGATTTGGATGACAGGTTGCGGTTGCCATGCTTGGCCACCGGCACGCCCGCGCCCGCGACAACAAAGGCAGTTGCGGTCGAGATGTTCAGCGTGCCCTTGCCATCCCCGCCGGTGCCGACAATGTCCATCGCGCCCTCGGGCGCGCGCACCTTGACGCATTTGGCGCGCATCACGCTGGCCGCAGCGGCGTATTCGTCGACCGTCTCGCCACGGGTACGCAGCGCCATCAGAAACCCGCCGATCTGCGCCGGGGTGGCCTGCCCTTCAAACAGCAGGTCAAAGGCGGTTTCGGCTTCGTCGCGGGTCAGCGGGCGGGTGGCGGCAATGCCGATCAGTGGCTTGAGATTGTCCATCAGGCGGGCACCTTTGCCATGTCCAGAAAATTGCGCAGCATCGCATGGCCATGTTCCGAGCGGATGCTTTCGGGGTGAAACTGCACCCCTTCGATGGGCAGGCGGCGATGGCGCAGCCCCATGATCAGCCCGTCGGGCAGCCAGCTTGTGATTTCCAGACAATCGGGCAGGCTGTCACGCGCGACCACCAGCGAATGGTAGCGCGTGGCCATCAGCGGCGAGGGCAGGGTGCGGAACACGCCTTGGCCGCTGTGGTGCATCTCGCCCAGCTTGCCATGCACGATTTCCGGCGCGCGCACCACCTTGCCGCCAAAGGCCTGTCCGATGGTCTGGTGGCCCAGGCACACCCCCAGCAGCGGGATGCGGGCCTCGGCGGCGGCCAGGGTCAGGGGCAGGCAGATGCCTGCCTGATCGGGGTCGCAGGGGCCGGGCGACAGCACAATCGCCGAAGGCCGCAGCGCCATCGCCGCCTGCACATCCAGCGCGTCATTGCGACGGACTGTCGCCTCGGCGCCCAGCTCGCCGAAGTAATGCACCAGATTATAGGTGAAGCTGTCGTAGTTATCGATCAAGAGCAGCATATGCGGGATGGCTTCCTGTGGCGTTGGCTATGGGCTACTACATGCCTGTGGCACTATGCCAAGGTCAAGGCTGCAACGCCCAATCTGTTTGATCACCTATGGGTTTTGTGGGAAAGATGGACCCGGCGGCCAAGGCCGACGCAAAGGCCGTAGCAGATTGGCAGGGGATGGCGTGAACAGCAGCAGCATTGCAGGTTTCGGGCTGGGTCTTGGCGTGGCAGTTGCCGCACTGGCTGGTTTGGCCGTGCTGGCCCCCGCGCCGCCCAGGCCAGACGCCCCGCGCGAATTTTCCGCGCCGGTGGGCGAGCTGTTGCCGGCTGACGCCCCGGAAGCGGAGGCCCAACCCGGCCCTGCGCCACAGCACGATGCGGTGCCTGACCCGCATGGCGAGCAGGACGCCGCCGCTTTAGCTGAACCGGCTGCCGAGCCGGACGAAGACGCGGCAGAGCTTCTTCGCTCGGAAGGTCCGCAGGCTTTGGCCCCTATGCCCGATGAAGATGCAGATATGGTCGTGGCGCCCGATGCCCCGGCAGTTGAGGATGACGCGCCCCCCGCCATTGCGGATGCGCCGCCCCCCTATCTGCCGCAGATGCCCGATATCGGGGTGGCCCCAGACGCGGATGCGGCACCACGGGCGCCGCGGGATATTGCGCCCCCGGTCATCACCCCGCCGCTACCGCTTTTGCCACAGATGCGGGACGCAGATGCGGGATTGCCGCCCATACCTGACCCCGTGCCGTCTGCAACGCCCGTGCCCGATCCCGGTGACGCGGAGGCGACGGACGCGCCCCGGCCCGCGCCGGAAGCACCCGCTACCGCCCTGCCCGGAAGACCCGTGCCCGCGATGCCGGGGCAGTGGCAGCCTCCATCCGGCGAGGGCGCAGATGATGCGGATGCGCCGCTGCCAGAGGCCGATGCGGCGCTGTTACCTGCCGTGAAGCGCAATTCGCTGGCGGCTGAAATCCTGCCCGGCGCGGCGCTTATGGGGCTGATCCTGCATGATCCGGGGCTGCCCACCCCGCTGCGCAGAGAACTGGCCGCGCGCGAGATTGATTTTTCGGTAGCGCTGAACCCGTTGGACCCGAGTGCGGGGGACGCGGCGACGATCTATCGCGAGGCCGGAAAGGAAGTGCTGATCTTCGCCAACGGCATTCCCGCCGGGGCGGATGCGTCCGATCTGGATGTCACCTTTGCCAGCTTTTTCGAAACCCTGCCCCAGGCAGTGGCCGTGATGGACCTGCCCACAGGCGGATTCACGCGCAATGCACGGCTGCTTGACGGGGTTTTGCCACTGATCGCGCGTGACGGGCATGGGCTGGTCAGCTTTGCCGGTGGCACCGGGCAGGCCGCGCGCAGTGCCGTTGCTGCCGATATCCCCCATGCCGAGGTGTTCCGCGTCCTCGATGCGTCCGAGGAAAGCCCCTTCACCATCCGGCGTTTTCTGGACCGTGCCGTATTTCAGGCCAGCCAGGTGGGTTACGTTCTGGTCTTTGGCGATGCCAGCAATGATGCGATGCTCGATGCCATTGATCTGTGGCTGGAAATGGGGCGGGTGGATGACATCAGCCTTGTCCCGATCTCTGCGGTTCTGCTGCGAGAGTGAAAACGCCTTGCGCCGCCATGCCCCCGGCGCTAGTCCAAGGGGGCTTTGGCCCCTTGCTGGAACTGGTAGACAGACCAGACTTAAAATCCTATATTTCTGCCAGGATTGTGTAGTGAAAACATATGCTTATCGAGTTCGAGTGTCGTTCAGGTCAATATCAGGCCAAGAATTTTTTATTGAGAAACCAAAAGGTTGTGGATAGAGCACTGAACAAGGCCCCTTGCTGGAATAGGTAGACAGACCGCACTTAAAATGCGTTGCTCGTATGGGCGTGAGGGTTCGAGTCCCTCAGGGGCCACCATTCACTGTCGCTTCCATCACTTGCTGGCAGTGTTTCACTGTCACTGAACCGCCCCGGGTTTACCGGAGAGTTTCTGGTTCAATAATTACGCTGCTTTT
>JAFIEF010000020.1 GCA_020832655.1 Paracoccaceae bacterium
AATGCCTTAGCCTGCAAATTCAGCCAGAATCCCGGCCCCAAGTGTTAAAGTTGGGTGATCTGCTTCCTGGCCCTTGTGTTGTATCGCGTCATGCGCATGCGCCTGAAAGCCAAGGGCCACAGCGCAAGCCCGCGTACTGCCCTCGATCTGCTCGAGCGCATTCAACGCCACACAACCAGCATCGGCAAACGAACGCTGGATGGGCTTTCGACAATCACCCCGGAACAATTGGAACTCTTCGACACCCTGGAACTGCCAAAACCCGCCTGATACCCGTTCGGTAGTCACACAATGGCGAATCTCGCCATAACAATATCAATCACTTAACCGTTTTGCTGTTGAACTTCTGGGCGCAAGGGCCAGAGGTGTCAGACCCGCTCGACCGTGACCTTGCTTGCATCAAAGGCCAGATAGCCCTTGACCCGCGCCGCAGCCTCGGTGGGCACGGTCAGGCTGTAGGCGGCATTGGTGATCAGCCCTTCGGGGCTGGAGACATGAAAGAACACCCCGTTGCCGCGATCATCACAGACCAGCTGGCGATCAGATTCTTCCAGCACCGCACCCGCAATGTCTTCGCGCGGGAAATAGATGACAAAGGGGAAATTGCGCTGGACCAGTTCCAGCGCGCGCGCGCTTTCGCCGATCACCGACCCATTTGCGCGCACCACCCAGGTGCCTTCAGCGGGGTATATCTGGATAGCTTTCATCGTCATCTGTCCCTTCACATCTGTCTTGGGGCACCTTGTCGCAGCCCGATGATGGATTGGCAATGCGCCAGTTGCTTGTCATGTCGCTCCTCATGCGTCCCCCAGCGGGGCGCAGGCCGTATCAAGCCATTTGCGGGCGGCGGCTGACAATTGCGTTGCCAGAAGGGTCTGCACCCTGGCATGATAGGCGTCAATCCAGTCTCGCTCGGCAGTGCTCAGCATTTCGGCAAGGATAAGCCGTCGGTCAATCGGGGCAAGGGTCAGGGTCTCGAACTCCAGCCAGTCGCGCGCATCACCGCCTTCGGGCACCTTGCCCTTATGCACCACAATCAGGTTTTCCAGACGGATGCCGAACTGCCCCTCGCGGTAATATCCCGGTTCATTGGACAGGATCATCCCTTCGGCCAACGCCACCTGACTGATCCGCGACAGGCGCTGCGGCCCTTCATGCACCGACAGGAAGCTGCCCACCCCGTGGCCGGTGCCGTGGTCATAATCCAGCCCCGCCAGCCACAAGGGATAGCGCGCCAGCGCATCCAGATGCGCGCCTGCCACCCCGCGCGGAAAGCGCGCGCGCGATATCGCGATCATACCTTGCAGCACGCGGGTAAAGCACTGCGCCGCAAGCTCGGCCACCGGGCCGATGGCGACGGTGCGGGTGATGTCGGTGGTGCCGTCCAGATATTGCCCGCCTGAATCCACCAGCATCAGATCGCCGGGGATCAGCCGACGATTGCTGTCCTCGGTCACGCGGTAATGCACGATCGCCCCGTTGGGGCCAGAGCCTGAAATCGTGTCAAAACTCAGATCCTGCAATGCCCCTGTGGCCATGCGACAGGCTTCCAGATGCCGCGCAATGTCGATCTCGGTCAGCACATGGTCAGGGTCATCCGCCAGCTTCTGTGCCTGCCCATCCAGCCAGCAAAGAAACTCGACCATCGCTGCCCCGTCGCGCAGATGCGCCGCGCGCGCGCCGGATAATTCGGCCTCGTTCTTGCACGCCTTGGGCAGAAGGCAGGGATCTTGCTGCCATGCGAGTTCTGCCCCCGCCTCTGACAGGATATCCGACACCCGCAAGGGTGCGGTCGTCTTGTCCAGCCGCACTGGCCCGGACAAGGTGCGCAAGGCAGGTTCGAAGGCCTCTGGCGGGCGCAGATGCACGCTATCGGGCAGGCACAGCCTCGCGCATTTCTCGGGCGGGGCAAACAGATCCACCCGCCCGTCATCATGCATGATGGCAAAGCCCTGCATCACCGGCAGGCGCGGCAGATCGGCCCCACGTATATTCAAAAGCCAGCAGATGCTGTCGGGCTGGGTCAGCACGGCAGCCCCGTGACCGGCCTTGCGCAACGCCGCACCGATCCGTTGGCATTTGCTGGCGGCGGACTCTCCCGCATGCTCTGGCGGATAGGCATAGGCGGGCGCGGCAGGGGGCGCGGGCCGGTCAGTCCAGAGCGGGTTGATCTGATTGGCCACCCGCGTCAGACGGATTTCCGTGCCCTCAAGGCCGCGCTCCAGCGTCTCGATCTCCTCAAGGGTGTGCAGCCAGGGGTCAAAGCCGATCACGGCGTCTGCGGGCGCGTGTTCGCGCAGCCAGTCGGCGGGCTTGACCTCTGGCCAGTTGACCGGGGTGAAATCATCCGAACATTGCAGCCGTGCCTGCACGCGGTAGCGGCCATCGACGAACAGCCCCGCGCAATCGGGCAGCACGATGCAGAACCCCGCCGAGCCGGTGAAACCCGTCAGCCATGCCAGAGCTTCATCGCAGGCCGCGACATATTCACCCTGATGCGCATCGGCGCGCGGGACAAGATAGCCAGTCAGCCCCAGCGCATGCAGCGCATCGCGCAGCGCGCGCAGCCTTGGCGGGCCATCTTCGGGGCGGGTGGTGGCGGTATAGGTTTGAAACATGCCTGACCCTAGCTGAAGCACACAGGAAAGCACCATAGCCCAGCACGCAGACCCGCGCCATCCGGTTCCCGCGCTTGACACAGCCCCGCCAGCGCCGTCATGCTGTCGGTGATTAGGGACCGATACATATGCAGAAATCCAATTGGTATTATGCCGAGGGCCAGCAGCGTCATGGCCCGCTGGACGCCGGGCAGATGGCGGCACTGGTCAAGGATCGCATCATCCGGCCGGACACGATGGTCTGGCAGGAAGGGATGGCGAACTGGGCCTTGGCGCGCGATCATTTCGACTTTGCCTCTGGCACCACCCCGCCGCCCTTGCCGCAGGCCGGGCAGAGCCGTGTGCCGGTGGTGCGCCGCATGCGCAGCGAAAGCGCCAGCGCCGGGCACCGTGATGGGCAGGCAGAGGTAGCGCTGCACCCCGCCCCGCCGCGAAGTTTTTCTCAGGCGGTTTCGGTCAGCCTGACCAGGTATTTTACCTTTTCAGGCCGCGCCAGCCGGTCAGAATTCTGGTATTTCTTCCTGTTCACGATACTGATCGGGTTGCTGGCCGGGTTTCTGGACGGGGTGCTGTTCGGTTATAGCTGGGATGACGAATTCAGCCCGCTTAGCAACTCTGTCTCGCTTGCGCTGCTGATCCCCAGCCTGTCAGTGGGCTGGCGGCGGCTGCATGACACGGGCCGTTCAGGCTGGTGGATTGGCGGGTTCTGGCTGGCGGTGATGGTGACGGGTGTGCTGATCGGGATTGGGGCGGTCAGCGGCAGCGCAGGAACAATGGGCATGCTGGGCGCCCTTTCGGGGCTTGGCGTGCTGGTCTATTTCATCGTGATGCTGGTGTTTCTGTGCAGCAAGGGCGACCCCGGCCCCAACCGTTTCGGCTGAACGCGGCTGGCTTGCCGGTTTCATTGACCTGCGCGCAGGGGCGGCATATCTTTCCAGCCCCGGCCCACATCCAAGGGACACCGCGCCATGAGCCGCTTTGCCGCCCCGATTGCCGAGCAGATCTGGGATATGAAATACCGGCTGAAACAGGCCGATGGCACGCCCATCGACCACAGCGTCGAAGATACATGGCGCCGCATCGCCACCGCGCTGGCCAGTGTCGAGGATGACCCTTCGCTGTGGCAGGGCCGCTTCTATGCCGCGCTGGAGGATTTCAAGTTCCTGCCCGCAGGCCGCATCACCGCAGGCGCCGGCACCGACCGCAATGTGACGCTGTTCAACTGTTTTGTCATGGGCACCATCCCCGACAGCATGGCGGGTATTTTCGAAATGCTGAAAGAGGCCGCGCTGACCATGCAGCAAGGCGGCGGGATCGGCTATGATTTCAGCACGCTGCGCCCCAAAGGCGCGCCGGTTGCAGGTGTGGCCGCCGATGCCTCTGGGCCGCTGTCCTTCATGGATGTGTGGGATGCAATGTGCCGCACCATCATGTCGGCAGGGTCACGCCGCGGCGCGATGATGGCAACCATGCGCTGCGACCATCCCGACATCGCCGAATTCATCACCGCCAAGCACGATGCCGCGCGGCTGCGCATGTTCAACCTCTCGGTGCTGGTCAGCGATGATTTCATGGCCGCAGTGAAGGCCGATGCGCCCTGGGATCTGCAATTCGGGGGGCGGGTCTATCAGACCGTGCAGGCACGCGATCTGTGGAACCGGATCATGCGTGCGACCTATGATTATGCAGAACCGGGTGTTATCTTCATCGACCGGATCAATCAGGCCAATAACCTGAATTACTGCGAAACCATCGCCGCGACCAATCCTTGTGGTGAACAGCCGCTGCCGCCCTATGGCGCCTGCCTGTTGGGGTCGATCAATCTGGCGCGGCTGGTGCGTGATCCTTTCACCGACCGCGCCGCGCTGGATGAGAGCACACTTGCCGAACTGGTCACGCTGGCGGTACGGATGATGGATAATGTCGTCGATCTCAGCCGCTTTCCCCTGCCCGCCCAGACGCAGGAGGCGCAGGCCAAGCGGCGCATCGGGCTGGGGGTGACGGGGCTGGCCGATGCGCTGATCCTGTGCCGGTTGCGCTATGGCTCTGACGCGGCGGTGGCGCGCACCGAAACCTGGATGCGTGCGATTGCGCGCGCGGCCTATCTGGCCAGCGTCGATCTGGCGCGCGAAAAGGGCGCTTTCCCGCTATTTGATGCCGATGCCTATCTGGCCTCTGGCACCATGCAGGGGATGGAGCAGGACATTCGCGACGCGGTCGCCGAGCATGGCATCCGCAACGCGCTGCTGACCTCGGTCGCGCCAACCGGCACGATCAGCCTTTATGCCGGCAATGTCAGTTCGGGGATAGAGCCGGTCTTTGCCCATAGCTACACGCGCAAGGTGTTGCAGAAGGATGGCAGCCGCAACGATGAACGGGTCGAGGATTACGCCGTAGCATTATGGCGGCAGATCAAGGGCGATGCACCGCTGCCGGATTACTTCGTCGATGCGCAGGGGCTGGCCCCGCTCGATCATGTCAAGATGCAGGCAGCCGCGCAGAAATGGGTCGACAGTTCGATTTCCAAGACCATCAACTGCCCTGAAGATATCAGCTTTGCCGATTTCAAGGATATCTATCTGGTGGCGTGGGATATGGGGTGCAAGGGCTGCACCACCTATCGCCCGAATGCGGTGACCGGATCAGTGCTGTCGGTGTCGGACCAGTCCGAAAGCGTGCCGCAGGCTGATCAGGGCGCGGATGTGGTCTATCTGTCCACCCCCTATGACCGGCCAGAGGCGCTGGAGGGCCACACCTACAAGCTGAAATGGCCGGGTTCCGAACATGCGATCTATGTCACCATCAATGACACGGTGATCAACGGCCATCGCCGCCCCTTCGAGATTTTCATCAATTCCAAGAATATGGAGCATTTCGCCTGGACCGTGGCGCTGACGCGGATGATCTCGGCGGTGTTCCGGCGCGGGGGGGATGTGTCCTTCGTGGTCGAGGAGCTGAAAGCCGTGTTCGACCCACGCGGGGGGGCGTGGGTGCAGGGGCGGTATATCCCTTCGATCCTGGCCGCGATTGGCGGGGTGATCGAACAGCATCTGATCCGCATCGGCTTTATCGATGGCGAGGGGCTGGGGCTGAAAACCGACCCCGAAGCCGCGCGCATGGCAGTGGGCGACGCCCCGCGCGGGCGCGCCTGCCCGGCCTGCGGTGCCTATGAGCTGGTGATGATCGAAGGCTGCATGACCTGCCGCGCCTGCGGCCATTCCAATTGCGGATAGGCGCACTGCGCCATCCTGTCGCTTTTGCATCGCACTGATCCGGCCTATATATGCAGAAAATAAAAGAGGTCGATATGCTCAGATTTCTGCCTGTGCTGGTTGCACTGCTGCTGATTGCCCCGCCTGCCCCTGCGCAGCAAGTCTATGCGGCCCAACCTACTGCGCAGCAACTGGAAGCGACGCCTGCCTTGCTGGTCGATATCCGCCGCCCCGAGGAATGGGTGCAGACCGGGGTTCTGCCAAATGCCGTGCTGCTGACCTATGAGCATTTCAACACGCCCGAAGAGTTCCTTGCCGCGCTGGCCCCGCATATGCAGCCCGGCCAGCCGGTTGCCCTGATCTGCCGCACCGGCAACCGCACCAGCCGCGCCGCCCGCGCCCTGGCCGAACGGATGGATGTGCCGGTGATCGATGTGATGGGCGGCATGTTCCGCCTGATGGGCGCGGGCTATGCCCCAAAACGCCCCACCCGCGCGCAGGGCTGCACCATCTGTTAGGGCACAGCCCCGAAAAACCAGTCATCGGAATTTGACCTGCATCCGGGTTGATTTCTGCCGCCGGTCTGTGTTAGCGCAAACGCGACGCTGACATCATGACAGGAGAGGCCCATGACCACCCGGCTTGCCATCAATGGATTCGGCCGTATCGGCCGACTTGTTCTGCGCGCCTTGATCGAACAGAATCGCAGCGATCTGGAAATCGTGGCGATCAATGATCTTGGCCCGGTGGAAAGCAACGCGCATCTGCTGCGCTTTGATTCGGTGCATGGGCGCTTTCC
This sequence comes from Paracoccaceae bacterium, assembly GCA_020832655.1. Taxonomy (GTDB): domain Bacteria; phylum Pseudomonadota; class Alphaproteobacteria; order Rhodobacterales; family Rhodobacteraceae; genus Roseinatronobacter. The sequence continues at coordinate 6,630 of JAFIEF010000020.1, forward strand.
CGGCGATATCACGGTCGCAGGCGACAGCATCGATGCCGGGCGCGGGCCGATCCGCGTCACGGCGGAACGCGACCCGGCCAATCTGCCCTGGGATGATGTCGATATCGTGCTGGAATGCACCGGTATCTTCAAGGATGCCGACAAGGCGCGCGGGTATCTGGCCCGCGCAGGCAAGGTGCTGGTCTCGGCCCCGTCGAAAGGGGCGGATGCGACCATCGTCTATGGCGTCAATCATGACACACTGAAGGGCGAATACCAGATCGTGTCGAACGGGTCATGCACCACCAATTGTCTGGCCCCTGTGGCCAAGGTGCTGCATGACGCGGTGGGCATAACGCGCGGCTTCATGACCACGATCCACGCCTATACCGGCGATCAGCCGACGCTGGACCGCATGCATGGCGACATGTATCGCGCCCGCGCTGCGGCAATGAGCATGATCCCCACCTCGACCGGGGCGGCACGCGCCGTTGGGCTGGTGCTGCCCGAACTTGCGGGCAAGCTTGACGGGGTGGCTATTCGCGTGCCCACGCCCAATGTCTCTGCCGTGGATCTGACCTTTGAAGCGGCACAGGATGTCACTGTGGATCAGATCAATGCCGCGATCATCGCCGCATCCGAAGGGCCGTTGAAGGGCATTCTGGGTGTGACCGACCAACCCAATGTCAGCATGGATTTCAACCATGACCCGCGCTCGTCGATCTTCCATCTGGACCAGACCAAGGTTCTGGAAGGCCGCATGGTGCGCGTGCTGTCCTGGTATGACAATGAATGGGGCTTTTCCAACCGGATGCTGGACACCGCCGCCGCAATGGCGCGGGCGGGCTGACCTCGCCCGCCATCATCTGACCGCCGCAGACCCACGCGCCCGCCGATCCGGCGGGTGCTTTCATATGCGCCCTCTCAGCGCAACAGCATCCACAGCGCAACACCGGCAAGCATCACCCCGAATGCCGTGTTCATTGCCCGCGCATCCGCAGCGCTGCGAAACCGCCTTGCCAGCAGATCCCCGAACAGCGTCCATGCCGTGAAGGCGAGAGCATTGTTGAGGGTGAAGACAAGCGTGATCCAGACCACCAGCACCGGGTCAACCGGCCCCGAGGCGGGCAGGAACTGCGTGAACGTCAGCGCGATGATCACATAGGCCTTGGGATTCAACAGCAGCAGGATTGCCCCGTCCAGCGCAGTGGCCTGTCTGGCCTGCGCGGTGCCGGTCATGGCCCCGGCGCGCAGAAACCCCAGTGCCAGCCAGACCACATAGGCCGCACCGCCATAGCGCAGCAGATCAAACAGGACCGGCGTGACCCGTACCAGACCCGCAAACCCCAGGCCCAGCGCCGCTGTGGCAATCAAGGTGGCCAGATGATAGCCGGTCGTCGCCGGGACAGAGGCAAGCACGCCAAAGCGGCCCCCGATTGCGGCGAAGAACATGTTTCCGGGGCCGGGGCTGTAGGCAAGCGGAAACAGGAACAGCAATAGCGCAAAAGTCAGTTCGATCATGGGGGTATCCTGCATCTGGTTGCGCCACGTTGGCCTGAAGATGCGCCTTTTGCGACCCGGTTCCTGCGCAATCCGCGCAGCCCTTGTCGCCCGCCCCAACTCTGCGCCCAAAGAAAAATGCGCCCGCCGATTCGGCGGGCGCACAATGTCGCTGGGATAGGGTGTTCCCGGCTTATTCTGCCGGAACGGCCGCTGACTCATAACTCAGCGGATGCGGCAGATGCACCAGCATCTCTTTCGGGCAGATTTGCAGGAAATGATCCTTCTCTCGGTCCCAGTTGCGCAGGATCTCGGCCGCACGCTGGCTTTCGGTTTCCTGCGCATGGCGGGTGATCAGATCGTGCAACTGCTCTTCCCAATGCGCCACCGTCACCGGGCACGTGATCAGCGTTTCGCGGTTGATCAGCGGTGCCGCCGCGCCCTCCGGGTCATAAAGATAGGCCATGCCCCCGGTCATGCCGGCGCCGAAATTGGCCCCTATCCATCCAAGGATCACCGCGACCCCGCCGGTCATGTATTCGCAGCCGTTTGACCCGCAGCCCTCGATCACCACTTTCGCACCGGAATTACGCACGGCAAAGCGTTCCCCCGCGCGCCCTGCGGCGAACAGATAGCCATCGGTCGCGCCATAAAGCACGGTATTGCCGATGATGGTGTTGTCATGCGCAACCAGCGGCGAGGACATGCGCGGGCGCACAACAATCGTGCCGCCCGACAGCCCCTTGCCGACATAATCATTGGCATCGCCGAAGACTTCTATCTTCAGCCCCGGCGCGGCAAATGCCCCCAGCGACTGGCCCGCAGACCCCGCCAGCTTGACGGTCAGGTGATCGGGTTGCAGCTTGTTGCGCATGCCGAAGCGCTGCACGATATGGCTGGAAGCGCGCGTGCCCACGGTGCGGTGGGTATTTTCCACCGCATAGGAAAGCTGCATCTTCTCGCCATCTTCGAAGAAGCGATGCGCGTCGCGGATAATCTCGGCGTCCAGCGTGTCGGGCACGGCATTGCGCGGCTTGTTGCGGTCATAGCGGATCTGGTCCGCGCCATCGACCGTCAGCAAAAGCGGGTTGAGGTCCAGATCATCCAGATGCGCCGAACCCCGGCTGACCTGCGCCAGCAGATCGGCCCGCCCGATCACCTCGTCAAGCGAGCGCGCACCGATGCTGGCCAGAATCTCGCGCACTTCCTGCGCATAGAAGGTGATCAGATTGACCACCTTGTCAGCATTGCCGGTGAATTTGGCGCGCAGGCTTTCATCCTGCGTGCATACCCCCACAGGGCAGGTGTTGGACTGGCATTGCCGCACCATGATACAGCCCATCGCAATCAACGCTGCGGTGCCGATGCCATATTCTTCAGCCCCCAGCATCGCCGCCATGACAATGTCGCGCCCTGTGCGCAATCCGCCATCGGTGCGCAGCGTCACGCGCTCGCGCAGCTTGTTCATGGCCAGCACCTGATGGCCCTCGCTCAGCCCCATTTCCCAGGGAAGGCCCGCATATTTGATGCTGGTCGCCGGGCTGGCCCCGGTGCCGCCATTATGGCCCGAAATCAGGATCACATCGGCCTTGGCCTTGGCCACACCGGCGGCAATCGTGCCCACGCCCGATTGCGCCACCAGCTTGACAGTGACTTTCACCCGCGGGTTGATCTGCTTCAGATCATAGATAAGCTGCGCCAGATCCTCGATCGAATAGATGTCATGATGCGGCGGCGGTGAAATCAGCGTCACACCCGGCGTCGAATGGCGCAGCCTGGCGATCAGCTTGGTGACCTTCATCCCCGGAAGCTGGCCGCCCTCGCCGGGTTTGGCGCCTTGCGCTACCTTGATTTCCAGCTCTTCGCAGGCATTGAGATATTCCGCCGTGACGCCGAAGCGGCCAGAAGCCACCTGCTTGATCTTGGCACAAGGGTTGTCGCCATTGGGCAGCGGATGGGCATGGGCCGGATCCTCGCCCCCTTCGCCGCTGTCTGATTTCGCGCCGATGCGGTTCATGGCGATGTTCAGCGTCATATGCGCCTCTGGCGACAGCGCGCCAAGGCTCATCCCCGGTGTGACGAAACGCTTGCGGATCGCGGTGATGCTTTCGACCTCTTCAATCGCGATCGGCTTGCCCAAAGGCTTGATGTCCAGCAGATCGCGCAGATGGATCGGCGGGTTGGCCTGCATCGCTGCGGAATACTGTTTCCACAGCGCATAGCTGGACTGGTTGCAGGCCTGTTGCAGCAAATGCATGGTGGTGGCTTCCCAGGCGTGCTTCTCGCCAGAGCGGCGCGCCTTGTAGAACCCGCCAATCGGCAGCACATCCTGCCCGCCGCGCCAGCCTTTCTGGTGGACTTCCAATAGCTTGGCCTGAATACCGCGCAACCCGATGCCGGAAATGCGGCTTTGCATGCCGGGGAAATATTCCGCACACAGCGCACGGCTAAGCCCGACAGCTTCGAAATTCAAACCCCCGCGATAGCTGGAGATGACAGAAATCCCCATCTTCGACATGATCTTCAAAAGGCCCAGATCAATCGCCGCGCGGTAGCGGCGCATGGCGTCAATCAGGCTGCCTTCGATCAGGCCGCGCTTGATGCGGTCGGCAATGGTTTCCTGCGCCAGATAGGCATTGACCGTGGTCGCGCCGCTGCCGATCAGCACCGCGAAGTAATGCGGGTCGATGCATTCGGCAGACCGCACATTCAGCGAACAGAAGGTGCGCAGCCCCTTGCGTGTCAGCCAGCTATGCACCGCGCTGGTGGCCAGGATCATCGGCATGGCGACCTTGTCCGTCCCCTGATGTTCATCGCTCAGCACCAGATGCCCGGCACCCGAACGCACGGCGTCCTCTGCCTCGGCGCGGATACGCTCCAGCCCGTCGCGCAGGGCATCATCGCCGCCGCCCATCGGGAAGGTGCAGTCGATATGCGCGACCTGATCGCCGAATTCGCGCACCATCTCGGCAAATTCGCCATTGGCGACAAAGGGGCTTTCCAGCACCAGAATTTCGGTCTGGCTGCTGTCTTCATCCAGCACGTTCTTCAGATTGCCGAAGCGCGTGTTCAGGCTCATGACCCGGTATTCGCGCAGACTGTCAATCGCCGGGTTGGTGACCTGGCTGAAATTCTGGCGGAAGAAATGCGACAGCGGGCGATAGACCTTGGACAGCACCGCTGCCGGGGTGTCATCGCCCATAGAGGCGATCATTTCCTTGCCATCCTCGGCCATCGGGGCCAGCACCTGCTCGATTTCCTCGATGGTGTAGCCCGCTGCGACCTGACGGCGGCGCAGCTCGCCGCCCTCCATATCCGCCGTTTCCGGCACATCGCGCAGCTTTTCGTTCAGATCGACGATCTTCGCGCACCACTTGCCGAAGGGCTGCGCATTGGCCAGTTTGTCCTTGATCTCGGCGTCATGATAAAGCTTGCCCTCGGCCATATCGACCGCAATCATCTGCCCCGGCCCCAGCGCGCCCTTTTCGCGCACTGCCAATTCATCAACCACGACCATGCCCGCTTCGGACCCGGCAATCAGCAGCCCGTCGCCAGTGACGACATAGCGCATGGGCCGCAACCCGTTGCGGTCCAGCCCCGCGCAGACCCAGCGGCCATCGGTCATGGCCAGCGCGGCAGGGCCGTCCCAGGGTTCCATCACGGAATTGCAATAGGAATACATGTCGCGCCAGGCCTGCGGCATCTCTACCGCCTGTTTCGACCAGGCTTCGGGCACCAGCATGGTCTTGGCCATCGGCGCATTGCGGCCTGCGCGCACCAGCACCTCGAACACCGAATCCAGTGCCGCCGAGTCGGATGCGCCAGAGGCGACAATCGGCTTGATATCTTCAGCCATATCGCCAAAGGCCGCAGAGGCCATGCGGATCTCATGGCTTTTTAGCCAGTTCAGATTGCCTTTCAGCGTGTTGATCTCGCCATTATGGGCCAGCATGCGGAAAGGTTGCGCCAACCACCATTGCGGGAAGGTGTTGGTGGAATAGCGCTGGTGATAGATCGCAAAGGCCGATTCAAAACGCGCATCCTTCAGGTCAGGATAGAATTCGGCCACCTGTTCAGCCAGCATCATACCCTTGTAGATGATCGACCGGCAGGACAGCGAACAGATATAGAAGCCCGCAATCCCGGCTGCGGCGATGGCTTTTTCAATGCGGCGGCGAATGACATAGAGTTCGCGTTCAAAGGTTTCCTGATCGGTGCCCTTGATATTGCGGATCATGATCTGTTCGATCTCGGGGCGGGTGGCGTTGGCCTTTTCGCCCAGAACCGTCACATTCACCGGCACATGCCGCCAGCCATAGATTGCGTAGCCCATGCGTAGCACTTCGGTTTCGACGATCGTGCGCGAACGTTCCTGCGCACCGAAATCGGTGCGCGGCAGGAACACCTGCCCGACCGCAATCAACTGGCCGGCATCGGGTTCGTGCCCGGTGCGGCGGATCGCGTCATGAAAGAACTTCGCCGGGATCTGCACATGAATCCCCGCCCCGTCGCCGGTCTTGCCATCGGCATCGACCGCGCCGCGATGCCAGATTGCTTTCAGCGCATTGATACCATGTTCCACCACCTTGCGCGACGGCGTGCCATCCAGCGACACCACCAGCCCCACCCCGCAGGATGAATGCTCATCTTCGGCCCGGTAAAGCCCGTGCTCGGCCATATAGGCACGCTTTGCTTCCTCGCGGGCGGCCCATTCAGCGTCAAATTTCGTCATCATCATCTTCCCTTTGCGAATGTGCCGTCACTCTGCCGCGACCTGCGCGGATTGTGACAGGTAGTCGAGGATAGCGTCTGCCGCCTCGCGCCCGTCGCGAATGGCCCACACCACCAGCGACGCGCCGCGCACGATATCGCCCACCGCCCAGACACCCGGCAGATCGGTCTCATGGGTGTTGAACCTGGCCTTGATGGTACCCCAGCGGGTCACCGTCAGTTCCGGCACATCCCACAGCGCAGGCAGGTCTTCGGGTTCAAAGCCCAGCGCCGTGATCGCCATATCGGCCTCTTCGGTATAGTCCGCGCCCTCGATCACCTCGGGGCTGCGCCGCCCCGTGGCGTCAGGCTGGCCAAGGCGCATCTTCTGCACCCGCACGCCGCTCAGCGCGCCATCATCGCCGGTGACAAAGCCCGCAGGCGCTGACAGCCAGACAAATTCGACACCTTCTTCTTCGGCATTCTGGGTTTCGCGGCGTGAACCGGGCATGTTGTCGCGGTCGCGCCGATACAGGCATTTGACCGAGGTCGCGCCCTGCCGCACTGCGGTGCGCACGCAATCCATCGCCGTGTCGCCCCCGCCGATCACCACCACGCGCTTGCCGCGCGCATCCAGATCGCCATTGTCAAACTCCGGCACCTCGTCGCCAAAGCTCTTGCGGTTGGAGGCGGTCAGATAGTCCAGCGCCTTCAGCACCCCCGGCGCGGTAGCGTTGGGCGCGTGCAGATCGCGTGCCTTATAGACGCCGGTTGCAATCAGCACAGCGTCGTGCTTGCCGCGAATGGCATCAAAACTGATATCCTCGCCGACAGTGCAGTTCAGCACAAACTCGACCCCGCCGGCTTCCAGCTGGTCGATGCGCTGCATCACCACGGGCTTTTCCAGCTTGAAACCGGGAATGCCATAGGTCATCAGCCCGCCTGCGCGGTCATATCGGTCATAAACCGTGACCTGCACACCCGCGCGGCGCAGCACATCGGCCGCCGCCAGCCCGCCCGGTCCGGCCCCGATAATGCCCACCGATTCCGCGCGTTCGGCAGCAGGGGTGATCGGCTTGACCCAGCCTTCCTGCCAGGCGGTATCAGTGATGTATTTTTCCACTGCGCCAATGGTGACCGTGCCGTGACCGGCCTGTTCGATCACGCAATTTCCTTCACACAGTCGGTCCTGCGGGCAGATGCGACCGCAGATTTCGGGGAAGGTGTTGGTGGCCTGGCTAAGTTCATAGGCTTCCTGCAACCGGCCCTGCGCAGTCAGCATCAACCAGTCGGGGATGTTGTTGTGCAGCGGGCAATGACTCTGGCAATAGGGCACGCCGCACTGGCTGCACCGTCCGGCCTGCTCGCCTGCCTTCTCGGCGGCGAATTCGCCATAGATTTCCTGAAAGTCCTCGGTCCGCAGATCGGGCGCGCGCTTTTGCGGCATTTCGCGGTCCACCGTCACGAATCGGAGCATCGGGCTTTTCGACATGGCTGGTCCTCCTGCAATCAGCTTAGCCAGATACAACCAAGCGCGCTGAATGAAAAGTCAGAATGTATGACCTAAATTCTGGTTTTTTGCATCAAAAGCCAAATGGGTAGTCCAAAATCACCAAATTTATGGCATAAATACTGACCTATATACGGAATTGCATCCCCCGGACAGCTTGGTAGTTTGCGCCAGAACCTTATGAGGCCACATGACATTCTTTCATCTGTTTCTTCTGGCGATGATTCAGGGAATCACCGAATTTCTGCCGGTGTCATCCTCTGGCCATCTGATCCTGCTGCCCGCGCTGACCGATCTGGACGATCAGGGGCTGGTGATCGATGTCGCAGTGCATGTCGGCACGCTGTTTGCCGTGTGCTGGTATTTCCGCGCCGATGTGATGCTGGCGCTGCGCGGGGTGCCGCACATGCTGCGCGGTGATATCAGCCACAAGGGCGGGTTTCTGGCCTTCGCGCTGACCATCGCCACCGTGCCAGTGGTCATCGCGGGGCTGATTTTCCATATCTTCGGCATCATGGAGATGTTGCGCAGCATCGCCGTGATCGGCTGGATGATGATCATTTTCGGCATTGTGCTGTATCTGACCGACCGGCTGGGCAAGCAGACCCGCGCCGCCAGCGAATGGACCGTCAAGCATGCGATCATCTTCGGGCTGTGGCAGGCGGTGGCGCTGATCCCCGGCACCTCGCGTTCGGGCATCGTGATTTCCGGCGCGCGCGCGCTGGGCTATGCGCGCCATGACGCCGCCAAGCTGTCGATGCTGATGTCGATCCCGACCATCATCGCCTCTGGGGCGCTGATGGGGGCCGATGTGGTGCGGCTGGCAGATTGGGACGCCGCGCTCAATGGCTTATATGCGGCAGTAATTTCCTTCTTTGCAGCCTGGGCGGCGCTTGTGTTCATGATGAAGCTTCTGCGCACAATCAGCTTCACCCCTTATGTGATCTATCGCTTGATCCTCGGATCAGTGCTGCTGGCGATCGCCTATAGCTGATGTTTCATCTTGCCAAAAATACTCAAAACTTCACCGCTTCACCGAAGCGGTGACATAGTTCACTGACAGATCACTGTCGGAAATCGACCATTCCCAGCGCAGCTTGTCGAAGACAAAACCCTTGCGGTCCACCGGGTCCAGCCCGGCATTCTGCAGCAGGTCATGAAGTTCATCAGGGGTGATGAATTTCGACCATTCATGCGTCCCCTTTGGCAGCCAGCGCATGACATATTCCGCCCCGATGATCGCCATGAGATAGCTTTTCGGATTACGGTTCAGGGTCGAGCAGATCATCAGCCCGCCCGGCTTCAGCAAGCTTTGGCAGGCGCTCAGATAGGCCAGCGGGTCCGCGACATGCTCGACCACCTCCATATTCAGCACCACATCAAAGGCTTCGCCCTGGGCGGCCAGCGCCTCTGCGGTGCTGTGGCGATAATCGATCTGCAAGCCTTGCTGCTCGGCATGAATGCGCGCCACGGGGATGTTGCGCTCGGCGGCATCGGCGCCCACGACATCGGCGCCAAGCCGCGCCATCGGTTCGGCCAGCAACCCGCCACCGCAGCCGATATCCAGCAGACGCAGCCCTGCAAAGGGGCGCGCAGTGCTCAGGTCACGGTCAAATTCAGCCGCGATTTGATGCGTGATATAGTCCAGCCGGCAGGGGTTGAGCATGTGCAGCGGCTTGAACTTGCCATTCGGATCCCACCATTCGCTGGCCATCGCCTGAAATTTCGCCACCTCGGCGGGGTCAATCGTTGATGTTGTCATCTGGCCTCCGGTATTTTGCGATGCAGGATATGGCAGGCAATGCCACCAAGGTATATAGTCCGTTTCATGGACAAGTCTTCAGGACATGACAGCACAGGGGCGCAACTCTACCCGCTGGCCGAGCCTTTCGACCAGCAGATGCTGGATGTGGGGCAGGGCCACCGCGTCTATGTCGAGCAATGCGGCCACCCCGACGGCATTCCGGTAATAGTGCTGCATGGCGGCCCAGGCGGCGGGTGCAGCCCGACCATGCGGCGCTTCTTTGACCCGTCAAGCTACCGCGCCGTGCTGTTCGATCAGCGCGGCTGCGGGCGCTCGAAACCTGCCGCCTGCGTGCAGGACAACACGACACAGCACCTGATCGCGGATATCGAACTGATCCGCCAGCATCTGGGGATTGACCGCTGGGTCGTGTTTGGCGGCAGTTGGGGGGCGACGCTGGCGCTGGCCTATGCCCAGGCCCATCCTGACCGCGCCGCCTATCTGGTGCTGCGCGGTGTGTTCACTGCCACGCAGGCGGAACTCGACTGGTTCTATGGCGGGGGCGCGGGGCGCTTCTTTCCCGAATTATGGGACCAGTTCATCCGCCAGATCCCGCCCGATGAGCGCGGCGACCTGATCGGCGCCTATCACAAGCGCCTGTTCAATGGCGACGCCTATACCGAAGACCGCTTTGCGCGAAGCTGGACGCGCTGGGAAAATGCGCTGGCCTCGATCGAAAGCCGCGGAACAAGCGGCGCGGGCGACGCGCCTGCAAGCTATGCCCGCGCCTTTGCCCGGCTGGAAAACCACTATTTCAGAAATGGCTGCTTTCTGGGCGAGGATGGCGCGCTGCTGCGCGGCCTGAACCGGATGGCACAGATCCCCGGCACCATCGTGCAGGGCCGCTTCGACATGATCTGCCCTCCCATGACCGCCTGGGCGCTGCATCAGCGCTGGGGGCGATCACGGCTGGAAATGGTGCCGGTGGCCGGTCATGCGCTGTCAGAGCCGGGGATCAGCGCGGAACTTCTGCGGGTGATGAACCATCTGCGCCATGAGGCGCACAGGCTGGGGCTGTAGCGCGCCCAAAGCCCCCGCGAGCGGCATGCGCAGACGCGCATGCAATAGCGCTTGCGTTTGGCGCCCGAAGTTCCTATATGCTGTCGCAACAGCGGTGCCTGGCTCGCAGGCTCCACCGGGAAAAGCAACGGGCCGCATGGCCCGTTTTTTTGTTTCAGGCCCAAAGGGGGCATCATGAGTGACCTTATCGCCAAGACCGCGCTGGATCAGCGTCTGGCCGCGATTGTCACCCCGGTCATTGAAGGGCTGGGGTTCGAACTGGTCCGGCTGCGGCTGATGGCGGGCAAGACCCGCACGCTGCAAATCATGGCCGACCGCGCGCAGGGCGGCATCGAGGTCGAGGATTGCGCGGCGATTTCCACCGCTGTCTCGGCCGTGCTGGATGTCGAGGATCCGCTGGAAGATGCCTACACGCTGGAAGTCTCCAGCCCCGGCATTGACCGCCCGCTGACCCGGCTGAAGGATTTCGCCGCATGGGAAGGCTATGAGGCGCGGCTGGAAACCACCGAACTGATCGACGGGCGGCGGCGCTTCAAGGGCGTGCTTGCCGGGATCGAGGGCGAGGAAGTGCTGATCGAGATCGAGGAGCAGGGCGCGCCGATCACCATCGGGCTGCAATTCGACTGGCTGTCGGATGCCAAGCTGGTCCTGACCGACGATCTGATCGCGGAAATGCTGCGCGCGCGCAAGGCCAGCGGCGCAATTGACGAAAGCAAGTTTGACCAGATCGAACCGGAGGCCGCAGACACGGCCACCGACCCAGAGGAGACCTGAGACATGGCAATCACATCTGCCAACCAGCTGGAACTGCTGCAAACCGCCGAAGCGGTCGCGCGCGAGAAGATGATCGACCCCGAACTGGTGGTGCAGGCGATGGAAGACAGCCTCGCCCGCGCGGCCAAATCGCGCTACGGGGCGGATATGGACATTCGCGTCCATATCGACCGCAAGACCGGCGTGGCAAGCTTTACCCGCGTGCGCACGGTCGTGGCCGATGATGCGCTGGAAAATTACCATGCCGAACTGACGGTCGAGCAGGCCAGACCCTATCTGGATGACCCAAAGATCGGCGATGAAATCATCGATCAGGTGCCGCCGGTGGAACTGGGCCGGATCGCCGCACAATCGGCCAAGCAGGTGATCCTGCAAAAGGTCCGCGAAGCCGAACGTGACCGCCAGTACGAGGAATTCAAGGACCGCGCGGGCACCATTATCAACGGTGTCGTCAAGCGCGAGGAATATGGCAACATCATCGTCGATGTTGGCCAGGGCGAGGCAGTGCTGCGCCGCAATGAGAAGATCGGTCGCGAAAGCTATCGCAATGGCGACCGCATCCGCTGCTATGTCAAGGATGTGCGCCGCGAAGCCCGCGGCCCGCAGATTTTCCTGTCGCGCACCGCACCGGAATTCATGGCCGAGCTGTTCAAGATGGAAGTGCCCGAAATCTATGACGGCATCATAGAAATCAAGGCCGTGGCCCGCGACCCCGGCTCGCGCGCAAAGATCGGCGTGATCAGCCATGATTCGGGCATCGACCCGGTTGGTGCCTGCGTGGGTATGCGCGGCAGCCGCGTGCAGGCCGTGGTCAACGAGCTTCAGGGCGAGAAGATCGACATCATTCCCTGGACCGAGGATCAGGCCACCTTCCTTGTCAATGCGCTGCAACCCGCCGAAGTCAGCAAGGTTGTGATCGATGATGATGCGGGCAAGATCGAAGTGGTCGTGCCCGATGAGCAGCTTTCGCTGGCCATCGGGCGGCGCGGACAGAATGTCCGTCTGGCCAGCCAGTTGACGGGCCTGGATATCGACATCACCACCGAGACCGAGGATTCGGCACGCCGTCAGGCGGAATTCGCCGAACGCACAAGGCTGTTCATGGAAGAGCTTGATATCGACGAGATGATGGCGCAGCTTCTGGTCGCCGAGGAATTCAGCACGCTGGAAGAAGTGGGCTATGTCGATATCGATGAATTGCTGGCGATTGACGGCTTTGACGAGGACACGGCGCAGGAATTGCAGGCCCGCGCCCGCGACCGGCTGGATGCGATTGCCGCTGCTGCGCTGGAAAACGCCCGCGCACTGGGCGCCGAGGACAGCCTGATCAGCTTTGACGGGCTGACCCCGCAAATGGTCGAGGCACTGGCCAAGGATGGCATCAAGACACTGGAAGACTTCGCCACCTGCGCCGACTGGGAACTGGCGGGCGGATGGACCACGGTGGACGGGCAGCGCATCAAGGATGAAGGGCTGCTGGAAACCTTTGACCTGAGCCTTGAAGAAGCGCAGAATCTGGTCATGACCGCGCGCGTCATGCTGGGCTGGGTCGATCCTGATGATCTGCACCCGGTCGCCGAAGGCGACGACGTCGAACTGGACGCCGAAGCCGCCCCCGAGGTAGAAGACGAGGCGCAGCGCTGAATCAGAGGCAGCAAGGCATGGCGCGTGGCGGCAAGGCCAGGGAACGGGACGGGCCGGAACGGCGCTGCATAGCCACCGGCCAGTCACAACCGGCCAGCGGGCTGATCCGATTCGTGGTCGACCCGCAAGGCCAGATCGTGCCGGACCTGCAAGGCAAGCTGCCGGGCCGGGGCATCTGGGTCGCCGCCGACCGCGACGCGCTGGCGCGCGCCGTGGCCAGGAAACTTTTTGCGCGCGCCGCCCGTGCGACGGTCAGCCTGCCCGAGGGGCTGGTCGATCTGACCGAGGCATTGCTGGCGCGGCGCGTGCTTGATCTGCTGTCGCTGGCGCGCAAGGCCGGGCTGGCCGTGGCAGGATACGAAAAATGCCGCGATCTGGCCCAACGCGGTGAAATGGCCGTGCTGATCCAGGCGCATGACGGGTCCGCGCGCGGCAAGACCAAACTGCGCCCACCAGAAGGCGCGAACACCCATATCAACTGCCTGAGCGCGCAGGAATTGGGTTTTGCATTCGGGCGGGAACATGTGATACATGCCGCGCTTCGCTCTGGTGGATTGAGCGAAGCTGTTGTACAGGAAGCGGCAAGAGTGGCCGGACTGCGCAAGGAAATCGGCAGAAACGCTGCCGGAGAGGACAAGACGAACGCATGAGCGATACTGACGGAAAGAAACCACTCGGATTGGGCGGCAAGGGCGGCCAGGTGAAGCAGAGCTTCAGCCACGGGCGCACCAAATCGGTTGTGGTCGAAAAGAAACGCAAGCGTGTCGTGGTCCCAAAGCCCGGCGCAGCGGGCGGCACATCTGGTGCCGCGCCTGCGTCATCGGGGCAGGGCAAATCCGCACCACGGCCTGATACCAGCCGCAGGCCCGCCGGTATCTCTGACGCCGAGATGGAGCGCCGCCTGAAGGCGCTTGCCGCCGCCAGGGCGCGCGAGGTGGAAGAATCCGCCGCACGCGAGGCCGACGAGCGCGCGCGCGAGGAAGAGCGCCAGCGCCGCCGGGACGAGGCCGAAGCCCGCGAACGCGAGGAACGCGAGCGCGAAGCCGCGCTGCGCGCCAAGGAAGCCGAAGATGCCCGCGTAGCAGCCGAGGCCGAGGCCGCCAAGGCCCGCAAGGCCGAACCCGCCCCCGCCCCCGCTGCCAGCCCGGCAGAGCCAGCGCCCGCACCGGACCGTGCCCGCCCCGCTGCGGCGGACCCGCGCAAATCGGCCAAGCGCGCCGATGATGACCGCCAGAGCCGCAGCGCCAAGCCGCGCGAGGATGGCGGGCGCCGCTCGGGCAAGCTGACATTGAAGGACGCGCTTTCGGGCGATGGCGGGCGGCAACGCTCTATGGCCGCGATCAAGCGCAAGCAGGAGCGCGCGCGCCAGAAGGCGATGGGCCAGTCGCAATCCCGCGAAAAGGTCGTGCGCGATGTGAAGCTGCCGGAAGCCATCGCGGTGCAGGAACTGGCCAACCGCATGGCCGAACGCGTGGCCGATGTGGTCAAGGCACTGATGAAAATGGGCGTCATGGCCACCATGAACCAGACCATCGACGCTGATACCGCGGAACTGGTCATCGACGAGTTCGGCCATCGTGTGGTCCGGGTCTCTGACTCGGATGTCGAGCAGGTGATCGAACAGGTCGCTGACACGCCCGAAGATCTGAAATCGCGCCCGCCGATCATCACCATCATGGGCCATGTCGATCACGGCAAGACCAGCCTGCTGGACGCGATTCGCAATGCCAATGTGGTCTCTGGCGAAGCTGGTGGCATCACCCAGCATATCGGCGCCTATCAGGTTACGACCGAAAGCGGCGCGGTGCTCAGCTTCCTTGATACACCGGGCCACGCGGCCTTTACCTCGATGCGCGCGCGGGGGGCGAATGTTACCGATATCGTGGTTCTGGTGGTGGCGGCGGATGACTCGGTCATGCCCCAGACGATCGAAGCCATCAACCACGCCAAGGCGGCCAAGGTGCCGATGATCGTGGCGATCAACAAATGCGACAAACCCGATGCCGACGCCAACAAGGTGCGCACCGAGTTGTTGCAACATGAAGTCGTGGTCGAGGCCATGTCCGGCGATGTGCAGGATGTCGAAGTGTCGGCCAAGACAGGCCAAGGGCTGGATGAGCTTCTGGAAGCCATTGCCCTGCAAGCAGAGATCCTTGAACTTCAGGCCAACCCGGACCGCGCCGCTATGGGCGCGGTGATCGAAGCGCAGCTTGATGTGGGTCGCGGCCCGGTTGCCACGGTTCTGGTCCAGAACGGCACGCTGCGCCAGGGCGATATCTTCGTGGTGGGTGAACAATGGGGCAAGGTGCGCGCGCTGATGAATGATCAGGGCGAACGCGTCAAGGAAGCCGGCCCCTCGGTCCCGGTCGAGGTTCTGGGCCTCAATGGCACCCCCGAAGCAGGCGATGTGCTGAACGTGGTCGACACTGAAGCACAGGCGCGCGAAATCGCCGAATACCGCGCCAAGGCGGCCAAGGACAAGCGCGCCGCAGCCGGTGCCGCAACCACGCTGGAACAGATGATGGCCAAGGCCAAGGCCGATCAGGATGTGGCCGAATTGCCGGTCCTGGTGAAGGCCGATGTGCAAGGCTCTGCCGAAGCCATCGTGCAGGCGCTGGAAAAGATCGGCAATGACGAAGTCCGCGTGCGCGTGCTGCATTACGGTGTGGGCGCGATCAGCGACACTGATGTCGGTCTGGCCGAAGCCTCTGGCGCGTCGATCATCGGCTTCAATGTCCGCGCCAATGCCTCTGCGCGCAACTCTGCCAACCAGAAGGGCGTGGAACTGCGCTATTACTCGATCATCTATGACCTGGTCGATGACATCAAGGCCGCGGCCTCTGGCCTGCTATCGGCCGAAGTGCGCGAGAATTTCATCGGCTATGCCCAGATCCGCGAGGTGTTCAAGGTCTCTGGCGTGGGCAAGGTCGCGGGCTGTCTGGTCACCGAAGGGGTGGCACGGCGCTCGGCCGGGGTGCGTCTGCTGCGCGACAATGTCGTCATTCACGAAGGCACGCTCAAGACCCTCAAGCGCTTCAAGGACGAGGTCAAGGAAGTGCAGTCCGGTCAGGAATGCGGCATGGCGTTTGAAAACTATGACGATATCCGCCCCGGCGATGTCATCGAGATTTTCGAGCGCGAAGAGATCGAGCGCCAGCTTTCCTGAATGGCTGATCATGCGGTAACGCGCCTTGCCCCCTCGGGCAGGCGGGCTATCTATGCCCTCATGATCCAGATGCCCTTGGCCAAGCGCCCCGCCCGGTTGATGTCCGCGCCGCAACAGGTTACCCAAACCCCGTGCTGCAAGGTGGCATGATGGCGGATGGTGGTGTGATGCAGCAGCAGGAATTCAGCCCCGATGCGGACGATCCGCGCGCCCTGCGCGATGCGCTGGGGCGCTTCGCCACCGGGGTTACGGTCGTCACCATCCAGTCCGACACCGGCCCGATGGGCTTTGTCGCCAACAGCTTTGCCGCCGTGTCGCTGGACCCGCCGCTGGTGCTGTGGTCGCCCGCCCGCGCCTCGCGCCGCTTCGCCCATTTCGCCCGCGCCCGCGATTTCGCCGTTCATGTGCTGCCGCACGACGCCCTGCCCTGGGTCGCGCGGTTTGGACGCGACGGTGCGGGCTTTGACGGGCTGGAACATGGCCATAACGCGCAGGGCGTGCCAGTGCTGCCCGCTGTTCTGGCGCGGTTCGACTGTCGCCAGCACGCCACCCATGATGGCGGCGATCACCTGATCATAATCGGGCGCGTGCTGCGCGCGCAATGCTCCGACGGCGCGCCGCTGGTCTTCAGCCAGGGCCAGTATGGCGGGTTTGATGGCGGCACGGCATAACACGCCGCGTCATCAAGGGGTGACAGCCCTGTTGCGATATTATAATCAGAAACAAATTCGCGAATGGGAGTTGTCGCAATGGCAAAGCACGAACACGGCAAGATGGACATCACCGAACAGGAAAAGACCTTTGACGGCTTCATGAAATGGCTGATCTGGGGCACGGTGTTCTGCATTGTTGTGCTGATTTTCCTTGCCCTGACCGGCGCATGAGCCGCGCATTTGCGCCTGACTGACCTGATCACGAAACCACAGGTGCGCAGATGCTTTTTTTGAACAGACATGCTTCGCTTCAACGCTTTGCACTGGCAGCGTTGATGCTGGTGATGGCGGCCTATCTGGCCGCCTGCGCCGAGGCGCCACGCTGGGCCAGCGATGATGCCGTCATGGCCGCGCGCCATGTGCATGGCGGGGCGCCCGAACTTACCCTTGTCACGATCATGAACTACCGCTCCGGGCGAGGCGATCATGCGGGCCTGTTCATCAATGGCTCTGAGCGGGTGATCTATGACCCGTCCGGCAAATGGGAACTGGCCGAAATCCCCGAACGCAATGATCTGCATTTCGGCATGACATCGGTTGCGGGGGCGTCCTATTACCTGTCGCATGTGCGCGATACGCATTACGCAGTGGTCCAGCGGCTTCAGGTCTCGCCGGAAATTGCGCGGCAGGCCAAGCAGATTGCCCTGTTAAACGGCCCGGTCGGGCCTGCGCGCTGCGCCGCGACGCTGTCGGCGCTGTTGCAACAATTGCCGGGGTTCGAAAGCATTGGCCGCACATGGTTCCCGCATAATCTGATGAATGATTTCGCGCAGATCCCCGGCGTTCAGCGCTATGAACTGCATCACGACACCCCTGATCTGCTGGAAGAAATCTACCGCGTGCAACAGCCCTTATAGGGGTCAGCCGCAAAGGCTTGCGGGCACGATCAGCCGCGTCTGATGGCGGATGCGCGGCGCAATCCAGCGCAAGGCGCTGCGCGACAGCCCGATACAGCCCGCTGTCGGATAACCCGGCCTGCGCCATTGGTGGATGAAGATCGCCGAACCCCGGCCGGGCAGGGCGCGCGGCCAGTTCCAGCCGGTCACGATAACCAGATCATAAAGCGGGTCAGCCCGCCACAGCCTTTCATGGCTGGCGGCATAAGGCACACGCACCATCAGGTTGTAATCGGGGTCACGCGGGTCATCCGACCACAGATCGCGCGGGCCAACAGGCAAGGCCCAGTCCGCAGGCCGCGCCATCCGGTCAGGGCGATACAGCACCCCCACCAGCCGATGCGCCCCCACGGGGGTTGCGCCATCGCCTTCGCGCTTGGCACGCGTCACGCCCCCGCGCCCGATACTGCAGGGAAACACATGCCCCAGAAAGCGCAGCCCCTGCCGCGTCAGCACCATGTCGAACCGCGTCATTGCCGCGCCCCGCCGCAGGGGCGTGCAAGGGTGGGTGGGTGGGCATGGCCCTGCGGCGGGGCGCGGCGGCGGGGCGCGGCGGCGGGGCGGATCACAGCAGATGCCCCGATTTCGCGGCCTTGGTCGCCAGATAGGCGCGGTTTTCATCGGTGGCGCCCACTTGCAGCGGCACGCGCTCGACCACCTGAAGCCCGTGCTCATTCAGCATCGTCACCTTGCGCGGGTTGTTGGTCATCAGCCGCACCTGCGCGAACCCCATCTCGCGCAGCAGCGCCGCGCCGATGCGGAAATCACGCTCATCATCCTCGAATCCCAACCGGTGATTGGCCTCGACCGTGTCAAAGCCCTGATCCTGCAACGAATAGGCGCGCATCTTGTTGGCAAGCCCGATGCCGCGCCCTTCCTGATTGAGATAAAGCAGCACCCCCGCCCCTTCCGCCCCCATCTGCGCCAGTGCGGCGCGCAGCTGCGGGCCGCAATCGCATTTCAGGCTGCCCAGAACATCGCCGGTGAAACAGGCCGAATGCAGCCGCGCCAGCACCGGCTGGGCGCGGTCGGGGCGGCCGATCTCTATGGCGTAATGCTCCACCCCACCATCGCGCGGGCGAAAGATATGCACCCGCCCGGCCTGCGACGCCGCCATTGGCAGGCGCGCGCTGACCACCGGAGCAAGCGGGGTTTCGCGCGTCAATTGACTGCGCAGGCCCGCCAGCGGCAATTCGGTCAGCACCGCCCCTGCCAGCGCGGCGCGGCTTCCCACCGGCAGCACCAGCGCGGCGGGCAGAAGCTGCGCCGATTTCGTCAGCGCCAGCGCCGCGCGGTGCAGATCGGCGCTTCCATCGCGCGCAGTTTGCAGCGGGCCTTTCATCGGCACGCGCAGATCATCGGCCGGATCGGCCAGCGCGCGCAGCCAGTCCACACTGGCGTCTTTCGGCACCATCACCCGCGCCAGATCGCCATCATAGGCGCGCGCCTTCAGCGTGTCGGCGCGGTGGCGCGTCAGTGCCAGCACCAGATCGCCGCCAAGCGCGTGCAGTTCGGCCAGACGTTCGGGCGTCAGCATTTCTGCGGCCAAGACCAGCGCGACGCGGCCCTGATCACCCAGCAGCACCGGCACGCCCAGCCGCAGATCGGCGCGGGCACGATTGATCAGTTCAACAATTGTCGGGCCAAGGGGCATGGGCTGCTTTCCGGGGCTTGAACGCCCCATGATGTAGCCCAGCGCTGTAGGAATTGAAACATATCACCGCCATCCGACACGTCCGCGTGAGTCTGTTGTCACAATCCTTGCGAGGCGCGCACCAGCGGCACATGTGAAGTCCCAGATATCACAGGAGGGTGAAAAATGCCGAAGCTGAACAAGATCCTGCTGGTCGATGATGATGACGATCTGCGCGAGGCGCTGTCCGAACAATTGGTCACCACAGATGAGTTTGACGTGTTCGAGGCCGCCAATGGTGCCGAAGCGATGGAGCAGGTACGCGCGGGCCAGTTCGATCTGGCAATCCTTGATGTCGGCCTGCCCGACACCGATGGGCGCGAGCTGTGCAAGCGCATGCGCAAGGCGGGTTTCAAAGCGCCGGTGATCATGCTGACAGGCCATGATTCGGATGCCGATACCATTCTGGGGCTGGATTCAGGCGCCAATGACTACATCACCAAGCCGTTCAAGCTGCCGGTTCTGCTGGCCCGGCTGCGCGCGCAGTTGCGCCAGCATGAGCAGTCGGAAAATGCCATCTTCCAGCTTGGCCCCTATATGTTCAAGCCTGCCCAGAAGATGCTGATCGATGAAAATGAACGCAAGATCCGCCTGACCGAGAAGGAAACCAATATCCTGAAATTCCTCTATCGCGCGCCTGAAGGGGTCGTGCCGCGCGATGTGCTGCTGCACGAGGTCTGGGGCTATAATGCCGGTGTGACCACCCACACGCTGGAAACCCATATCTACCGGCTACGCCAGAAGATCGAACCGGATCCTTCGAATGTCAGCCTGCTGCTGACCGAATCGGGTGGCTATCGGCTGGCCTCCTGATTTCCGTGATCCGGTCGCATTGTTGCCCGAATCAAACGCGATAAGGGAATTATGAAGTGATTGTTCTTCATGTTCCTCCTCCTGGCGCCGGTTGACGGCGCGTTCCCTCCCTGTCGACTGGCCCGGGCCTTGCGCCCGGGCTTTTTCTTGCAGCGCCCACAAGTGTCGCGCTATTGCCAAATATTTCCGAAAGCTGCTTTGGCTTATTTGCGGGTGGCCTCGGGCTGTGCGGCGCTGCATAGTTTTTCAAAACCCAGCCCTGCCCAGAACGGAGCCTCCATGACCCCCAGCTATTACACCCCGAAGGGAGGCCATCCCGGTCAGGACCAGTTGCTGACCGACCGCGCGATCTTCACCACCGCCTATGCCGTGATCCCCAAAGGCACGATGCGCGATATCGTCACCAGCTTCCTGCCCTTCTGGGAGGGCACGCGGCTTTGGGTTCTGGCACGACCGCTTTCAGGCTTTGCCGAGACATTTTCGCATTACATCATGGAAGTGCAGCCCGGTGGCGGCTCTGACCTCCCCGAAAGCGACCCGCAGGCGCAAGGCGTGCTGTTCGTGGTCGAAGGCCGGGCAACCCTGTCGATTGACGGCCAGAGCCATAAGCTGACGCCGGGCGGCTATGCCTATCTGCCCGCAGGTCAGAAGTGGCGCTTGCACAATACCGGGCAGGACGTGTTGCGCTTTCACTGGATCCGCAAGGCCTGGCAGCCGGTCGAGGGGCTGGAGCGGCCCGACCCGCTTATCCTGAACGAGGCCGATATTGCCCCCACCGCGATGCCGGGGACCAATGGCAAATGGGCCACCACCCGCTTCGTGGACCCTGCCGATCTGCGCCATGACATGCATGTCACCATTGTCACTTTCGAACCCGGCGGCGTGATCCCCTTCATGGAAACCCATGTCATGGAACACGGGCTTTACGTGCTGGAAGGCAAGGCGGTCTACCGGCTGAACAATGACTGGGTCGAGGTCGAGGCGGGCGACTATATGTGGCTGCGCGCCTTCTGCCCGCAAGCCTGTTACGCGGGCGGGCCAGGGCGGTTTCGCTATCTGCTCTATAAGGATGTGAACCGCCATATGCCGCTGCACCCTATGGCGCCGCGATAGCAGCCATATCCTTGCTGCGCGGAACAATTGCGCGCCGGGTCAGCCCCGTTCGGGCGGCCAGGGACGGGCCGCATCTGCCGCGATCCAGCCTTGCACCCAATCCGGCAGGGGCGGGCTTTGCGTGTCATGCCCCATAGCCTGCACCACGCACGAAGGTGGCACGATGCCGTTTGCACTGGTAAAGGCCGAACGGATCAGGATGTGATTGGCGCAGTCCGCGCCCTTCCACATCGCTTGCTCCATATAGATGAAACGCGCATCCCACCCGATCAGACGGCTGCGCAATTCAAATGCCTCGAAGGCGCGGATGCGGCGGCGGTAGCGGGTGGAATTCCCCGCCACCGTTATGCCCCAGCCATTGGCGCGCAGCACACCGATCAGCCCGCTGCGGCGCGCCATCGGCAGCCGCCCCAGATCATACAGCGTCAGCGTACGGCCATTGTTCAGTTCCATCCACGGGTCCAGATCCCAAGGCCAGCAGCGATGCTGCGAGACATGGCAGTCCAGCAGGCCCAGCCGCGGGGCGTTGCGGAATTTCACGCTTTCCTTGAGGAAACGAATTAACGGATACATGCGCGGCGCTCCTTTCGCGCAGCCCTGCCCGTCGGGGCGGCCAAGGTCAAGACAGGCCGTTGCGTCAGTCCGCCTGCACCAGTTCGACAATCGCTGTGCCAAAACGGTCGATGCGTGCCGCGTCCATGCCGCGAATGCGCGCAAGCTGGTCCGTGCCGGCGGGGCGTGCCTCGGCAATGGCGCGCAGGGTTGCCGGCGACAGGGTCAGCAATTTTCCCGTGCCATCTGCCCCGCGCTGCAAATCCTGCGCCAACGCTTGCAACTGATCATACAGCGCCGCTGCCGGACGTCCCGCCAGCCTGCGCCGCGCCGGGTGCAGCTCGGGCGGGCTGGCCCCGGTAATGACGTGCAGAAAGGCGGTGCCGTAGCGTTCCAGCTTCACCGCCCCCACCCCGCTGATACGCGCCATTTCGTCCAGTGTCTGCGGGCGGCGCTGGGCCATCTCGATCAGGCTACGATCCGTGAACACAATATAGGCGGGCAGGCCCGCAGCTTCTGCCAGGGCGCGGCGCCTGGCCTTCAGCGCGGATAGCAGCGGCGCATCTTCATCGGACACCAGCGCCTTGGCCGCGGGGCGGCTTCCGGCCGCATTCAGCGTATCTTCGCGCAGATGAATCTGCGTCTCTCCGCGCAGGATCGGGCGCGCGGCTTCGGTCATGCGCAGCGCGCCGTGGCGTTCGGGGTCAGGCCGGATCAGGTCGCGCCCCATCATCTGGCGAAACACCGCCTGCCAGCGCGCGCGGCTCAATTCCTGCCCCACTGCGAAGGTGGGCAAGGCGTCATGACCGCGCGCGCGCACCTTGTCGGTGGCATTGCCGGTCAGGATATCGACCAGATGGCCCATGCCGAAGCTTTCGCCGGTGCGCAATATCGCCGACAGCGCCTTGCGCACCGGCGTCGTGGCGTCAAACAGCCGCGCCGGACGCGCGCACAGATCGCAATTGCCGCACGGCTTGATCACTTCGCCGAAATAGCTAAGCAACACCTGACGGCGGCATTGCGTGGCCTCGGCCAGCCCCAGCAGGGCATTGAGCCGCGCATGATCGGCGGATTTGCGTTCATTTGGGGCAAGGCTTTCGTCAATCTGCGCACGCCGCAGGCGAATGTCATCGGGGCCGAACAGCGTCAGCGTGTCAGCTGGCGCGCCATCGCGCCCGGCCCGGCCGATTTCCTGATAATAGGCTTCTACCGATTTGGGCAGATCGGCATGGGCGACCCAACGGATATCGGGCTTGTCCACCCCCATGCCGAAGGCGATGGTGGCGACCACGATCAGATCATCATCGCGCTGGAACAGCTCTTCGACCATGCGCCTTGTATGCGCATCCATCCCGCCATGATAGGCGCGCGCATTGTGACCCGCCTCGCACAACGCCTGCGCCAGGGTTTCGGTGCGCGCGCGGGTAGCGCAATAGACGATCCCCGCCTGCCCGCGCCGCGCCTCGGCGAAACCCAGTATCTGCTTGCGCGGCTGGTTCTTCACAGCGAAGTTCAGCGTGATGTTGGGCCGGTCAAACCCGTGCAGAAACACCTGCGGCTGGCCGGTGCCGAACAGCCGCTTGATGATTTCGGCGCGGGTTTCGGCGTCGGCAGTGGCAGTAAACGCCGCCAGCGGCACGCCCAGCGCGCGGCGCAGATCACCGATGCGCAGATAATCGGGGCGGAAATCATGGCCCCACTGGCTGACGCAATGCGCCTCGTCCACCGCAATCAGACTGCAGCCCGCACGGCGCAGCATGTCGACCATTGCGCCCGAAGCCAGCCTTTCGGGCGCGACATACAGAAGCTTCAGCGCAGAGCGGTTCAGCGCGTCATGCACGGCATCGGTCTCGGCCTCGGTATTGCCCGAAGTCAGCGCGCCCGCACTGACGCCCACGGCTGTCAGTGCGCGCACCTGATCGCGCATCAGAGCAATCAGCGGCGAAACCACCAGTGTCAGCCCGTCGCGGCCAAGCGCGGGAAGCTGATAGCAAAGCGACTTGCCCCCACCCGTGGGCATGATGGCCAGCGTGTCCTGCCCTGCCTGCACGGCAGCCACAATTTCGGCCTGACCGGGGCGAAAGCTGTCGAAGCCAAAGACGCGCGCCAGCAAGTCCTGCGGATCAGGCGGGGTATCGGATGTCATGATCGCAGCGTCAGACAAACATGCCCAAATTGTTGATCAGGATGATGCGCAACGCGATGATGATGATAAGCGCCACCAGCGGCGCCAGATCGATACCGCCCATATTGGGCAGGAACTGGCGGATGCGCTGATAGGCCGGTTCCAGCAAACGGTTCAGCCCGTCCCAGATCGACGCCACAAGCGGGTTGCGCAGGCTGATCACCTGAAAATTGATCAGCCAGCTTAGAATAATGTGCACGATGATGATGAAATACAGCACATTCAGGACAAGCAGGATAATCTGGATAAGCGACAGCATCATGGGCCTCTTGGCTCGGGGTCTGGGGGGAAACTAGGGGTTGGCGCGGCCAAGAGCAACCATTTTGCCGCCCCCTGCTGGACAATCCCGCCCCTTTGACTAGGTAGGGGCAGGTTCACCGCACAAAGGCCAGCCGATGCTTGTCACCCTGTCACCTGCGAAAAAGCTCAATTGGGCCGCCGCGCCATCGCCGCGCATGCTGACGACACCGCAGTTTCACGAAGATGCCACCCATCTGGCCGCGCTGGCGCTGGAGCAGGGCGCGGACGGGCTGAAAAAGCTGATGAAAATCAGCGACAAGCTGGCTGTGCTGAACCATGACCGTTTCGCAGCCTTCCAGCCCGACCCCGCGCCCGAAATGACGCGCCCCGCGGTTTTCGGCTTTGACGGCGACACCTATACCGGGCTTGATGCGCGCTCGCTTGACAGCGATGCGCTGAATTGGGCTGGGTCGCATCTGCGTATCCTGTCGGGGCTGTATGGCGTGCTGCGCCCCTTTGACGCGCTGCAAGCCTATCGGCTGGAAATGGGCAGCCGACTGGGCGGGGCGCATGGGCGCTCGCTTTACGAGTACTGGGGCAGCAAGCTGGCCGAGGCGCTGAACGCCGATGCGCAGGCGGTGGGCGTCGACATTCTGGTCAATTGCGCATCAGAGGAATATTTCAGGGCGGTCGAGCGCTCCGCGCTGAAGCTGCGGGTGATCACCCCGGTTTTCATGGAAATCCGCGACGGGGCGGAACCGAAGATCATCAGCTTCTTTGCCAAGAAGGCGCGCGGCGCGATGGCACGCTTCATCATGGAACACCGCCTGAGCGACCCGCGCGCGCTGACAGAGTTCGACACCGCCGGGTATCATCATGACCCGGCGCAATCCACCCATGATCGTCCGGTCTTTCTGCGCGAAAGCTGAGAAGCGCAGCTTCACGCCGCCGAAGCGGCAGCTTCGGGGCGGGCGTAATGGTCGCGGGTGAACAGCTTGGCGCGGATATCGCCCAGTTCCGGGGCGGCGCGCTGGGTCACGACCATTTCGCAATCCTGTTTGAACTGCGCCAGCGCCGGGGCGTCGCCCAGCTGGATACGGGTGGGAATGCCTGCCGCTTCCAGCCTTTGCTTCAGCCGTTCCAGCGCGGCTGGCAAGGGTCCGGTCGGGCCGGGTTGGTAGATGCCCACAGCGCTGGGTTTGCGCGCCGTGATCTGGTGGGCAAGCGCGTCGCTGCGGGCAGTATGGGCCTGCTCCAGCCCCGACAATACCGGCAGGCGCGCGGGGTCCAGCTTCGCTTTCAGGCTTTGGGTGCTAAGCGGCAACATGCCATGCCCGAAACCGAAACAGGGGTTGTTGGCATGCGCCCCGATGCGCGGGTCAAGGCAGACGCCATCGATGATCTGGCGCGCATCCAGCCCGTGATGCAGCGCATAGCTGTCCAGCTCGTTGAAATAGCTGACGCGCGCGGCTTTCATCATGATCGACAGATGGCGCGTCAGTTCGGCTTCGGTCAGACCCATCTGGCGGGTCGGGATCGCTGCCCGCAGCGCCGCGCCTTGCAGCACATTCAGCACCCGCCGCCCCAGTGCGTGACGATCCCCCACGATCAGGAATTTGGGATAGAGATTGTCGCTGAGCATATGGCCTTCGCGGCAGAATTCCGGGGCGTAGACGATCTTGGCACCTTTCAGTTCCACCCGCTTGGCCTCGCAATACCCCACCGGCACCGCCGAACGCACCACGATCGGGGCCATTGGCGCACGGCGCGCGACAAATTCAATGCGCGTATCCATCTCGACAAGGTTGAAATCGCCGCTTAGCGGATCGCGTGACAAGGGGGCCGAGATGAACACCATTTCGGCATCGGCAATGGCCTGGGCCGTGTCATGGACGGCGCGCAGATCCAGCCTGTGGCGGGTGCAGTAGTCGTCTAGCGCAGGGTCGTGCAGCCCGTATTCCCCGCGATTGATCGCCTCGATGCGGTCGGGAAGGGGGCCGGTCATCACAACCTGATGCAGCCGCGCCAGTGCCAGCGCATCCGCCATTGCCACACGCCCCAATCCGATAATTGCAATCTTCATTTTCAGATACCTTGTCTGTTGTTCTGCCCTGATGCCAAGCTGCCCGCAGAAAGCGGCAGCAATCGGCCCATTTGGTGCAATTTGTCTTCGATCCGGAATTGCTGCATGCGGATCAGTCCGCCCCATAGATATCGCGTGTGAACACCTTGTCTGCATGCGGGCGCAACTGCTCGGTCCTGCGGTTGGCGACGATCATGTCGCAGCTTGCGGCGAAGCGGTCGAAATCCGGTTCCAGCCTGTGGCCCATGCAATCGCTGCCCTGCCAGGCCGGTTCATGCACCACCATCTCGACCCCGCGCGCGGCAAGCTGGCGGATGATGTCCTGCATCGCGCTGGCGCGGAAATTGTCAGACCCCTGCTTCATAACCAGCCGGTAAATCCCCACCCGCCGGGGTGCATGGGCGGCAATTGCCTCTACCATCGCAGCCTTGCGCGCATCATTGCTGGCCAGCGTGGCCGAGACCAGCGCCTGCGGCACATCATCGAAATTCGCGCGCAACTGCTTGCTGTCCTTGGGCAGACAATAGCCGCCATAGCCGAAGGACGGGTTGTTGTAGCTTTGCCCGATCAGCGGGTCCAGACACAGCCCGCCAATGATCTCTTCGGCATCCAGCCCCAGATCCATCGCCAGCGTATCAACCTCGTTGAACGCCGCCACGCGCGAGGCCAGATAGGTATTGGCAAAAAGCTTGATCGCCTCGGCCTCGATCGGGTTGGTCAGCAGCACGGGCACATCCTCGACCAGCGCGGCGGCGCGCAGCAATTCGGCCACCGCCGCGCCGCGCGCACTGACCTCTCCCACCACAATACGCGAGGGGTAAAGATTGTCTTCCAGCGCGCGGCCTTCGCGCAGGAATTCGGGCGAAAACACAATGCGGTCCGTGCCGAATTCTGCACGGACCTGCCGGGTATAGCCCACGGGCACAGTTGACTTGATGATCATCGTCGCGCGATCATTCACGGCCAGAACCTGTGCAATCACCGCCTCTATGCTGGTGGTGTCAAAGGCGTTGGTGGCCGGGTCGTAATTGGTGGGGGTGGCGATGAAGACATAGTCGGCCCCGGCATAAGCCGCCTGTGGATCGGTGGTCGCGCGCAATGTCAGCCTGCCGCCATCCAGATGCTGCTGGCTTAGCGTGTCTTCAATCGGGGTGCGGCCTTCATTCAGCGCGGCCACCCGCTGCGCGCAGATATCGACGGCGGTGACACTGTGCTGACGCGCCAGCAGGATGGCATTTGACAGGCCAACATAGCCCAGACCAGCTATCGCGATATTCATTGTCGCTCTTCCTTCTGTCTTCAAAACGCTATTTTTCGATATCACTCAAAACCGGCGGGGCGGGGATGAACCAACACGATATCGCCCTGCGCCAGCACCATGCGCCCACCCACGGCCGGATCGCGCGCATCATCGGCGCGGAACTGATAGGCCGCGTCATCGCGGCGCAATTGCACCTCGCCCCCGCTGGCCCCGGCGCTGGCCAGAAGCTGCGCCAGCGTCACTTGTTGCTGTCCCAGATCGAACTGGCGGGGGGGGTACCCCGGAACATGCAGGCTGACGCCCTTGGGCTGCGGCTCGGGCCGGATGCGCGATGCCGCGCGCCCCACCTGCACCACATCGCCATCGCGCAGAACGGGCAGCGCTGCGCCGTGGCTCAGAAAGCCCTCCATATCGACCGGAATTTCGCGCCCCGCGCGCAGGATCGTCACGCGGCGCTGGTTTGCGCCTTGTGCGAAACCGCCAGCGGCATTGATCGCGTCGATCACCGACAAGGGTTGCGTCGTCAGCGTCTGGCGGCTGGGGCGTGTCACATCGCCGATCACGCTGATCTGGCGGGCATTGTGTTCGATCACGCGCAGATCGATCTGGGGCTGGGGCAGATACTGGCGCAGGCGCTGCTTGATATCGGCACGGATGGTGGCGATATCGCGATCAGCGGCCAGGACACGGCCCAGAAACGGCACCTGGATCGCGCCGTCACTGTCCACCTGATAGCCTGCGGGCAGGGTCAGTTCAGGTGCATCGATGGCGTGGATTTGCAGCACATCGCCGCGCCCGACCAGATAGGCGGTGCCCGATTGCGCGGAAATCTGGTCAATATTGGCGGCGCTGACCGGGATTGCCATGCCGGTCGCAGCGTTGATGCTGCCGCCTTCGAACCCGGCCTGGCGCGACACCTCGGCGGTGTGGGTGGTGCAGCCGGCCACCAAGAACAGTGCGACGATGGCGGCGGATCTGGTTATCATGGCAAATCCCTTTCCCTTATCGGCCATAGACCAGCTCGGCGGCGGTCGTATCGGCGGCAAAATCAAAACGGTTGGAAGCGGCGGTCACATTGGTCAGCATCACCACGACAGCGACAAACCCGGCCAGCGAGGCAGACAGCATCAGCTTGCTGTCAGCGCGCACCAGCGCCGCGCGGTCCACCGCCGCGCCGCCGGTATTCTGGCGGGTCCATTTCTGCACATTGGGGTTGTGGTTGACGAAGATCTTGATCGCGGCCCCGACAATCTGGCCATAATAGGTCAGCGCCGGAAAGATCGGGTGCCAGCGCCGTGCAATCAGCCCGGTCAGCCCCGAATGCACAGTTCGGGTGAAGGAAATCCACAGCAGGAAGATGATGAAGAAGACCGGGTCATGGATCAGCGCGGCCAGCCCGAAAAACACCACCCCCATCAGCGGCGTCCACATCGACGCCTTCTGATCCAAGAGCGCAAGATAGGTGAACCAGCCCAGCTTGCGCGGCCCCAGCCGCAGCGCCTTGGCCCCGCCGCGCACCATATTGCCGAACCAGCGCTTCTGCAGCCCTATGGTGTCGGCCAGAAAGCCCTTGCCGGGCAGGGATTCAAGACAATAGATCACCTCGTCGGGGACATAGGTAATGTCCCAGCCCGCCTCTATCACCCAGCGCCAGGTCGATTTGTCATCGCCCGTCAGCATCACGATGCGCCCCAGACGGGGGTGATGCAGCACATCTTCCAGCAGATTGGCGGCAAAGTTCGGGTGCATCAGGATCTGGCTGCGAAACATCGACCAGCGCCCGGTCAGCACCAGCACCCGGCCCGACATCGCCATCGACGACATGTAGACATGGCGCTGCGCCATGCGCAGCCGATACCATTCACGGTCCATCATCCCGCCTGCAACCAGCGGCGTGTTGTCCACGGTCAGCGCGCCGATATTGGGCTGGTGCAGCAAAATGGGTGCGGTGCGGCGGATCAGGCCGGGTTGCACCAGCGTGTCGCCATCCATCAGAATGCCGGGGCAATCAGGCGGCACGCCCAACTCGCGCAGCCGCGCCAACGCATCGGCCATTGCCGAACGCTTGCCGGTGCCGTCCTGGCGGGTAAAGGCCAGCCTGATCTGCCCCAGCGGGTCCGTGTTGCGGTGAACATGCGAAATCACCGCTTCATCCTGATCCGACGACACTGCCGCCACCACGGTTCCGCCGCCGCCATTGTCCAGAATATCGCGGAACAGATTGGCATAGACGGCGGCATTCATCGCATCGCCCATCTTCCAGCTTAGAATCACCACTGCGACATGGCGGTGCTGGACGCTGGCATCGGCCTCGGCGCGGCGGCGGATCATCGGGAATACCTTTCGCGTGAAGGCCCAGGCGCGCAGCATATGGAAGCCGCCCCAGGACCAGCGCCACAGCCCGATCAACCCCAGCGTTGCAATAAAGGCCGTATCCGTGGTTGATAGCGCGCGCGCCGGCACAAAGCTGAGCAGCACCAGCACCAGCGCCAGCCAGCCCAATCCGGTCAGCCAGACTGACAGCCGCGAGGAATTGCGCAGATGCGGGCGGTCTGACATGCCTATCCCCCCAGAAAGCTGGTCAGCCAGCCCAGCGGGTCCAGCGTGCGCACAGTGACAGAACCGCTCATCCCGATCCCTGCATCCAGCGGGCGGGCGGGCATCACCTCGATCCGGGCATAGCGTTCAGCGGCGAAGATTGCGCTGCTTAACCCGGCAAAGCCCGCGCGCGCGACATCATAGCTGATGCGCGTCACCTGGCCTGAGATCTGCTGGCCATTGGCCAGACGGATATCGGCGCGGTCGCCTTCGCGGATACGATGCGCCTGTTCAGCCAGGATCAGCGCATCAACACTGCGCGCCCCGCCCCCGGCCATAACGAATAGCGGTTGTGCCGGTTCGGCCCATTCGCCCGCGACGCGCGTGATCTGCGTGACCTCGCAATCACAAGGCGCAGTGACAGGAACGCCGATGCCCTGCGCTTCCATCCTTGCATAGGCCAGCGCGATCTCGTCGCGCAGATGCGCCAGACGCAGATCCAGCGTCTCGGGCGTTTGCGCCGCATGGCTGCGATGCCCGGTGGCCATGCCATGATCCTGCGCGGCCTCGAAAGCCTGAAGCCTGGTGTCTGCCGCTGCCAGATCATTCTCTGCCCCCAGCACCACGGCGCGCTGACGCGCGCGTGCCTGCTGGCGTTCCAATGTCGGCAGGCCGGTCGATTCCAGTGTCGCAAGCTGCGCGCGTTCCAGCGTCAGACGCTCGCGCGCGCGGCTTACCGCCGATGTCAGCCGCGCATGCTCGGATGTCCCAAGCTGCGCGTCCAGCGCCTGCTGGCCCTCCAGCAGGGTTTTTCGGGCGCGCAATTCGGCCTGCTCTGCCTCCAGCGCGCGCAGCCGGTCCTGAAGCGCCTCGGTCCGGGTGTCATGATCGGGCGGGCGCAGATAGCCCAGCACCTGACCCTTGGTAACATGCGCGCCCTCGCTGACATCGATCTGGCTGACCATGCCCGCCGCGGGTGCAGAGACACTGGCCGCCGCAGCCGTGACCGCCGCATAGCGCGATTTTACCGTGGTGAATGCCCCCAGCGCCATGTAGGCCGCAGCACCCAGCGCGGCACAGGCCAGCGAGACCTGAAACCATGTGCGAAAGCCTAGCATGCGCTGCGTGGTCTCTTGCCGCTCGACGCGGGTTTCGCGCGCGTCATTCAGCAATTGCGTCAGCGACAATTCCTGCCGGGTGACAGCGTAATCGACAATCCGGTGCAGCAATTCCGCCTGCGCGCGGCCAAGATCGATGAACTGGTAGCGCAGCGCCTGCGCGTCGCCTGCATCAAGGCGGCACTGCACGGCCATCTGAATGCGGGTCACACCCTGACCGATCAGCAGTGCCACATCCAGCACCCGGCCCAGACCGGGGGCCAGAACACTGGGAATGGGTTGCGCCAGCGTGAAGCCATGCACATCCCAATGCGCAACGGGGTATTCCACCCCGTTCCAGACAATGCTCATCGGTTCGGAAACTGTGACAGGTCTGGCGCTTGTCAGGGCTTGTCGAGGCAGCATAGCCTGCCGCCCCGGCGCAGAATGCAGGTCTGCCTGACCCGACCCGTATAGCACATCCATCGTCATCCGCGACTGTCCTGACCTCGGCGCTGCATCGAATACGCAGCAGGCTTGTTAACCTTGTCCGACAGGATTTCGCGCGGAATTATGGCACCAATATGCAGCCTAGCGGACAAAACCAAGACAATCGCCTGATTGTTTCTGTTTGAGCAATCAATGCAGCCGGAAAATCCGAGGCGGCCTTGCCCCGCCCGCGCGGGTTTCTACCCTTGACCGGGGGGCGTTGAGGTCGCACAAAGACGCGATCACGCCCGCCCCTGTTACCTGTTTTCCTGTTCGGTTGTTGAACCCGCAATGCTTAGACAGATTATCCTTCCGGCCCTTTTCGGACTGCTTGGCACCGGCGTTCTGGTCAGCCTCGGGGTCTGGCAATTGTCGCGCGCGGCGGAAAAATCCGCCCTGATCGCCGAGATGGAGGCGCGCATCTTTGCCGCGCCGGTGCCGCTGCCCGATACCCCGAACCCAGAGGCGGATCGCTACCTGCCCGTCACCCTGTCGGGCCGCTTCACGGATGAGCACAGCTTCGCAATGGCTGCCCAACGCGCGCAGGGGCCGGGGTTTCACCTGATCGCTGTGCTGGAAACCGAAACCGGCGCGCGCGTTCTGGTGGATCGTGGCTTTCTGCCCGAAGCCGCGCGCGGCGGGTTGGCGCCTGCCTCTGGCCCGGTCACGCTGGAAGGCAATCTGCACTGGCCGCGCGACGCCAATCGCCACACCCCGGATTTCGATGCAGGGCGCAATCTGTTCTTCGCCCGCAACGTGCCGGAACTTGCGCAGCATCTGAATACAGATGAGATTCTGGTCGTGCTGCGCCGCACCAGCGAAACCGCCCCCCCCGCCGCGCCGGTGCCAGTGAACGAGGTGCGCATCCCCGACAACCATATGGGCTATGCGATACAGTGGTTTTTGATGGGCCTGGCCTGGGCGGGGATGACAGTCTTCCTGATCTGGCGTATCACGCGACAACGCGACTGAGGACCATATCCAACATGAAATATATCTCAACCCGCGGCACCGCACCGGTGCTGGATTTCAGAGCCACCATGCTGACCGGGCTGGCCCGCGACGGGGGGCTGTATCTGCCCGAGCATGTCCCGCCCATGACACAGGCCGAAATCGCAGCGCTGGCGGGGCAAAGCTACGAGGATCTGGCCTATGCAGTCATGCGCCCCTTCATCGGCGCGGCTTTCGATGATGACACGCTGCGCAAATTGATCGCGCGTGCCTATCAGGGCTTCGACCATCCGGCCCGCGCACCGATGAAGCAGCTTGCGCCCAATCATTTCCTGCTGGAGCTGTTCCACGGCCCGACACTGGCGTTCAAGGATTTCGCCATGCAGTTGATCGGCCAGTTCTTTCAGGAAGCGCTGGCGCGGTCGGGGCAGCGGGTGACGATTGTCGGCGCGACCTCTGGCGATACCGGCTCGGCGGCGATCGAAGCGTTTCGCGGCCTGAAGAATGTCGATGTCTTCATCCTGTTCCCGCATGGGCGCGTGTCGGAAGTGCAGCGCCGCCAGATGACCACGCCCGATGACGCCAATGTTCATGCGCTGGCCATTGATGGCGATTTCGACACCTGTCAGGCGCTGGTCAAGGACATGTTCAATGATTTCGCCTTTCGCGATGCGGTCGCGCTGGCGGGCGTGAACAGCATCAACTGGGCGCGGGTGCTGGCGCAGGTGGTGTATTACTTCTCGGCCGGGGTCAGCCTTGGCGCGCCGCATCGCCCGGTCAGTTTCACTGTGCCCACCGGCAATTTCGGCGATATCTTCGCAGGCTATATCGCCCGCGCGATGGGCTTGCCGATTGAAAAGCTGGTCGTGGCCACCAACCATAATGACATCCTGCACCGCGCGCTATCCTCGGGCGGCTATGTGACCGACGGCGTCAGGCCCTCGATCAGCCCGTCAATGGATATTCAGGTCAGTTCCAATTTCGAACGCGCGCTGTTTGACGCCTATGGGCGTGACGGCGCTGCCGTGGCGCAGCTGATGGATGAGTTGAAATCCACCGGCGGGTTCCAGATCAGCCAGGGCGCGCTGGAATATCTGCGCGAGGCTTTTGCCTCTGGCTGCGCATCCGAAGATCAGACGCGCGCCACCATCGCGCGTATTGCAGCAGACACGGGCGAGGTTCTGTGCCCGCATTCGGCGGTGGGGGTGCATGTTGCTGAAAGCCATCTGTCAGCGACGCCAATGATCACGCTGGCCACAGCCCATCCGGCGAA
The DNA here is from genome assembly GCA_020832655.1 of Paracoccaceae bacterium. Taxonomy (GTDB): domain Bacteria; phylum Pseudomonadota; class Alphaproteobacteria; order Rhodobacterales; family Rhodobacteraceae; genus Roseinatronobacter. The sequence goes on from JAFIEF010000020.1 coordinate 40,634, forward strand.
ATTCCCCGATGCGGTGCAGGCCGCAACCGGCCAGCGCCCGCCCCTGCCTGCGCGCATGGCCGATCTCTTTGATCGCCCCGAACGCGTGACGCGGCTGGGCAATGACCTGACCGCGCTGCAGGCGCATATCCGCGGGAAGATCCCTGCATGAGCGTGCAGGTCACCACATTGCCCAACGGGTTTCGCATTGTCACCGAACCCATGCCGGGGCTGGAATCGGCGGCTATCGGCCTTTGGGTCGAGGCTGGCGCGCGCCATGAACAACCCCATGAAAACGGCGTTGCGCATTTTCTGGAGCATATGGCCTTCAAGGGCACGGCACGGCGCAGCGCGCTTCAGATCGCCGAGGAAATCGAGGATGTGGGCGGCTATATCAATGCCTATACCTCGCGCGAGATGACGGCCTATTACGCCCGCGTGTTGCGCGCCGATGTCCCACTGGCGCTGGATGTGCTGGCCGATATCGTGCTCAACCCCGCCTTCCTGCCGCGCGAGATCGAAGTCGAACGCGGCGTGATCTTGCAGGAAATCGGCCAGACGCTGGACACCCCTGATGATGTGATCTTCGACTGGTTGCAGGAAGCGGCCTTTCCCGGCCAGCCGATTGGCCGCTCGATCCTGGGGCCAAGTGCTGTTGTCGCCGGGGTCACGCAGCTTGATCTGCGCCGCTTTGTCGCCACGCATTACGGGCCGGGGCAGTTGATCCTGTCGGCGGCAGGGGCGGTGGATCATGACGCGCTGGTGCGCATGGCAGAACCGCTTTTCGGGCATCTTGCGCCAAAACCCGCGCAGCACGCAGAGCCTGCACGCTTCCATAATGGTGAACGCCGCGAAACCCGCGCGCTGGAACAGGCACATTTCGCCTTCGCGCTGGAAGCGCCGGATTACCGCGCCTGGGATTTCTACATCTCGCAGGTCTTTGCCAATGCGCTGGGGGGCGGCATGTCCTCGCGGCTGTTCCAGCGCCTGCGCGAGGATCGCGGGCTGTGCTACACGGTCTTTGCCCAGTCGGGTGCATATTACGATACCGGGCTGATCACCATCTATGCCGGGACCGGGGCTGACGAGATCGGCGATTTGGCATGGCTCGTGATGGAAGAGCTGAAGCGCGCCAACGACGACATGTCCGAAGCAGAGGTCGCCCGCGCCCGCGCACAGATGAAGGCGGGGCTGCTGATGGGGCTGGAAAGCCCCTCGGCGCGCGCCGAACGTCTGGCCAAGCTTCTGTCGATCTGGGGGCGTGTGCCCGATCTGTCAGAAGCGATCGCGCGGATTGACTCGGTCACCGCCGCGCAGGTGCGCGCGCATGCCGAAAATCTTCTGGCGCACAGCCACACCGCACTGGCGCTTTACGGCCCCATCCAGCGCGCCCCGCGCCTGTCACAGCTTGGCCAAAGGCTTGCCGCCTGATGCTGGGGCTGCGCGGCAAGCTGCATCTGCATACCGAGCGGTTGGTATTGCGGCTGCCGCAGCATTCCGATTACCGCGCATGGTCCGAATTGCGCCGCCAGTCCCAGGGCTTTCTGACGCCCTGGGAACCGACATGGTCCGACGACCACCTGACCCGGCGGGCCTTCACCAACCGGGTCAGCTGGGCCGCGCGCTGCCAGCGTCAGGACATGGCGCTGCCGCTCTTCATCATCCGGCGCGAAGATGACGCGCTGGTGGGCGCAATCACGCTGGACAATATCCGCCGCGGCCCGGCGCAGGCGGGAACCCTGGGCTATTGGGTGGGCGCGCCCTATATCCGGCAGGGATACATGCGCGAAAGCATCGCGGCGCTGGTGCATCACGCCTTCACGGCGATGGATCTGTCGCGGATAGAGGCCGCCTGCCTGCCGGAAAACGCGGCCTCGCGCGGGGTGCTGGAACGGGCCGGGTTCAAATATGAAGGCGTGGCGCAAAGCTATCTGCAAATCAACGGGCGCTGGCGCAACCATGTGCTTTACGCCAATCTGCGCCATGACCGGCGCGGGCGCACCGATGCAGGCTGAACCCCGCGCCGGATCGAAAGAAAGGGCATATCATGCTGCATCCATGCGACACGGAATTTCTGGACGCCTTGGCGCAAGACCTGCCCCCCGGAACGCTGCGCGCGCCCGAGCCGCGCTATCTGGAAGAACCGCGCGGGCGCTGGCAGGGGGTGGCGGGGGCGGTGGCCTGCCCCGCCAGCACCGATCAGGTCGCAACCATCCTGCGCCATGCCTATGCCGCGCATGTGCCGGTCATCCCCTATGGCGGGGGCACCGGGCTGGTCGGCGGGCAGATCGGTTCTGGCGACATCAAGCCGCTGGTTCTGTCGCTTGAACGCATGAGCGGCATCCGCGCCCTGCACGCAGATGAAAACGTGCTGGTGGCAGAAGCAGGCGCGATTCTGGCCGATGTGCAGGCGGCGGCGGCTGCGGCCGGGCGGCTGTTTCCGCTTTCGCTGGCCTCGGAAGGGTCAGCGCGGATCGGCGGGCTGCTGGCCTGCAATGCGGGCGGGGTCAATGTGCTGCGCTATGGCAATGCCCGCGATCTGGTGCTGGGGCTGGAAGCTGTGCTGCCTGACGGGCGCATCTGGCACGGGCTGAAGCGGCTGCGCAAGGACAATACCGGCTATGATCTGCGCCATCTGCTGATCGGGTCGGAAGGCACGCTGGGGGTGATCACCGCCGCCAGCCTGCGGCTGTTTGCCCCGCCTGCCGCCACCGGCACTGCGCTGATGGTGGTCGATAGCCCTGCTGCGGCGCTGGAATTGCTGGCGCGCGCGCAGGCGCGGCTGGGCGAGGGGATTTCAGCCTTTGAGCTGATCAGTGGCATGGGGCTGGAGTTTCTGGCCGCGACCATGCCGCATATCCGCCAGCCCTTTGACGCGCGCCCTGACTGGATGGTGCTGATCGATCTGGGCCTGCCTGAAGGGCTGGACCCGGCCCATGCGCTGGAAGCACTGTTCGCAGAGGCGCTGGAAGCGGGCCTTGTCAGGGACGGGCTGATTGCCCAGAACCACGCCCAGCGCAGCGAATTCTGGACCTTGCGCGAGTCGATCCCCGAAGCCAACCGCCATATCGGCGCGGTTTCCAGCCATGACATCTCGGTCCCATTGGGGGTAGTGCCGGAATTCATCGACCGCGCCGGCCCCGCACTGGCCGAAATCGGCCGCTTCCGCATCAACTGCTTTGGCCATCTGGGCGATGGCAATCTGCATTACAATGTCTTTCCCCTGCCGGGGCGCAGCCGCGCCGATCACGAAGACCAGCGCGACCGGATCAAGACCTGTGTGCATGATCTGGTGCATGAAATGGGCGGATCGGTCAGCGCCGAGCATGGCATCGGGCGGCTGAAGACCGCGGATCTGATCCGCTATGGCGACCCGGTCAAGCTGGAGGCGATGCGCGCAATCAAAGCCGCGCTGGACCCGCATGGCATCATGAATCCCGGTGCCGTGCTGGCGATGGGCTGACGCATGTTGCTCATAAGTGGCTCCCGGTTCTGAGCGACTCGAACACGCGAAATCATGGGGATAGAGGGCGTGGCGCGAATGCAAGTAAACGCAAGCCCTCTGGGGTCCTTCCCGATCAAGTTGACCAGTTGGCGGCGCCGCCGCTCGGGCAGAACCATGGCTGCATGTATTTGCACTATCGGAAGAGGAAGCGAGCCTGACGGCTCGCTGCCTTCGGCGAGAGTATTTTTGGGCAAGATGAAGTCAAGGCGTCGGGAAGGACAGGTTGGCGCAAACTGATCGGAAACGGGCCAAGGATTACGCCCGCTTGCCCATCTGCGCCACGCCCAGAACTTCCAGCACCCTGGCTTCGATCTGCGGGGCGTTCATGGCGGCTGCGTCATACATGTCGCGCGGGCTGGCTTGGTCGATGAAGATATCGGGCAGCACCATAGAGCGGAATTTCAGCCCGTGATCAAACACGCCTTCATCGGCCAGAAGCTGCGCGACATGGCTACCAAATCCCCCCACGGCACCTTCCTCTATGGTGATCAGCGCCTCATGGTCGCGGGCCAGTTGCACGATCAGCGCGCGATCCAGCGGCTTGGCAAAACGCGCATCGGCCACGCTGGGGGTGATGCCCCTGGCCGACAGGCTTTCGCAGGCTTTCAGAACCTCGCCCAGCCTTGTGCCGAAAGACAGGATCGCCACGCGGCTGCCCTGGCGGATCATGCGGCCCTTGCCGATTTCCAGCGGCTGCCCGCGTTCGGGCATCTCCACCCCTTCGCCTTCACCGCGAGGAAAGCGAAAGGCGATGGGTCCATCATCATGCGCTGCGGCTGTGGCGACCATATGGACAAGCTCTGCTTCATCCGCCGCCGCCATCACCACAAAACCCGGCAGATTGGCCAGATAGGCAATGTCGAAACTGCCCGCATGGGTCGCGCCATCCGCCCCCACCAGCCCCGCGCGGTCAATTGCAAAGCGCACCGGCAGGCGCTGGATCGCGACATCATGCACCACCTGATCATAGCCGCGCTGCAAGAAGGTCGAATACATCGCGCAAAAGGGTTTCATCCCGCCTGCGGCCAGCCCGGCACAGAAGGTCACACCATGCTGTTCGGCAATCGCCACATCGAACATGCGTTTTGGGAAGTGTTTGGCAAACAGATCCAGCCCGGTGCCATCGGGCATGGCCGCCGTGATGGCGACGATCTTGTCATCGCGGCGCGCTTCATCAATCAGCGCATTGGCAAAGACCTTGGTATAGCTTGGTGCGTTCGAGGGCGCTTTTTTCTGCTCGCCCGTCACCAGATCGAATTTCGCGCGCGCATGGCCGCGATCCGCCGCGCCCTCGGCGGGGGCATAGCCCTTGCCCTTTTTCGTCACCACATGGATCAGCATCGGTTCATCCGCGCGGGCGCGCAGATTGCGCAGCACCCACAAAAGCTGGTCCAGATCATGCCCGTCAATCGGGCCAAGATAGTTGAAGCCCAGTTCTTCAAACAGCGTGCCGCCCACGGTGACATGTTTCAGCAGTTCCTTGGCGCGCTTTGCCCCTTCCTGCACCGGCGGGGGCAGAAGCGAGAGCGCGCTTTTCACCGCGTGTTTGATTTCCTGCATGGGACGGTCGGCATAAAGCCGCGACAGGTAATTCGACATCGCGCCAGTGGGCGGCGCGATCGACATTTCATTGTCGTTCAGGATCACGAACATCCGCTTGCCCAGATGGCCGGCATTGTTGAGCGCCTCATAGGCCATGCCCGCACTGATCGCCCCGTCGCCAATGACCGCGATGGCATCGCCCAGCGCCGGGTCGGGCGCACCGCCCAGTTCGCGCGCCATGGTGAAGCCCAAAGCCGCCGAGATAGAGGTAGAGCTATGCGCCGCGCCAAACGGGTCATAGGGGGATTCACTGCGCTTGGTGAAGCCCGACAAGCCGTCTTTCTGGCGCAGGGTGCGGATGCGGTCGCGCCGCCCGGTCAGGATCTTGTGGGGATAGCATTGATGCGACACATCCCAGATCAGCCGGTCGCGCGGGGTGTCGAACACGGCATGGATGGCCACGGTCAGTTCCACCACGCCCAAGCCCGCGCCCAGATGCCCGCCGGTTTCCGACACCGCCGCGATGGTTTCCGCGCGCAGCTCATCGGCCAGCTGGCGCAATTCGCGGTCGCTGAGGGTTTTCATATCGGCGGGCGAGGAAATCCTGTCCAGAAGCGGGGTTGGTGGCATGGCGGTTCCTTTCCCAAGGCTGGCAGGGGCGCTGGCGTCAGTTCTGACGTGCGATAGCGAATTGCGCCGCCTGCCGCAATAGATCGGCCTTTGACCCGTAGGGGTCAAGGGCGGCCTCGGCCTGTTGCACCAGTTCGCGCGCCCGCGCGCGCGCGCCATCCAGCCCCAGCAGCGAAACAAAGGTGGCCTTGCCCGCGCCTTCATCCTTTTGCACGCGCTTGCCGGTCAGCGCCGGGTCGCCCTGCACATCAAGAATGTCATCGGCGATCTGAAAGGCCAGCCCAAGCGCCTGCGCATAAGCTGCCAGCGGGGCTGGGTCGGCATGGGCCATGCGCGCGCCTGCACAGGCCGCCCATGTGATCAGGGCACCAGTCTTGCCCGCCTGCAATGCCGTGATCTGCGCCAGCGTCAGCGGCGCGGGCGCGGTTTCGGCGGCGATATCCTGCGCCTGCCCCAGCACCATCCCGCCCGCGCCCGCCGCCTGCGCAAGGCTGCCAATCAGCGCAAGCCGGGCCTGCGCGTCGGGCGCGGGCCTGGGCTGGGCCAGCAGATCGAAGGCCAGGCTTTGCAACGCGTCCCCGGCCAGAATCGCGGTGGCCTGATCCCATTTCACATGCACTGTGGGCTGGCCGCGGCGCAGATCATCATCATCCATTGCGGGCAGGTCATCATGGATCAGCGAATAGGCATGGATCGCCTCTATCGCCGCCGCCGCGTTCAGTGCCTGCGCGTCTGTCAGATCATGCAGCCGCGCCGTCGCCAGCACCAGAAAGCCGCGAAACCCCTTGCCGCCCTGCGCGGCATAGGCCATCGCATCGCGGATCGTGCTGTCGGGCTGCGCGGCAATCGCCCCTTGCAGCCGCGCCTCGACCAGGGCGTTGGCGCGCGCCAACGCAACGGAAAACGCGCTCATGCCGAGAAAGGCTCGGTCCCGGCAGGGGTGCCGTTTTCCGACAGGCGTATCGCCTCGACCCGCATCTGTGCGGCATTCAGCCGATCTTCGCATTGCTTCTTCAGCGCCGCACCGCGTTCATAAAGCGCAATCGAGTCCTCCAGCGGCACATCGCCGCGTTCCAGCCGGGTGACAATCTCTTCCAGCGCGCGCAGGGCTTCTTCGAAGCTGAAGTCCTCCAGCGGTTTTTCGGCCTGTTCCGACATGGTTACTGCTCCATCAATACGGCAAGATGCACCGCGACCGACCGCGCCAGCGCGTCCAGATCATAGCCGCCTTCCAGACACGAGACGACACGCCCCTGACAATGCCGCGCGGCAATGTCACACAGCGCGCCGGTGACCCATGCGAAATCATCCTCGACCAGCGCAATCTGGGCCAGCGGGTCATCGCGATGGGCATCAAACCCGGCCGAGATCAGCAGCAATTCAGGCGCGAAACGGTCAAGCTGGGGCAGCACCAGATCCTCGTATATCCGGCGAAACTTTGACCCATCCGTGCCCGCTGCCAGCGGCACATTGATGATATTGCCATGCGCGCCGCGTTCATCGGCCTTGCCGGTGCCGGGCCAGAGCGGCATCTGATGGCTAGAGATGAACAGCGTGCGTGCCTCATCCCACAACAGATCCTGCGTGCCATTGCCGTGATGGACATCGAAATCCACCACAGCCACGCGCGACAAGCCATGCGCCTCCAGCGCGTGGCGGGCGGCAATGGCGACGGTGCCGAACAGGCAAAACCCCATCGGCGTGGCGGTTTCGGCGTGGTGCCCCGGCGGGCGCATGGCGACAAAGGCGTTTGTCGCATGACCACGCATCACCAGATCAACCCCCAGACATGCCCCGCCAGCCGCGCGCAGCGCCGCATTCCAGGAACCGGGCGCGACATGGGTGTCGGCATCAAGCTGGTAGATCCCGGCAGCGGGCACGGCCATGCGGATGCGTTCCAGATAGGTTTCCGGGTGGCAGCGCAGAAGCTGTGCTTCCTCTGCCAGCGGCGCATCATGGCGCGCAAGGGCTGCAAATTCGGGGGCTTGCAGCGCCGCGGTGATCGCATCGATCCGGGCGATTTGCTCGGGATGGCCGGGTGGCGTCTGGTGCGATTTGGCGTCAGGATGTGTGATATAGGCGGTTGTCATGGCGCGAAGCTAAACGATAGGCGCGGTCGGGGGAAGGGTGATTTTCCGGCGCAAAACCCGCGCTTGCCCTGTCGAAGTGCCAGTGTCACTACTGGCCAAAGCCGCCGCGCATGGATCACGCTCAGGAGTTGCAAGAATGCCGACACTTCAAACCCCGCCAGAGCATCCCCATCGTGACTTCAGCGATGCCGAGAGCGCAGTGACCCATCTGAAGCAACTTTATTCCGAAGCGGTCGAATTTCTGTCTCAGGGTTTCGGGCAGGTCACGCGCACCGGCGAACAGGGCGTGCGCTATCGCGCCTTCTACCCCGAGATTCGCCTTGTCACCACGCGCTTTGACGCGGTCGACAGTCGCCTTAGCTTTGGCCATGTCACCGAGCCGGGCAGCTATGCCACCACCATAACCCGACCCGATCTGTTTCACAGCTATCTGCGCCAGCAGATCGAGTTGTTGCTGCGCACCCATGACGCGCCGGTCAGCGTCGGGCCGTCAAGCACCCCGATTCCCGTGCATTTCGCGCTGGCCGCAACTGCGGCCGAAGCTGTGCCTGGAAACGAGAGCACGGCCCTGTCACTGCGCGATGTCTTCGATGTGCCCGATCTGGCCACCACCAATGATGACATCGTCAATGGCGAGCGGGTGGTGAACACTGACGGCTCGCGCCCGCTGGCGCTGTTTACCGCGCAACGGGTGGATTATTCGCTGGCACGGCTGGCACATTACACGGCCACTGACCCCGCGCATTTCCAGAACCATGTGCTGTTCACCAACTACCAGTTCTATGTCGATGAGTTCGAAAGCTTCGCCCGCGCAGGGCTGCGCGACCCGGAGAGCGGCTATACTGCGCTGGTGCTTCCCGGAAATGTTGAGATCACCGACCCCGATGCCATCGCGCCCATGCTGGAGCGCGCGCCGCAAATGCCCGCCTATCACCTGAAACGCGAAAATGGGGCGGGGATCACGCTGGTCAATATCGGTGTCGGCCCGTCCAACGCCAAGACCGCGACGGATCATATCGCCGTGCTGCGCCCGCATGCGTGGTTGATGGTCGGCCATTGCGCGGGGCTGCGCCACAGCCAGCGGCTGGGCGATTTCGTGCTGGCCCATGCCTATCTGCGTGAAGACAATGTGCTGGATGCCGATCTGCCGGTCTGGGTGCCGATCCCCGCGCTGGCCGAGATTCAGATCGCGCTGCAGGATGCGGTGGCAGAGGTCACGCAGCTTGAAGGCTATGCGCTGAAACAGATTATGCGCACTGGCACAGTGGCCACGATCGACAATCGCAACTGGGAATTGCGCGACCAGTCCGGCCCGGTGCAGCGCCTGTCGCAATCGCGCGCGATTGCGCTGGATATGGAAAGCGCGACCATCGCTGCCAATGGTTTCCGCTTTCGCGTGCCCTATGGCACGCTGCTTTGCGTGTCCGACAAGCCCTTGCATGGTGAACTGAAACTGCCCGGCATGGCGTCGGATTTTTACCGCACTCAGGTCACGCGCCATCTGAAGATCGGTATCCACGCGATGGAGCTTTTGCGCGACATGCCGCTGGAGCGTATCCACAGCCGGAAACTGCGCAGCTTCAGCGAAACTGCGTTCCTGTAGCCGGTTTTTGCTGGGATTTTGTCGAAAACCGCGTCGATTGAGGCCGATCACCGATTGTAAAGCGGCGTATCTTGGCGTTAGATGCGCCCCGTGATCAAAAGACCCCGACGACCAACGCGCGCGGGACACCACCAATATGGAGAGCGACAGATGACCACCAAACCGATGACCAAGACCCAGCTTGTCGCGGCGCTTGCCGAGGAAATGGGCGCTGACAAGAAAACCGCCACCGCCGCGCTTGATGCTGTCTCTGCCATCGTCCTGCGCGAAGTGGCCGCTGGCGGGGCCGTCACCCTGCCCAATATCGGCAAAGTCATGTGCCGCGCGCGCCCCGAACGTCAGGTGCGCAACCCCGCAACCGGCGAAACCATGACCAAGCCCGCCGACAAGGCGGTGAAGGTCACCATCGCCAAGGCACTGAAAGACGCGGTCAACAGCTAATTCCCGTCAACAGCACCAAGCCCCAGGCGGCGGCCCATAGCGTGCCGCCGCCTGGGGCTTGGATGCGCAAACCCGCCGGAATGCGCGGGTTTCCCGTGCAATCGCGGCATTTTGCTGCGCGCACTAGAGACATTGGCGATCAAGTTGACGCATACCCTGCGTGCCGGAGATATCTCGC
>JAFIEF010000080.1 GCA_020832655.1 Paracoccaceae bacterium
GGGGGCCCAAACGCGGAACTGGGTGGTTAATTTTACATTTGGTGGTCTCCGGTGCCAAGGCCCGGGGGCTTTGCCCCGGACCCCAGGATATTTGAACAAGGATGAAATCAGGCGGTCTCGGCCAGCATCTCGCGCAGATCGGTCAGCCGCCCGGTGATGGCGGCGGCGGCAGCCATTGCGGGGGACATCAGATGCGTGCGCCCGCCGCGGCCCTGGCGGCCTTCGAAATTGCGGTTCGAGGTGGCGGCGCAGCGTTCGCCGGGGGCAAGCTGGTCGGGGTTCATCGCCAGACACATCGAACAGCCCGCAAGGCGCCACTCAAAGCCTGCATCAATGAAGATCTGCGCCAGCCCTTCTTCCTCTGCCTGGGCGCGCACAAGGCCCGAACCCGGCACCACCATCGCGCGCTTGACCGCGATCTTGCGGCCTTTGAGGATTTTGGCGGCAGCGCGCAGATCCTCTATCCGGCCATTGGTGCATGACCCGATGAAGACCGTGTCGATCTGGATATCCGTCAGTTTCTGGCCCGGTGTCAGCCCCATATAGTCGAGCGCGCGGCGCGCGGCCGCGACCTTGCCGCCCGAAAAGCTTTCCGGGTCCGGCACTTCGCCCGTTATCGGCAGCACATCTTCGGGGCTGGTGCCCCATGTCACCACGGGCGCGATATCTTCGCCGCGCAGCGTGATGACCTTGTCCCAATGCGCATCCGCGTCGGATTTCAGCGTCTTCCACCAGGCAAGGGCTGCATCCCATTGCGCGCCCTTGGGGGCGTGGGGGCGGCCCTTGACATAGTCGAAGGTCTTTTCATCCGGTGCGATCAGCCCCGCGCGCGCGCCGCCTTCGATGGCCATGTTGCACACGGTCATGCGCCCTTCCATCGACAATTCCTCGATGGCCTGACCGCAATATTCGATCACATGGCCGGTGCCGCCTGCGGTGCCTGTCACCCCGATGACCGACAGCGTGATATCCTTGGCGGTGACACCGGGGGCGAGCGATCCGGTGATTTCCACCTTCATGTTCTTCGATTTCTTCTGGATCAGCGTCTGGGTGGCCAGTACATGCTCGACCTCTGACGTGCCGATGCCATGCGCCAGCGCGCCGAAAGCGCCATGCGTCGCGGTGTGGCTGTCGCCGCACACGACAGTCATGCCCGGCAGCGTCCAGCCCTGTTCGGGGCCGACGATATGGACAATGCCCTGCCGCACATCATTGACCGGGTAGTAATGCACGCCGAAATCGCGCGCATTGCGGTCCAGCGCCTCGACCTGGATGCGGGATTCCTCGTTCTCTATCCCGTTTTCACGGTCGGGCGTGGTGGGGACATTGTGGTCGGGCACGGCGATGGTCTTTTCGGGTGCGCGCAGCTTGCGGCCTGCCATGCGCAACCCTTCAAAGGCTTGCGGGCTGGTGACTTCATGCACCAGATGGCGATCGATATAGAGAAGGCAGGTGCCGTCGGCATCTTCATGGACGACATGCGCGTCCCAGATCTTGTCATAGAGGGTCTTGGGCATGGCTCAAACTCTTGGCTATTAGGGGGGGGTATGACCTGTCAGACAGCAGCGCGGCGCGGGGCCGCGTGCGGGGTCAGGACAGTCGTGCCAGAACCGACCGCGCTTCGCGCTGAAAGCGCTGCGGCAGGCGCGCATGGTCGGTCATGTCGAAAAATCGTGTCATGGGTGTGTTCATACGCGCGAATCGCGGCCCGTGCAACGGCGCAGTCCTGGCCGGGGATGCAGCATCTGCATCACAGGCAGGCAATGTCCCGCGCTTGTGAGCGACACTGTCATTGAGAATGACATGCAGCGATGCTATCCTGGAGATGTCAAACCATTCAGTCAGGAGGACAGATCTCTGTCTACCACGCAATACACCGCGACAGCGGCCCGCGAAACCCCGATGCCCCCTGCCCCCCTCAGCAGTGCCGCAATTCTGGATCTGGTTCTGACCTCGCTTGATGATGACAAGGCCGAAGACATCGTGACCATCGATCTGCGCAGCAAATCGGCGATGGCTGACCATATGGTCATTGCCTCTGGCCGGTCCACGCGGCAGGTGGCGGCGATTGCCCAGAAACTGATCGACCGGCTGAAAGACAAGTTTCGCCTGTCAGCGCGGGTTGAAGGCAAGGATGTCGGCGACTGGGTGCTGATCGACACGGGCGATGTTGTCGTCCATATCTTCCGCCCCGAAGTGCGCGAGTTCTACCAGCTTGAAAAGATGTGGCAGGAGCCAGGCGCCAAGCCCGCCTTCTGATGCGGCTGCATATCTGCGCCATCGGGCGCATCCGCAAAGGCCCGGAACGCGCGCTGATCGATGATTACCTTACACGTTTCGACCGCGCCGGGCGCGGGCTGTCGCTGGGCCCGTGTTGCGAACACCAGATCGACGACCGCAAGGCCACCACCCCTGATGAACAGGCGAAACTGCTGCGCCGCGCAGTGCCGGACGGGGCGGAGCTGGTCGCGCTGGATGAGCGTGGGCAAGTGATGTCGTCGCGCGCATTTGCGGGCCATATTGCCGCGCGGCGCGATGGCTGCATCAGTGATCTGGCTTTCGTGATCGGGGGCGCGGACGGGCTGGCACCGGATCTGCGCGATCAGGCGCGGCTGGTGCTGTCGTTGGGCGCGATGGTCTGGCCGCATATGCTGGCGCGGGTGATGCTGGCCGAACAGATCTACCGCGCCGCCACGATCCTGTCGGGCAGCCCCTATCACCGCGACTGAGTATCCGTCAGCGCAACCCGTCGATCCCGTTCAGCAGGATATCGGTTGCCAGATCGGCATAATCGGCGCGGGTGACAGCACCGCCATCCTTGAACCACATATAGACCCAGTTCATCATGCCAAAGAGTGACATCGTCACCGGCATCAGGATCGGGCGTTCATCTTCGATCTGCGGGTTGATCTGACGCAGCACTGTGGCGAAGCGGCGCACGACGCGCCGTTCTATGGCCAGTATCTCGTCGCGCTGTTCGGGCGGCAGGGTATGGGTGCCGTTCAGCTGCACCTTGTGATAGTCATCCGCGTCGCGATACTGTTCCAGCACCGCATGAACCAGCGCGCGCAGCCGCGCGCGCGGGGGGGCATCGGGGGTGTCGGCGGCTTCTACGGCTTCGTCCAGCTCGCTTAGATTGGTGCGCAATATGTCGAAGATCAGCGCATCGCGCCCCGGATAATAGTGATAGAGCAATGCTTTTGACACTTCGGCCCGCGCCGCGATCTGGGACATGGACGCCTTGTCCATGCCCGATTCGGCAAACACTGCCGCTGCCGCGCGCAGGATGCTGCGTTGCTTTTCCTCGAAATCGCGGGCGCGGGCGCGGGCCATTTTTCAGCCCCCTTTCGGGCGGTTGTCCACCACGCGCTGGGCCTTGCCTTCCGAGCGTGGCGCACCGCCGGGTTCATGCACCTGCACCCGCGCGGTCACGCCAAGGGTGCTTTTGATATGATGCGCCAATTCGCGCGCAGAGGCCAGCCGCGCCTCGCTTGATGCGGCGTGGGGCGCGGCTTCGCTGTGTACGGTCATGTCATCCATCCGCCCCTCGCGCGTCAGTTCGATCTGGAAATGCGGCGCAAGGCCGGGGCATTTCAGTATCTGTTCCTCGATCTGCGTGGGGAAGATATTGACCCCGCGCAGGATGATCATGTCATCGCTGCGCCCGGTGATCTTTTCAATGCGGCGCATTGACCGCGCCGTGCCGGGCAGCAGGCGGGTCAGATCGCGGGTGCGGTAGCGGATGATCGGCAGCCCTTCCTTGGTCAGCGTGGTGAAGACCAGCTCGCCCATCTCGCCATCGGGCAGCACTTCGCCGGTGTCGGGGTTGATGATTTCGGGGTAGAAATGATCTTCCCACAGATGCAGGCCGTCCTTGGTTTCGACGCATTCATTGGCCACGCCTGGCCCCATCACTTCGGACAGGCCATAGATATCGACCGCATGCATGTCGAAGGCCTGCTCGATCTCGCTGCGCATGGAGTTGGTCCAGGGTTCGGCCCCGAAAATCCCCACCGCCAGCGAGCTTTCGCGCGGGTCAAGCCCGGCGCGCTGGAAGCCGTCAAGGATCGACAGCATGTAGCTGGGTGTGACCATGATGATGCGCGGCTTGAAATCATCGATTAGCGTGACCTGCCGTTCGGTCATCCCGCCCGATACCGGAACCACCGTGCAGCCCAGTCTTTCGGCCCCGTAATGCGCGCCAAGCCCGCCGGTGAACAGCCCGTAGCCATAGGCGATATGCACGATATCGCCCTTGCGCCCGCCACTGGCGCGGATCGAGCGCGCGACCAGATCGGCCCATGTGTCGATATCGCGGCGGGTATAGCCCACCACGGTTGGCTTGCCGGTGGTGCCCGAGGACGCATGCACCCGCACCAGTTCCTGCCGCGGCACGGCGAACATGCCGAACGGATAGGTGTCGCGCAGATCGGTTTTCACCGTGAAGGGGAATTTTGCAAGATCGGCCAGACTGTGCAGATCATCAGGATGCACGCCATGATCGTCGAAGCGCTTGCGATAGAAGGGCGAGCCATCATAGGCATGGCGCAGCGACCATTTCATGCGCTCCAGTTGCAGGGCTGCGATTTCATCGCGCGACGCGGTTTCGATCGGTTCCAGATCGCCGGGTTTCGGGGCCAGGTCTTCCATGCTCATTCCTCCTGCAGATGGGTGCCGGGGATGACGCGCGAATGCCCGCGAAACTCGGCCACCACGACCCCGTCCTGATTGGTGATGCGCACATCATAGATGCCCGACCGCCCCCGGCGCGAGATCTCGCGCGCATGGGCGCTCAGCCGCGCCCCGCGCGCGACCGGGTTGAGATAGCTGATCGAACAATGCTGCGCCACGACGCGCTGATTGTAGGTGTTGCAGGCAAAGGCAAAGGCCGAATCGGCCAGCGTGAAGATATAGCCCCCGTGACACATGCCGTGGCCATTGGTCATCTGGTCGGTGATGGTCATCGACAGTCGCGACTCGCCGGGGGCGATGTGGTCAAGCTGCATGCCCAGACGCTGGCTGGCGCTGTCGTCATTCCACATCGCTTGCGCGCTGGCGCTGGCCAGTTCCTGCGGGGTCATGGTGGTGCTGGTCTGTGTCATCGGCCCTGAAACCTCGGTTGGCGTTTTTCCAGAAAGGCAGTGACGCCTTCGGCGTAATCATCCGAAAAACCCGCGCGGCGCTGGAAGTCCTCTTCCAGGTCAAGCTGCGCATCCAGGCTGTTGGTGCTGGCGGCGTGTATCGCCTGTTTGGTCAGGCCAAAGCCATAGGTCGGCCCGTTGGCCAGACGGTTCGCCAGCGCCTCGGCCGCTGGCATCAGGTCCGCATCGGGCAGGGCGCGCCAGATCAGCCCCCATTCGGCGGCCTGCGTCGCGCTGACGGGTTCGGCGGTCAGCGCCAGCGCCTTGGCGCGGGCCTCGCCCAGACGCTGGGTCAGCGCCCAGCTTCCGCCTGCATCGGGCACCAGCCCGAGTTTCGCAAAAGCCTGAATGAAGCGCGCCGATTCCGCCGCCAGCACGATGTCGCAGGCCAGCGCGACATTCGCCCCCGCCCCGGCGGCGACCCCGTTCACAGCGGCGATCACCGGTTTGTCGAGGGCGCGGATCGCGCGGATCAGCGGGTTGTAGAACTGCCCGATGGTCTGCCCCAGATCGGGTTTCGGCCCGCCCTTGCGCGGGTCGCGGTCGCCCAGATCCTGCCCGGCGCTGAAGGCCCGCCCCGCCCCGGTCAGCAGAGCCGCGCGAACCTGATCATCCTGCGCTGCGCGCGCGATGCCCGCGCGCAGCGCGCCATGCATCTGGGCATTGAAGGAATTCAGCTTGTCGGGGCGGTTCAGCACCAGTGTCAGCACCCCGCCCGACAGGCGCTGAAGGACCGTATCGCTCGCGGTCATGAAATCTCTCCTCCAAGATCGGGCGAAGATTTACATAAACTGACCGCTCGGTCAATTATGTTTCTGCGGTATAGTGCATTGATCACCCGGATGCATTGTGCATGGATGAACAGGGGTGGTTCGCATCGCTGCACTTGCGCGACAGGGGGTCAGCCCCGATCTTGCAGGGTATGAATGCTACAGGAGGCACCAATGTCCATCCGTCCCACCATTGAGACCCGCAAGGCCATCCCCACGCTGGAAGGCGCAGGCGTGCATCTGCACCGCGCCTTCGGCTTTCAGGATCCGTCCGAGCTGGACCCGTTCCTGCTGTTTGATGATTTCCGCAATGACGTGCCAGAGCATTATCTGCGCGGCTTTCCCTGGCACCCGCATCGCGGGATCGAGACCATTACCTATGTTCTGGCAGGCGAGGTCGATCACGGCGACAGCCTTGGCAATACCGGCACGCTGGGCGCGGGCGATGTGCAATGGATGACCGCCGGGTCGGGCATCCTGCATCAGGAAATGCCGCGCGGCAACGCGAAAGGACAGATGCATGGTTTCCAGCTTTGGGCCAATCTGCCCGGCAGCCTGAAGATGACCGCGCCGCGCTATCAGGATGTGAAGGGCGCAGATATCCCCGAGGTGATCGATGATGACGGCACCAGGGTGCGTGTCGTGGTGGGCGCGTTCTGGGGCAAGCGCGGCCCGGTGGACGGGATTGCCGCTGATCCGCAATATCTGGACATCTCGGTCCCGCCGGGGGTGCGCAAGACCTTCAAGGTCGACACTTATCGCCGCGCCTTCGCCTATGTCTTTGCAGGCTCCGGCGCCTTTGCCGATGCCTCACAGCCCGCGGGCGTGTTGCTGGAAAAAGAAGTGATGGGGCAAGAGGTCAATATCCGCGACATGTCGGGCGACCGCACCCTGATCCGCTTTGGCACTGGCGATGAGGTGACGGTGCAGGCGGGCGAGGAAGGCGTGCGCTTCCTGCTGATTTCCGGCGCCCCGCTGCAGGAGCCGGTGGCCTGGCATGGTCCCATCGTGATGAACACGCCCGAGGAAATCCAGCAGGCGATCCGCGACCTGCGCAACGGCACCTTCATCCAGCCTGCGCATTAGGCGGGTTTGCCCCCTAAAGCAATTTCAGAAAAAGTTGACAGACTTTGTCGGTTCGAAATTGCGACAAA
>JAFIEF010000081.1 GCA_020832655.1 Paracoccaceae bacterium
GCATCTCCCCGTCCGGTGTCCCCGCGGCCGCGCTCGTGGCGCTCGCGAGCGGCCTCGGGTTGCTGCTCGTCCTGGCGGGCGCCGTGCCGGTCCGTCGACGTCCACTGCGATGACCCACGTCCCCGGACCCCGTCGGCTCGCCCGGGTCACGACCCTGCTCACCCTCGCGTGGCTGACGGCCATCGCGGCGGTGCTCGCGCCGGTCGGGCCTGCGAACGCGAGCGAGTGCGACGGGGTCTGGGTCGTGGTCGACCCCGGCGACCTCGGCGGCGAGATCAGCGTGCGGTGCGCCCCGGGCGATCCCGCCAACGGCATCGCTGCGCTGGAGGCGGCACGCCACGCCGTCGGGTTCGTCCCGAACCAACCGGGCTTCATCTGCACCATCGACCGCAAGCCGGATCCGTGCAACGGCGCGCCGGCGAACGCCTACTGGTCCTACTGGCACGCGCCCGTCGGCGGGTCGTGGACCTACTCGAGCTCGGGGGCGGGCTTCCGTGACCCGGCGCCCGGGACCGTCGAGGGCTGGCGGTTCGGCTCCGGCCAGGCGCCGCGGACCCCCCCCCCCTCCCCGGCCCCCGGGGGTCTCCCGCGGGGGCGCTCCGGGGGGGGGCGCAGCAGGTCGCGCATCGCCTCGGAGCGGTTGTCATAGCGATGCGCCTGCGCGAACTGGTCAAGCTCGGCAAGCAGGCTGTCGGGCAGGGTCACGGTCACGCGCTGCATCTGGGTTCCCTTGTTACACCTTCGCTGCGTAGTCTGGCACAAGCCTGTCGTCTGGCGCAACTGCATGCGCTATAGTGACCCCATGAAACCGGATTCATCCACCCTTCCGCCCAAGGCGATGATCAAGACGCAACTGGACGGTCGCTTCAGTGACAAGGCCTGGCGCGATGTGATTGCCGCGATGGATCGCAGCTATGCCGAACTGGTGGAATATCAGGAACGGCTGGAGACCCAGAATGCAGAGCTGCAATCCATGCGCGGCTTTCTGGAATCAGTTCTGGTGTCGGTGTCGGACATTCTGGTTGTGGCCTCGCGTCCGGGAAAGGTAGAGCAGGTCTCTGCCTCGCTGACCTCGCGCATGGGCCGGGATGCGACTGCGCTGCAAGGGCAGAAAACAGCCGATCTGTTCACCGACCCTGCCGCATTGCGCGCGGCGCTGGACAATTGCCGCATCAGCCGCGCGCCGGTCACGATAGAGCTGGAACTGGATGCAGATCCCTCTCCCATGCCCTATGAACTGGTCATCGCGCCGCGCCTTGACGGACGCGGGCGTGTCGCGGGCTTTGTGTTGACGGGCCGGTCCGTGGGCGAGTTGCGGCAGGCCTATCAGGCGCTCTCTCACAGTCATGATGAACTCAAGCAGATGCAGGGCCAGCTTGTGCGCAATGAAAAGCTGGCCTCTTTGGGGCGGCTTCTGGCCGGTGTGGCGCATGAGCTGAACAACCCTATCAGCTTTGTCTATGCGAACGCGCATGCGCTGGAACGCTACGCCGCCAAATTCGAGACCTATTTCGACCATGTGGCCGATGGCGCCAGCCGCGCCGCGCTGATTGCCCTGCGCACGGAATTGCGCCTTGACCGCGAATTGCGCAACCTGCGCGAAGCCGTGCAAGGTGCGCGCGAAGGGGCCGAGCGGGTGCGCGATATCGTTGCCGATCTGCGCCGGCTGTCAGCGGATGGTTCGGGCGAGATCGCCGAGTTTGATCTGGTCGAGGTCAGCCGCGTCGCCGCCAAATGGGTGTTGCGGGGCCGCGCCGAGGCAGTGGAACTGGAACATGACGGATGCGACAGCCTGACGGTGTGCGGACGCGTGGGCCATATCCAGCAGGTCGTGATGAACCTTGTGCAGAATGCCGTAGATGTGCTGGAGGCGCAGGATGGTGGCCGCGTGACACTGACTTGCATCGCGGAAGGCGACAAGGCCGTTCTTCTGGTGGCAGATAACGGCCCCGGCATTGCGCCTGACGTGCAGGCGATGATTTTCGACCCGTTCTTTACCACCAAACCCGTCGGCAAGGGTACCGGGCTGGGGCTGTCGATCAGCCACAAGATCGCGCAGGAACATGGCGGCAATCTGCTGGTCTGCCCTGACCAGACGGAAGGCGCATGTTTCCGGTTGGAACTGCCTGTCGCGGGAATGGCCGGGAAGGAGAGACCATGAATCTGCTCTGGCTTCAGGCATCGGGCTGCGGCGGTTGCACCATGTCGCTGATCTGCGCCGAGAACCCCAATGTCTTTGACACGCTTGCCGATGCCGGGATCCGCGTCTTGTGGCATCCGGCACTGAGCGTCGAAACCGGGGCTGAGACGCGCGCGCTGCTGGACGATATCGCCCTGGGCGAAACCCTGCTTGATCTGCTGTGCATCGAAGGCGCGATTGCGCGCGGCCCGCGCGGCACCGGGCGCTACCAGATGCTGACCGGCACCGGGCGGTCGATGATGGAATGGGTGCGCGATCTGGCCCCGCGCGCGCGCCACGTCGTCGCGGTCGGCAGTTGCGCGGCCTTTGGCGGCGTCACCACAGCGGGTGACAACCCCTCTGATGCGGTGGGCATGCAATACGAAGGACGCCATTCGGGCGGCCTGCTGTCGGCAGATTTTCGCGATGCAACCGGCCTTCCGGTCATCAATGTGGCGGGCTGCCCGACCCATCCGGGATGGGTGCTGGAAACGCTGATGCTTCTGGCCGCCGGTGCGCTGCGCGCGCAGGATCTGGACGGCTATGCCCGCCCGCGCTTCTTTGCCGATCATCTGGTGCATCATGGCTGCCCGAAGAACGAGTTTTACGAATACAAGGCCAGTGCGCGGGAATTGTCGGAAATGGGCTGCATGATGGAACATCTGGGCTGTATTGGCACGCAGGCGGTGGGCGATTGCAATATCCGGCCCTGGAATGGCGCGGGGTCGTGCACATCGGGCGGCTACCCCTGCATCAACTGCACCGCGCCCGAATTCGAAAACCCGCGCCACGCCTTCACCCAGACGCCGAAGGTTGCGGGCATTCCGGTGGGTCTGCCCACGGATATGCCGAAAGCGTGGTTCATGGCGCTGGCGTCCTTGTCGAAGGCGGCAACACCCCATCGTCTGGCTCGCAACGCGATCAGTGACCGCGTGGATGTGCCGCCCAGTTTGCGAAAGCCCCGCCCATGAGCGATGCAAGGCTGGTGGTCGGCCCCTTCAACCGGGTCGAGGGCGATCTTGAAGTGCACCTGGACATCCGCGACGGGGCTGTGGCCAGCGCGCGGGTGAATGCCCCGCTATATCGCGGGTTCGAGCGGATGCTGGAAGGGCGCAACCCGCACGACGCGCTGACCATCACGCCACGCATTTGCGGGATATGTTCGATCAGCCAGTCAGCCGCCGCCGCGCGCGCCTTGGGCGATGCGATGGGCCTGCAGCCTGCACCCGAGGGCGCGCGTATGGCGGCGCTGATCCATGCGGTCGAAAATGTTTGCGATCACCTGACGCATTTTTACCTGTTCTTCATGCCCGACTTCACCCGTCCGGCCTATCAGGGTCAGGATTGGCACGCCGCCGTGGTTCAGCGCTTTACCGCGATGGAAGGCTCTGGTGCGCGCCGCGCGGTCGAGGCGCGCGCAAGCCTGATGCACATCCTTGGCCTGATGGCGGGCAAATGGCCGCATACATTGGCGATACAGCCCGGCGGGGTAACGCGCACGCCTACCGCCGCGGAACGGGTGCGGATCGTGGCTACCTTGCGGGGGTTTCGCCGGTTCATGGAGGCCGAACTCTTCGGCCGGACGCTGGAGGAATTTGTCGCCCTGCCGTCGCAGGACGCGCTTCTGGATTGGCACGCGGGCGATGCTGGGCTGTTTCTGCGCGCGGCGGCCAGCCTTGATCTGGTGCGGATGGGCGCGGGCGCAGGCCGCTATCTGAGCTTTGGTGCCTACCCGCTGCCCGAGGGTTTCGGCTTTGCGCGCGGCCTGTGGCAGGCGGGCGCGCTGACCGAAGTGCCGCTGAGCGACATTGTCGAAGATGTCAGTCACGCCTGGATGCTGGGGGCCGCCGCGCATCCGTCGCGCGGGATGACCGAACCCGATGAGTACATGCGCGACCCGGCCTATAGCTGGTGCAAGGCACCGCGACTGGCGGGCGCACCTGTCGAATGCGGCGCGCTTGCCCGGCAGGTGATCGACGGCCACCCGCTGGCATGCGATCTGGCGGCAAGGGGCGGCGGGGTGTTGGCGCGGGTAGGCGCGCGTTTGCTGGAGATTGCCCGCACCCAGCTTCTGATGGAAGATCTGGCGCAGACCATCGACCCCGATGCACGGTTCATGGCGAAGGGCGGTGTGCCCGCGCATGGCGAAGGTGCGGGGCTTGTCGAGGCGGCGCGCGGCGCACTTGGGCATTGGCTGCGGGTCGAGGGGGGGCGGATTGCATCCTATCAGATCATCGCGCCGACAACATGGAATTTCAGCCCACGCGATGCTGACGAAGTGCCGGGGCCGCTGGAGGCAGCCCTAGTCGGCGCCGCTGTCGCGCAGGGCGAAAAGACCCCGCTATCGGTGCAGCATATCGTGCGCAGTTTCGACCCGTGCATGGTATGCACGGTGCATTGAGAACAGGCGGGGGGCGCTGCCCCCCGTAGCCAATCGGTTCTTGAACCGATGGCGAACACGATTGACTACCCCCCGGAGTATTTCAGGCAAGATGAAGGCAGAACGGATCAGGATACGCGGTCAGGTGCAGGGGGTGGGGTTTCGGCCCTTCGTCTGGACGCTGGCACGACGCATGGGGCTGCGGGGGCGGGTGCTCAATGATGGCGAGGGGGTGCTGATCGAGGTCGCAGGCGACGGGTTGGAGGGGTTCGTGGCCGCCCTGCGCCAGGAGGCACCGCCACTGGCGCGAATCGACGCGGTTGAACGCTCGGCGCTGGAAGCTGGAACGCTGCCCGACGGGTTCGAGATTGTCGCCAGTGCAGGCGGGACGGTGCATACCCGCGTCACCCCTGATGCGGCGACCTGCCCGGCCTGTCTGGAGGAAATCCGCGACCCGCAAGCGCGACGCTTTGGCTATTCCTTCACGAATTGCACGCATTGCGGGCCGCGGTTTTCGATCCTGCGCGCTCTGCCCTATGACCGTGCCCGGACGACGATGGCGGAATTTGCCATGTGCAGCGCCTGTGCCGCCGAATATGCCGACCCTGCTGATCGACGCTTTCACGCCCAGCCGATTGCCTGCCCGGAATGTGGCCCGCAGATCTGGTTCGAACGCGATGGGCAGACAGTTTCGGGGCAGGCCATTGCCTTGGCGGCAGCGGCGCTGACGCAGGGGCAGATCCTGGCCATCAAGGGGCTTGGCGGGTTTCACCTGGCCTGCGATGCGCGCTCGGAACGGGCGGTCGCCTTGTTGCGTAGCCGCAAGCGCCGCCCCAGCAAGCCGCTTGCCCTGATGGGAACGCTGCCGATGATCCGTGCGGCATGCACCATTTCGGACCCCGAAACGGTGCGCCTGCAGGATGCGGCAGCCCCGATTGTTCTTCTGAAGCGCACAGGCGGCGCGCAACTGGCCCCATCCATCGCGCCGGGGCAGACCACCCTTGGCTGGATGCTGCCCTACACACCTTTGCATCATGCGCTGATGGACGCCTTCGACGCACCGCTGGTGATGACCTCTGGTAACCTGACGGGCGAGCCGCAGGTGACCAGCAATGCTGCGGCCCGCGCCAAACTGGCGCGGTTTGCCGATGGGTTTGTCATGCATGACCGCGACATCGCACGCAGGCTGGATGATTCGGTCGAACGGATCACGCCGTCCGGCCCGATGGTGCTGCGCCATGCGCGCGGGCGCGCGCCTGCCACGCACCCGATGCCGCCGGGGTTTGAAAACGCCCCGCAGGTTCTGGCGATGGGCGGGCAGATGAAGGGCGCGTTCTGCCTGACGCGCGCGGGCGAAGCCCTGCTGTCGCATCACCTGGGCGATCTGGATGATCCGCTGACATGGGATGAATACGAAAAGGCACTGGCCGACTATACGGCGCTGTTTGACCACAGCCCGGCATTCGTGGCTGTCGATGCGCATGAAGGGTTTCGTGCAACGCAGGCGGGCCGCAAGAAAGGACTTCCGGTCGTCACGGTCTATCACCATCATGCCCATCTTGCGGCTTGCCTGGGCGAAAACCTCTGGCCACGAGACGGCGGCAAGGTGGCCGCGATCATTCTGGACGGGTTGGGGCTGGGGGAAGACGGGACAATCTGGGGCGGTGAGTTGCTTGTGGGCGATTACACCGGCTTCGCGCGCGTCGCCAGGCTTGAACCAGCGCCCCTGCCCGGTGGCGATCTGGCGCAACGCGACCCCTGGCGCAATGCGCTTATGCGGCTGGATGGTGCCGGTCTGGCGCAGGTTGCTGACCAGCTTTTCCCTGATGCGCCGCGCGGGCTGGTCCGGCATGCCAGCGCGGCGGGGATCAACGCACCGATGTCCAGCTCTTGCGGGCGGCTGTTTGATGCGGTTGCCGCAATGCTGGGAATTTGCCCCGAGCATCAGACCCACGAGGCAGAGGCGGCAATGGCACTCGAAGCGCTTGCGCAGACCGAGGGATGGGCCGCGCCCTATCCGACAGGCGATGGGCCAGTCATCACCACTGCGCCGCTGTTTCACGGGATATGGGATGACCTGACAGCGGGCCGCACCCACGAACAGATTGCGGCGCGGTTTCATGCAACGCTCGCAGACGCCTTTGCAACGCGCGCCCGACGGCTTTTGCATGAAGGCCGGGCAGAAGCAGTCGTGCTGACCGGCGGCTGTTTTCAGAACGCGGTTCTGCTGGACTACACCGTTCGCGCCCTGCAAGGACACCATGTCCTTTCGCATACAAGACTGCCGGCCAATGACGGCAGTCTTGCCTTTGGCCAAGCACTCATCGGCATCGCGTCATACGAAACACGCGGCTAAAGCAATTTCAGAAAAAGTTGACAGACTTTGTCGGTTCGAAATTACGACAAAACAAAAGGTTAAAGCATTGAAGGCGATTCAACGA
>JAFIEF010000021.1 GCA_020832655.1 Paracoccaceae bacterium
TCATGGCGCTGCGCCAGACCGACCTGAAACAGACGCTGGCCTATACCACGCTGATGGCGCTGGGAACGCTGACGCTGTTTCTGGCCGGCTCCACCGGCTATGCGATCACGGCGGCGATGACCTTTTTGCTGGTGCATTCGCTTTACAAGGCCGGGCTGTTCCTTGTCATCGGCATTGTCGATCACGGCACCGGCACGCGCGATGCAAATGTTCTGGGCGGGCTGGCGCGGGCCATGCCGATTACCGCAGCGGCGGCGGGGCTGTCGGGGCTGGCAATGGCCGGTATTCCGCCCTTTCTTGGCTTCATCGCCAAGGAAGTCGCCTATGCCGGGGCGCTGGAAATGGCATTTACCTTCTTCGTGGTGATCATGGCGTTCGCTGCCTTTGCGCTGATGTTCGCAGTGGCGCTGATCGTGGCGTGGAAGCCGTTTTTCGGGCCGCAGGGCAAACTGCCACGCGCGCCGCATGAAGGGCCGTGGCCGATGCTGGCAGGGCCGGTGATTCTGGCGGTGCTTGGTTTGTTGTTCGGGCTGATGCCGGGGGTTGCGGCCTATTATCTGGTTGAACCCGCTGTCGCCGCCGTGATGGGCGCGCCTGATACGGGTGGGCGGGTGAAGCTCTGGGCCGGGTTCAACCTGCCGCTGCTGTTGTCGCTGCTGACATTCGCGGCGGGCTTCGCGCTCTATCACTTCCACCAGCGCCTGCGCGAGAAGCTGGCGCAGATCGAGGCAAGCGGGCCTGATTTCGATGCAGGCTGGGATGTGCTGCTCGACAAGTTCATGATCGGGGCCAAGGCGCAGACGCGCTTTGTGCAGACCGGTGTGTTGCGCCACTATATGTTCGCCACCTTTGCTGTTTTCGCGGTATCGGTTCTGGCGGCGGTGATCTTCCGCCCGGTTGGCGGGGCGGGGATGTCCTTTGCCGGGCTGGGGCTGATCGAATGGGGCATTGCGCTGCTGATCGCGATGGGGACAGTGCTGGTGGTGCTGACCTCGTCGCGGATTACCGCGCTGGTGGGGCTGGGCACTGTGGGGATCGGGGTTGCGCTGATCTTCATCACCTATTCCGCGCCCGATGTCGCCATCACCCAGATTCTGGTAGAGCTTCTGGTGGTTGTGCTGCTGGCGCTGGCATTGCTGAAAATGCCCAATCTGGACACAACCGGAAAGCAAACCCACCGGCCCTGGGATGCGGCGTTGGCGGTGCTGGTCGGCGGGGTCAGTGCCTGGGTTCTGCTGCGCGTCACTGATCTGCCCTTTGACCGCCGCCTGACAGATTTCTTCGAAGGCGCAAGCTGGACCGAAGCCTTCGGGCGCAACATCGTCAATGTGATCCTGGTGGATTTCCGCACGCTTGATACCTTTGGCGAGATCGCCGTGGTGATCGTGGCAGCACTTGGGGCGTTCGCGCTGCTCAAGGGCGGAATGAAGGGCGGCACCAACTCCAACACTGACAGAAGCGGGGAGGGCAAGCCATGAATTCGATCATCTTCACAGCGGGTGCGCGCATTCTGGTGGCATTGCTGTTCGTGTTTTCGCTGTTCATGCTGCTGCGCGGGCACCATCTGCCCGGCGGCGGCTTCATCGGCGGGCTGATCGGGGCGGTGGCCTTCATCGTCTATTCGCTGGCCCGCGGGCCAGCCGAGGCCAAGGCCGCGCTGCGGCTCAGCCCCGAAGGTATTGGCATGGTCGGGCTGGGCATTGCGCTGGCAGCGGGCATGGTGTCGATCTTCTTCGGCGCGCCGCTGTTCACCGGGCAGTGGTATTGGGTTGGCGGCGACAGCTACGAGACCGCGCTGTTTTCGATCAATTCGGTTCTGGTCTTCGATATCGGGGTCTATCTGGTTGTTCTGGGCGGGATCCTGTCGCTGGCCTTTGCCTTTGAAGAGGAGACCTGAGCATGGAAAGCCTGACCGCACTCATCGTCGGCATTCTGGTTGCCGCTTCGGTCTATCTGATGCTGGCGCGCAATTTCGTGCGCTTCCTGTTTGGTCTGATCCTGTTGTCGAATGCCGCCAATCTGGTGATCTTTGCCTCTGGCCGGATGACACCGGGCGCGCCCGCGCTGGTGCCTTACGGGGCCGATGCGCCGCTGGGCGTGGTCGGCAATGCGCTGCCGCAGGCGCTGGTGCTGACCGCAATCGTCATCGGGTTTGGCCTGCTGGCCTTCACGCTGGCGCTGGCCTTTGAAGCCTATCGCCGCTTGCAGACGATGGACACAGACAAGATGCGGCTTGCCGAGCCGGAAGAGAGCGACGAGGATATCACGAAATGACAAGCTGGCTTCTGGTCATGCCCATCGCCGTTCCCTTTGCGACGGCGGTGATTGCCTATCTGATCCGGCACAGTGTTGCCGGGCGCTATGTCTCTCTGGCCGGTTCGGTGCTGTCGCTGGTGGCCTCGATCGCACTGCTGATGGCGGTGCTGGATCAGGGTGTTGTTGCCGCGCAGATGTCGAATTGGGACGCGCCCTTCGGGATTACGCTGGTGGCCGATTATCTGGGCGTGGTGATGGTGGTGATCACCGCCATCACCGGGCTTGCCACTGCCATTTATGCGCTGGGCGAAATCCCCGAAAGGCTGGAAAAACTGGGGTATCACGCGCTGTTCCAGACATTGATTGCCGGGGTGACAGGCGCGTTTCTGACCGGTGATTTGTTCAACCTTTATGTCTGGTTCGAAGTGATGCTGATTTCATCCTTCGGGCTGCTGGTATTGGGGGGCACGCGCGAACAGCTTGATGCGGGCATCAAATATGTCGCGCTGAATCTGGTCTCGACATTGGTGTTCCTAAGCGGGATCGGCCTGCTTTACGGTGTGACCGGCACGCTGAACATGGCCGATCTGGCCGGCGCGGTGGCCGAGGTGGAAGATCAGGGGCTGATCACCGTGATCGCGATGATGTTCATGGTGGGCTTTGGCGTGAAGGCCGGGGTGTTCCCGCTGTTCTTCTGGCTGCCTGCCTCCTATCACACGCCATCTTTCGCGGTCTCGGCGGTGTTTGCCGGGCTTTTGACCAAGGTCGGTGTCTATGCGCTGATGCGCATGTTCACGCTGGTCTTTGTGGGCGATGTGGGCTTCACCCATGAGATACTGATCTGGGTGTCGGCCGCGACCATGCTGGTGGGGGTTCTGGGGGCGGCTGCGCAAAGCGATTTTCGCAAGATCCTGTCCTTCCACATCATCAGCCAGATCGGTTACATGACGCTGGGGCTGGCGCTTTACACGCCGCTGGCGCTGATGGGGGGGGTGTTCTATCTGGTCCACCACATCATCGTGAAGGCCAATCTGTTCCTTGTCGCAGGTGTGGCGCGGTTGCAGGCGGGCCATACCGACCTTTATCGCATTGGCGGGCTTTACAAATCCTCGCCCTTCCTGGCGGCGCTGTTCATTGTGCCTGCCTTTTCGCTGGCAGGCTTTCCGCCCTTGTCGGGCTTCTGGGCGAAATATCTGATCGTCAAGGCCGCGATAGAACTGGACGCCTGGGTGATCGCCTTTGTGGCGCTGTTCGTGGGCTTGCTGACGATCTTTTCCATGACCAAGATCTGGGGCATGGCGTTCTGGAAGCCGCATCCTGACGGAATTGACCCGACACCCGACCGCGCGCCCGCGCGCATCCGTGTGCCGATGATGATCCCGATTGTCGGGCTGGCGGCGATGACGGTGGTGATCGGTTTCTTCCCCGAACCCTTCGTGCAGTTCGCCGAGATCGCCGCCATGCAGTTGCTTGACCCGAGCGACTATGTCACCACTGTTCTGGGGGCGCAAAGATGAATGGTTTTGTGATCAACCTGCTGCTGGCCATCGCCTGGGCTGCGATGTCGGGCAGTTTCGGCCTGCCGACCCTGGCCACCGGCTTCGTGCTGGGCTTTCTGGGGTTGTGGCTGTCGGCACCCCTGACCGGGATTGACCGGCTTTACTTCAAGCGCAGCTACCGGGCCGTGCGGCTGATGCTGTTCTTCTTCTGGGAATTGCTGTTGTCATCGGTGCGCGTGGCGTGGGATGTCATCCGCCTTCAGCCGCAAAACCGCCCCGCCATCATCGAGATGCCGCTTAGCGTGAAATCGGATTTTGAGATCCTGCTGGTCACCAACCTGATCTCGCTGACGCCGGGCACGCTGAGCGTCGATGTCACGCAGGACCGCAAGACGCTGCTGGTGCATGCGATGTTCGCCGATGACCCCGATGCGCTGGTGGCGGATCTGAAAGGCGGGATGGAACGACTGGTTGCAGAGGTGTTCGAAAAATGACGGCAACGGATTTTCTGGAACTTTCGATGCAGCTGGGCATGGCGATGATCCTGCTGGGGCTGGTTGTTGCCTTCTATCGGCTTGCTGCGGGGCCAACCCTGGCGGATCGCGTGGTGGCGCTGGACATGATGACCATCACCATCATCGCCTTCTGCGCGCTCTCTGCGGTCATGATCGATGATCCGGCGTTGCTGGATGTGGCCATCGTGGTGGCGCTGGTGGGCTTTCTGGCAACTGTGGCACTGGCCCGCTATGCCGAGCGGCGCTTCCAGCGCGATGGCGAGCGTGGCACGGAAGAGGTGGAACCGCCGCAGAAAGGGGAAAGCGATGCTTGAGGTTGTGATCGGTCTGCTGATCCTTGGCGGCGGGGCGTTTGTGCTGATCGCGGCCATCGGGATTGTCCGCTTGCCTGATCTGCTGACGCGGATGCATGCCTCGACCAAGGCAGGCACTTTGGGCAGCCTTCTGATTCTGGCCGCATTGGCGTTTCAGTTCAGTTCGGTAGAGGTGACATCGAAAGTTCTGGCGACAGTGTTCTTCCTGCTGCTGACCGCACCGATTGCCGCGCATATGATCGGGCGCGCCTATGCGCGCACGAATGGCAAGGGCAAGCGCTCCGCCCGTCGCGCGGCGAAGTGATGATCCGGCGAGGCGCTGGCGGCGGGCTGCGGCGTTTGTCCCGCCGTCTTGCTGATCCGGTCGCAGCACTGCCCGTCTTGGAAATGACATCGCGCCCCAGAGGGATAATCCGGTGCGCGATGCTGTCTCGGGGTCGGGGACGTGCTCAGCCAGCGGCGTAGCGGCGGGCCTCGTCGGCATATTCCGAATTCTCTGACAGGCGGAAGGTGCCGCCATCGCCGCGTTCCAGCCGCGCTTCGCGCAGCACGGTGCCGAAGCCGCGCAGCATGTCCTCGCGGCTGACATCGCGGTTCTGGTTATAGGCCAGCACGTAGCGCACCAGCTCGGCGCGGGTGAATTCGGGCTTGCCCTCGATATGGGTCAGATAGGCGGCGGCGGCCTCGATCTGGTCATCAAGCAGCCATGCATCCACATCATTGGCGAATTTCGTGAATTCCGCAGCGCGCGTGGCGGCGTCAGGGGCAGCAGTTTCGGCGCTTTCCGATGCGAAAGAGGCAACCCGGCGCGGGCGCACCTTGCCCTGGGGTGCTGTACTGTCCACCCGCTGTTCCGAAACCAGAACCAGCGGTGCGGCAGTGTCGGGGCGCGCGGCCTGCGGGCGACGACCGCTGCCGATGGCGACCGGGCGGCGCGGACGCACATGGCCAGTGGCTGGCGCGGCAGCATCCGGTTTGGTGGGGGTAGCTTGCGGTTTCGGGGCGGGCGCGGCCTGTTGCGGTTCTGCGTCAGGCGCGGGATGGTCAGCTTCGGGCGTCGCAGCCCGAGGCTTTTGCGGTTCCTCGGGCGTGGT
Organism: Paracoccaceae bacterium; assembly: GCA_020832655.1. Lineage (GTDB taxonomy): Bacteria > Pseudomonadota > Alphaproteobacteria > Rhodobacterales > Rhodobacteraceae > Roseinatronobacter. The sequence continues at coordinate 5,679 of JAFIEF010000021.1, forward strand.
TTCGGGCTTCGGCCGGGGCGCGCTGTCGGCACGCAGCCGCGCGGTGCTGGGTTTCAGCGGTTCGGGCATGTCCAGCCCTTCGCGATACTGCTCGATCTTGCGCGCCTCGGCGATGTCGCGGCGGCGCGGGCCGGTTGCCTCTTCTTCGGCGCGGGTGGCCGAAACCGCCAGATTCAGATGCTCGAAGGCTTCGCGCCGACGGCGGGTTTCGGCAGTATTCATCTGGGTTGACGCAGTCTGCATCAGCCGCTCGGCAGTTTGTTCGGTGTTTTCATCCATCGCATCCGCGCGGGCCTTCATGAAATTCGGATGCTTGATGACCACGGCGCGCTCGATCTCGGTCAATTCGTCGATCAAACCCCGTTCGGCGGATTCGGGCAGTCCGGTTTCCCCCAGAACGCTGCGGATCTGCGTGCGCAGTTGTTCCGTCTCGGACCGATCAAATTCCGAGGCCGCTTTCTGTTCCAGCGCCTCGTCCAGTTCAGCGTCGAAATCCTCGTCGAACACATCTTCGATCAGATTTTCGGCTGTATCGCTGCGCTGGTCCGGGGCAGGTGCCCGGTCTTCAGCGGCGACAAGCTTCAGCGGTTGGTCATCCTCTGCCTCGGCTTCATCAGCGGCGCGCTCATGCAGCGTGCCCTCATCGGCGTCACTGCTGTCATCTTCGTCTTCGTCCAGAAACTCGTCAAAGATGCTGGTTTCGTCAGTGGCCGCGTCGACGGGGGCTTCATCAGGCTGATCATCTTCATCGAACATGTTCGCCGCGTCAGAGGCGCTCGATACAGGGCGCGCGACCAGGGCAGCGGGCATGCTGTCATCGTCTTCCTGTGCTTGCGGACCGTCAGGCAGATCATCCAGCGCGGCCAGATCGGCATCGTCGAAATCATCCTTCCAATCCACGGGCATCACGGCGGCGTCGGGCATGGTTGGGTCGTCGGCAGCCTGCAAGCTGTCATCGGGACGGCCTGCGGCGTCATCAAAGTCAGAGTCGCGGCTGACAGACTGTGCCGCTTCAGCATCGAGAAGCTGCGCGCGAATAGTGTCTTCGTCCTGCGTGTCGTCTGCCGGGCTGCTGTCTGCCTCTGGCGCGGCGGTCAGGGTGTCACCCATCTCGTGCGGTGTATCTGCGGTGTTGTCATCGGCGCTGTCATCGGCACCCGGTTCCGGGGTTTGCGCGGCATCGGCGACAGCGGCGCGGATGCGCGCAAGCTTTTCGCTGATCCCTTGCGGCGCGACGGCGGCAGCAGCGGCCCCCCCGGCAGTGGCGGCGGCCAGCGCAGCACTTGCAGAGCCGGTCTTGCCCAGCACAGCCTGTTGCGGCGGCGTTTGCGTGTCCGTTGGCGCTGCGGATTGCGGGTCATGCTGCTTGTGGCTGGCCAGCGCGGCCTCGGCCTGTTCGGCCCCAAGCGGCTGCGGCCGCAGCACGATGCCGTGTTCCTGCACCCGCGCCTCTACCCGGCGCTGGATTTCCCGCTCGGCGATCCGGTGCAGCATTTCGGTATCCGGGGTCGGCGGCTCGGCCCCGAAATAGCGGTCATCGGCCGCAAGGTCGCGGAAATACTCGGCAATTGCCTTCATGGTGCCGAATGGTTCGTCGAACCCTTCCAGCGTGCAGGAAAAGGTGCCATAGGACACAGTCAGAATTCTGTTCGGGCCTACCATCACAGTGCTCGCTTTCTTACCTTTACGCCACCAAGATCGCGGATTACCTGTGCGATTGAATGGTCAGACTGGGGTATTTTCATGATCTGATTATGGCCTTTGCTGCGGCATGGTGCCACATTCGTGAAGGGTAACATGATGGCAGCGCTTGTCCATTCAAAGCATGGTGTGACACTGGTTGGCGGCGGGCAGATATGTGCCGACCAGCTTGATCGGGCGCTGGCGCTGGCCCCCGATCTGGTCGCCGCCGATGGCGGGGCAAACTGGCTGCATGATCTGGGAAGGCCGCCCGATGCAATCATCGGCGATATTGACTCGCTGCGGCCGGAACTGCGCAAGGCGCAGGCAGGGCGCATCCATCGCATCCCCGATCAGGACAGCACCGATTTTGACAAATGCCTGAACAGCATCCGCGCGCCGCATCTGCTGGCGCTGGGGTTCAGCGGGGCGCGGCTGGATCACACGCTTGCGTCGATGTCGTCGCTGGCGCGGTTTGGCTCGGCGCGGGTGATTTTGCTTGGCGCAAGCGATATCTGCTTTCTGGCCCCGCCGCACCTGACCCTGCCAATGCGCCCGGATGCGCGGCTGTCGCTGTTTCCGATGGCGCGGGTTTCGGGGCGCTCGCGCGGGCTGCGCTGGCCGATCAAGGGGCTGGATTTTGCCCCGGACGGGATCATCGGCACGTCAAACCGCGCCACCGGGGGAGTGGTCGAACTGGAATTCGACGCGCGGGGCATGCTGGTACTGTTGGCTGCGGACAGCTTGCAAGATGTGCTGCGCGCCGTGACCACAGCCCCGGACTGGCCTGCATAGCGCGTTGACGCCGGTTGCAGGGGGCGGTGGTCAGGCGTCTTTGCCCAGTTCTTTCGCATGCAGCCAGGCCGCGTGCTGCGGGGCTTTCTTGGTGCGCGACCATTCTTCCAGCATGTCCCATTTCACGGCATCCAGACGCGCCAGAAGCGCCTGCTCTTCGGGGTCGGGGCAGGCCAGTTCGACGCGGTGGCCATTCGGGTCGAAGAAATAGATCGAGTGAAAGATTGAATGGTCGGTCACGCCCAGCACCTCGACCCCATTGGCTTCCAGATGTTCCTTGAAGGCCAGAAGCGTGGCGCGGTCCTTCACCTTGAAGGCGATATGCTGCACCCATTTCGGCGTGTTCGGATCGCGGCCCATTTCGGGCTTGGTGGGCAATTCGAAAAACGCCAGAACATTGCCGTTCCCGGCATCAAGGAACAGATGCATATAGGGGTCGGGTTCATGGGTCGAGGGCACATGATCCTCGGCGATCGCCAGCACGAAATCCATGTTCAGCATCCTGGTGTAGAATTCGACCGTTTCCTTGGCATCCTTGCAGCGATATGCAACATGATGGATCTGGTCGATTTTCAGGGCTGGCGTGGTCATTTCTGGCCTCTTGATGCAAGCAATGGATGGCACGGCCTAGCATGATTGCGGCTGTTGAGCCTTGACACAGATCAATTTGTTGCAATTGTAACAGTTGCGGTCGAAATCGATAAGGGGCGCAGATGCAGCTTGAAAGTTTTTTCCCCTACAAGCTGGCGGTCGTGGCCGAGGGCTTTTCGCGGCAATTAATGGCGGTTTACAGCGCCCGGTTCGGGCTGACACGCGAGGAATGGCGCTTGCTGTTCCTGCTGGCGCGGGCACGGCAGATGGATTCGCTGGAACTGGCGCGGCGTACTACTCTGGACAAGGTTCAGGTCAGCCGCGCTTCGGCCCGGCTGGAAGGCAAGGGGCTGATCTCGCGTGCGGTTTCCGATCTGGACCGGCGCTTGCGTGTCTACACCATCACGCCTGAAGGGGCAGCGCTGTTCGATCAGGTTCTGCCCGCCGTGCAGGCGCGCGCATCAGCGATCACCGACCGGCTGACCCAGGCCGAGCGCGCCGCGCTGGAGCGCGGTCTGGCCGCGCTGGAGCGCGCGATTGGCGCCGAGCAATCGGCCACGGATGCGGCGGCGGAATAAGCGGGTCAGGCCGAGGCTGAATGCCTGCCTTGCGGTGTTATGTCCCGCGACACGCAGCGATGCGGTCGGCGGTCTGGACCACAAGCGCGGCGCGCTGGCTGCGCAATTATTCCTGCAGCCGCGCTGTTTCCTGCGTGTGGTCAATCGCCTCGCGGCGCTGGGCGCGCGGGGTCTGGACGCGTTCGGTGCAGAACAGCACGGGTTCGCGCGGCCAGGCGCATAGGCGCAACCGTGTGACGCCATCTTGCGCGGGCAGGGTGCGGTAGCCCCTGGCCAGCGCGTCTTCGGTTTCGGCGATCTGCGCGTCAAGCGCGCGCAATTCGGCTGTAGCCGCGCGTTCGCAACGTTCCTGCGGGCTGGCGCAGGCGGTCAGAAGCAGCCCCAGCGCGGCAACGGCACCGATGGTGCGCAATTGCCGCGACCCTCTCATCTGGGCGAGCGCTTCGCCAGAATGCGTTGCAAGGTGCGTCGATGCATGCTTAGCCGTCGCGCGGTTTCCGAAACATTCCGGTCGCATTGTTCATAGACGCGCTGAATATGTTCCCATTTCACGCGATCCGCCGACATCGGGTTTTCGGGCAGGTCGGGCAGGTCTTCCTGCGATTGCGACAGCAGGGCGCGCAGGATGTCGTTGGCATCGGCGGGTTTCGACAGATAGTCGGTGGCCCCGATCTTCACTGCCGCCACAGCCGTTGCAATCGCGCCGTAGCCTGTCAGCACGACAATGCGCGCATCCTCTCGGGCTTCGCGCAAGGCTTCGACCACATCCAGCCCGTTGCCGTCATCGAGCCGCAGATCAACCACCGCATAGGCGGGCGGGCGGCCCTTGGCGATGGCTTTACCGGCTGCGACGGTCGCCGCGGTTTCGACCTGAAAGCCGCGCCGCTCCATCGCGCGGGCAAGACGTTTGAGAAATACCTCGTCATCATCAACCAGCAATAGCGACGGGTCAGGACCAAGGTCCAGTTCCTGGGGCTGTTCCATGTTCAAATGCGCCTCCATCCTTCTCGATATTTAGGCGCGTTCAAGCGAAAGGTCAATTTCCCTTGCCCCCCTCTGGCGATGTCACGCCGCATCGATGAAGCAGGCCAGCATGTCGGCAACCTGTTCGGGGGACTGGTCACGCCGGATAACATCGACAAAACCATGCCCCGGCAACAGGAAATAGCTGAAGGTCGAATGGTCGATCAGATAGAAATCATCTTCGGTTTCCTGCACCGCATAATAGACGCGATAGGCGCGTGCGGCCTCGCGCAGCTGTTCCGCGCTGCCAGTCAGGCCAATCATCTGCGGATGCATGAAACGCACGAATTCGGCCAGAGCCTCCAGCGTGTCGCGCTGATGATCAACAGATACGAAGACCGGCGTTACCTCATAGCCACGTTCTGCCAGCAGATCGACGGCCTGGGCATTGCGCGCGGTGTCCAGCGGGCAGACATCGGGGCAGAAGGTATAGCCGAAATAGATCAGCACGGGCCGGTCGGCGAAATCGGCATCGCTAACGGTTTGCCCGGTATGATCCACCAGTTCGAACGGCCCGCCAATAGACCCCGCCCCCCCCGCGATAGAGGTGCCACGGCATTGGGCGAAGTCCCCCTGATCAGAACGGGTCAGGACCATATAGCCCAACCCCCCGAGCAAAGCCGCCACCAGCCCCGCCGCAATGATTGAATACAGGCGAATCATCCCATCCTCCGCGCAGATTGGTCTGCGGCCTTGATGTAACACTCTGCGCCGCCTAACAATCCCCCTATGTCGCAACTGTGACAACTGGACCCAGCCCAAAGGCATTGCCATGACAGCCCCCACTTTCGGAGAGATCAGCCAGGAACATCGTGGCGAATGGGTGCGGTTGCGCACCCTGACCTATCTGCGCAGCGTGGCGCTTCTGGGGCAGGTGGTGGCGTTCCTGATCGCCACCATGCTGTTTGACCTGCGCTTTCAGCTGGGGCTGGTCGCGCTGGTGATCGGGGCGACGGCGTTGTCGATCCTGCTGGCGGTGATGCTGTTTCCGCAAACCCGGCGCCTGTCCGAGCAAGAGGCGATGCTGACCTTCCTGTTCGATATCGCACAGCTTGGCTGTCTGCTGTATCTGACCGGCGGCATCACCAACCCCTTCGCGCTGCTGATCATGGCGCCGACGGCGATTTCGGCAATGGCGTTGCAGCCGCGCTCGACGCTGGTTCTGGCAGGGGTGGCAATCGCCCTGATCTCGCTGGTCAGCCTGGTCTACCAGCCGCTGCGCTTTGCCGATGGCACCATCCTGACCGTGCCGCCCTTGCTGAGTTTCGGCTTCTGGGCGGCGATCGTGATCGGGATCGTGTTTCAGGCATTTTATGCCCGTCGCGTCACGGTCGAGGCCGATTCGATGGCCGATGCGCTGCTGGCCGCGCAGATGGCCTTGTCGCGCGAGCAGAAGCTGACTGATCTGGGTGGGGTGGTCGCGGCCACGGCGCATGAGTTGGGCACGCCGCTGGCCACGATCAAGCTGATCAGTTCGGAACTGGCACAGGAACTGGCCGACCGCCCCGACCTGGCCGAGGACGCGCGCATCCTGACCCAGCAGGCGGATCGGTGCCGCGATATCCTGCATGCGATGGGGCGCAGCGGCAAGGATGACACCCATCTGCGCCGCGCGCCGCTTGAAGCGGTGCTGCGCGAAGCCGCCGAGCCGCATATGGCGCGTGGCAAGACACTGCATTTCCTGCTCGACCCGCGCGACATACATGCGCAGACCCAGCCGATGATCTATCGCCGCCCGGAAATCATTCACGGACTGCGCAACCTGATCCAGAACGCGGTAGACTTCGCCGCGGCGAATGTCTGGGTTCACGCGCGCTGGGACAAGGACAGCCTGCGCCTGCGCATCATCGATGACGGGCCGGGCTTTGCGCCGCAGGTGCTTGCCAGCATCGGCGAGCCATTTGTCAGTGGACGGCGCGATCCCAGCCGCGCCCGGCGTCGGCCCGGCTATGACGGGATGGGGTTGGGAAGCTTCATTGCCAAGACCTTGCTGGAACGCGCAGGCGCGAGGCTGGAATTTTCCAATTGCGATGGCCCGGTGCGGTCCTTGCCCGATGCGCCGTTCCTGCAGGGTGCGATGGTCGAAATTCAATGGCCGCTGGCGCGGATCGCGGCTGACCCGCATGACGCGCTGGCCCCCAATCCGCGTTTCTGACCCGCGCCCCCATGCCGGGGGGGCGGCGTCTATAGTGACACTCGACCAAGCTTGAGCCGTTGGCTGCATTTCGGCTTGGGCAGGGCGCTGGTTGCAGCGCCTTTGCGCTGTCCGCGCGGGGAAGCGGGCCTTCCGGCCCGCTACCTTCGGTGAGAGTATTTGGGGCAAGATGAAAGCGAGGCGCGGATGCAGGTTTCATCTGGCGCAAGCTGATCGGGCACAACTCTAGAACGGAACCTTGGACGAGATCGTCATGCCCTGCCCGGTTTCGGGGTGGGTCAGGCGCAGCGATTGCGCATGCAGCATCAGGCGCGGCCAGTTCAGCGCCTTGCCGCTGGCATAAAGCGTGTCGCCCAGAATCGGATGGCCGATGGCCTGCATATGCACCCGCAACTGATGGCTGCGCCCGGTCAGCGGCACCAGCCGAAGGCGCGATGTGCCATCTTCATGGCGCAGAAGTTTCCAGTCGGTCCGGGCGGGCTTGCCGGTGTCGTGGCAGATCTTCTGGCGCGGGCGATTGGGCCAGTCCACGATCAGGGGCAGATCGACATGCCCTTCCTTCTGGCTGAGCAGCCCATCCACACGCGCGATGTAATGCTTGCGGGTCTTGCGTGCCTCGAACTGGTGTCCCAGATGGCGCTGTGCGGCGGGGCTGCGGGCAAAGACCATCACGCCCGATGTGTCCAGATCCAGCCGGTGCACCAGCAGGATTTCAGGATAGATCCGCGCCAGCCGCGCGATCATGCAATCGGCCTTTTCCGGCCCGCGCCCCGGCACCGACAGAAGCCCGGCGGGCTTGTCCACGAACACCAGCGCGTCATCTTCATGCAAGATGACGGGTGCGGCATCGGGCGGGGAATAGGCAGGCGCGGACATGGGGCCGGGCGCTACAGATCAAAACTGGCAAAGACCGGCGCATGGTCCGAGGGCTTGTCCCAGCCGCGCACATCGCGCAGGATGCGCGAGCCATGCGCGGCAGCAGAAATATCGGTGCTGGCCCAGACATGATCCAGCCGCCGCCCGCGATCAGAGGCCGCCCAGTCCCGCGCGCGATAGGACCACCAGGAATAAAGCTTGCCTTCGGGGATATCGGCGCGGGTGACATCGACCCAGCCGCCTGCCTCTTGCGCGGTGTCGAGATGGTCCACCTCTATCGGAGTATGGCTGACGACGTTCAGAAGCTGCTTGTGCGACCAGACATCATCTTCGCGCGGGGCAATGTTCAGATCCCCCACAAGGATTGCGCGTTCAGGGCGCGAGTCGCCGAAATGCGCACGCAATTCGGTCAGGAAATCCAGCTTGTGGCCGAATTTCTCATTCACCTGCCGGTCGGGGATATCGCCGCCCGCAGGGATATAGCAGTTATGAATGATGACCCCGTTATCCAGCTGTGCCGCGACATGGCGCGCATCGCCCTTGCCGCACCAGTCGATATGGCCTGCATCCTGCAAGGGCAGGCGCGACAGGATGGCAACGCCGTTATAGCCCTTCTGGCCGCGTGCCGCCCAGTAGCCATAACCCGCATTGGCAAACAGCTCGAAGGGGATCTTGTCGACCGGGCTTTTGCATTCCTGAAGGCACAGCACATCTGGGGCTTCTTCGCGCAGAAGCTTCAGCACCAGATCGGCACGCAGGCGGACAGAGTTGATGTTCCATGTGGCAAGGGTAAAGGGCATTGCGGGACTTTCCTGATGGTTCTGGCCCCTAAATGCATGCCACACGGGGCACAGACAACCCGAAACCGTGCCCACACCCCGCCGCCTGCCGGGGGCAGGCGGTTTTCAGCATGACCTTTTCGGGGCGCTGGCCCCATGATCACTCGGCTGCGAGTTCCCGCACGCCCGGTTCGGCCAGTGCTTCCAGATGTTGGGCAATGGCGGCGGCGATCTGCGGCTTGCCATCAATTGTCATGACGCCGCCGCGCGTGACCATCAGCGCACGCTGCTCGCGCCCTTTGGTGTCCTGCCCGCGCGTGGCCACCACCAGCCCGGCGCGGTCCAGCCGTTTTGCGGCCACGCGCACAAGCTCGTCCTCTGACACATCTTCCAGATACTTGAACGCCACCGCATGCATCTGCGGGGCGGCGTTCATGGCCAGATCGATCACCTTTTCCGTGGGGCGCAGCGGCAGCATGTAATCGTCAGCCCCGGACACGATCTTGCCCGCCACCATCTGACGCGGGCGGTAATCGGCGACACCTGCCGAAAACACCGTGGCAAACAGCCCCGATTGCACCCGTTCCAGAACCATGTCGCGATAGGCGTCATAATTGCGGGCAATCGAAAGCTGCATCGGCGCCGAGGGTCGCCATGCGCCATCGCCCAGCAGCAATTCGGCATCCGCGCCGCGCCATGTCAGCTCTTCGGCAATCGCAGCCCCCAACCGCCCGCGAAAGCGGTTGACGATGCGGCGCACATTGTCGATTTCCACTGGCGTCGGCCCGGCCGTGACCAGAATGCGCTTGCCCTTCAGCGCCGAGCCCGACAGCGCGCGACCGACCGCGGCGCACAGCACTGCCGTATCGGGCAGGTTGTGCTTGCCATAAGCATCGCGCGGGGCAATGAAGCGCACGCCCTGCGCGGCCAGCTTGCGCGCATTGCCGACAAGCTGGGTGTTGTGCATGGAACCATGCATGGTGGGGGCAACCAGAACCTGCGTGCGCCCCTGTTCCATCCGCCCCAGCGCCGAAATCAGCGCCGAGGTGACAAGCGTGTCGCCAATACCCGCCGCCATCTTGGCGATGGTGTTATGCGTGGCGGGGGCAACCAGATAGGCGTCAAAGGGCGCGTCATCGCTCAGATGTTCGGCGCGCCATGTCAGGGCTTCCACCACCTGCCCCAGACAGGCCCATTCCAGCGCATCGCGCGCGACATAGCGCAGCGCATCCGCACTGGCAAAGGCCACCACATCGGCCCCGTGCCTGCGCAGCCCGCGCGCGATCTGCGGGGCTTTCATCGCGGCAATGCCGCCGGTCAGTAACAGCGCGATGCGCTTGCCTGCCAGCCTGTCGCTGGCCACGGGCACATCATGATCCCCCATGACCGAAGGCGTCGGCGCCGAGAAATCCCAGTCAAACTGCGTCATGCGCGGCGTTCCGTGTCTTGTTGTGCTGGCTCTGCCTGTTGCAGATCCGGGTGATCGGGCGCGACCCATTTCTGCCAGCAGTTCTGCGCGCGGTCCAGCCTTGTGTTCAGCGCCTCGAACTGCATCGGCGAAAAGCGGGATTTCTTGCCCATCTCCTCGTTCAGATGCTCGGTTACCGGAATGTCGAACACGTCCACGCCATTATAGTCATGGGTCGGGCTGTAGGGTTTGCCAGTGGCCAGATGCGCAGGCAGCAAATGATCATAGCCTGCGAATTGTTCCAGATAGATGCCCATCGCCTCGTCGGTATAAGAGCTGTCGGCGGCGTGCCAGCGCCCATCGAGTTTGACGACACCGAAATAATGGCGCACCACAGGGCGCATCAGCGCCAGCCAGGCTTCGGGCATAAGATTGCCCAGAACCTTCATTTCCATCGGAATCTCGGTAAAGCCGGCCTCCAGCCCGCAGGCGCGCAGAAGCGCGGCTTGCAGATTTGCCTTGGTGGTGCACATCCCGACCCCGCGTTCCAGCGTGGTCGAGGCATATTCCTGCCATGTGCCAAAGCGATAGGGCATCACTTGCACGAATTTGAACACGGCCTGTGCGGTTGCTTCCTCGGTGGTGCGCAGCAGCCGCGCGGCTTGCCGTTCGATCAGCGGATGCTTGAGATTGCACAGCGTTTCGGGGGCGGGCAGATCATCGGGCGGGGTTGCCGCAGTAAGCGCGCGGGCAGAGGCGTCAAGCGCCGATTCGATGGCCTTGCGCAAGTCCCTGCCAGCCTGTCGTGACAGGCTAGGGGCCGACCTGTCCAGCGACCACAGCAGTGCGGGCGCGTCTTTCGGGGTCAGTTCTGACTCGAGTTCGGTGAAGTGACAACCGGGGCTGAGCCAGCCCAGATCATGCAGCAATACACCCTTGAGTAGAATGTGAAGCCGATCATCGGCTTTGACCTTAAGGCTCTGCCCTGGCAGCAGAATCTGGATGCGCCCATGTGGGAAGGCCAGCGATGCATCGCTGCCGAGATAAAGCCCTACCAAGCTGTCAAAAAACAGCCTTTCATGTTCGTTTTGGTTAAGTGTGAAATCGAACTTCTGCAGCATAACCGGTGTTCCCTATTCCCGTTGCCAAACGACAATCCGTGCCATCAGGCGCGCATTGTGCAACCATAGGTTACAATGATGCAGAAATTTCACGATTATTTAACCATTAATTGGTTAACAACCGAAAAAAAGATCATAGTGGGAACAAAGCGACACGCCCTGCCGGTGTCAGCACAAAGATTTTGCGCCCCTCGATTACCACTGCGGTCAGCGGTCCGTCATAGCCTGCCCGGCTGTCGATATTGACGCGGTTGCGGTAATGCGTCGGCGCAGGAATTGCGGTGTGGCCATGCACGACCAGCGCGCCATGATCGCGTGTATCCATCAGGAAGGGATCGCGAATCCACAGCAGATCCTGCTCTTGCTGCTGTTCCAGCGGGATGCCGGGGCGAATGCCTGCATGCACGAACAGCACCTCCCCGCGCTGGTGCAACAAGGGCAAATCCTGCAAAAAGGCGATATCCTGTGGCGGCACGGCGGCGCGCGCATCTTCGCGCACGCGCTTGATATGGAATGCGGTGGGGCGGAACAGCCCGTAGGACATCAGCGTTGCCGCCCCGCCGACGAGCGGGTGAAGATAGGTGATTTCCGCGTTCATCCGGGGGTCACGCCAGTCCGGCGTGGTCACGAAGCGTTCGAACAGGCGGTCATGATTGCCCTTCAGCACGATCCAGGGCGCGCCACCGGCAATGCCTTCGCGCAGAAAGCGGATCACGCCCGCGCTGTCGGGGCCACGATCAACCAGATCGCCCAGATGCACCACCGGCGCGTCCATATCGCGGCAGGCGCGGCGGTCGGCCTCGATCAGCGCATGGGCACCCTGCAACAGCGCCAACTGGCCGTGGATATCGCCAATGGCGTAGCTGCGCGTCATCTCGCCCCCGTCATCTGGCGGAACTGCCTGCCCGAGATCGAGGATTCGGGCAGGCAGCTTGTCAGTTCACATCGAATTGCAGCGGGCGCACCTGCCGGAACATGCCCGTCGCGCGCAGCTTGTTCAAGACCGCATCCGGTGCCGCGTCATCCAGATACAGCAGCGCAATCGCATCCTTGCCCTGATCCGACCGCCCAAGGGTGAAGTTCGCGATATTGACGCCGTTTTCGCCCATCGTCTGGCCCAGCGTGCCGATGATGCCGGGCACATCATCATTGGTGGTATACAGCATGTGCTGCCCGACCTCGGCATCGATGGTGATGCCCTTGATCTGGATGAAGCGCGGCTTGCCATCGGAAAACACTGTCCCCGCGATGGAGCGTTCGCGGCTGTCGGTCACGACGGTCAGCTTGATATAGGCATCAAACACGCCCGATTTCCCTTGCGTGGTGGTGGCAATCTGCACCCCGCGTTCCTTGGCCACGACCGGGGCCGAGACCATGTTCACATCGGGGTTGGTGGCCTTCATGATCCCGGCAATCACCGCACAGCCAAGCGCGTCCAGATTCATTTCGGCGACATGCCCGTCATAAAGGATGTTGATCGCCTTGATCGGCTCATCGGTCAACTGTCCGGCAAACGCGCCCAGATGCGCGGCCAGTTTCAGCCACGGCCCCATGATGCGCGCCTCTTCGGCTGTGACCGACGGCATGTTCAGCGCGTTCTGTACTGCGCCATCCAGCAGATAGTCGGACATCTGTTCGGCCACTTGCAGCGCCACATTTTCCTGCGCCTCGGTGGTGGATGCGCCCAGATGCGGGGTAACGACAACATTGGGCAGGCCGAAAAGCGGGCTTTCGGTGGCGGGTTCGACCTGAAACACGTCAAAGCCTGCGCCTGCGACATGACCCGCCTTGATCGCCTCTGCCAGAGCGGTTTCATCGACCAGCCCGCCGCGCGCACAGTTTATGATGCGCACGCCCTTCCTGGTCTTGGCAATGTTCTCGGCCGACAGGATATTGCGGGTCTTGTCGGTCAGCGGCACATGCAGGGTAATGAAATCGGCGCGCGCCAGCAATTCGTCCAGTTCGACCTTGGTCACGCCCAGCTTGGTGGCGCGTTCTTCCGACAGGAAGGGGTCATAGGCGATAACTCTCATGCGCAGCCCGACCGCGCGTTCGCAGACGATGCCACCGATATTGCCCGCACCGATCACGCCCAGCGTCTTGCCCGTCAATTCGGTGCCCATGAAGCGCGATTTTTCCCATTTGCCCGCATGGGTAGAGGCGTTGGCCTCGGGGATCTGGCGCGCAACCGCCATCATCAGCGAAATCGCATGCTCTGCGGTGGTGACAGAGTTGCCGAAAGGCGTGTTCATTACGATCACCCCTTTTTTCGACGCTGCGGGGATATCGACATTGTCCACGCCGATCCCGGCGCGGCCCACAACTTTCAGATTGGTGGCGGCGTCCAGAACCTTTTCGGTGACCTTGGTGGCCGAGCGGATCGCCAGCCCGTCATAATCACCGATGACTTCCAGCAGCTTGTCCTTGTCCTTGCCGATGGACGGGTCAAAGGTGACATCGATGCCGCGGTCGCGGAAGATCTGCACAGCAGTTTCAGACAGTTTGTCAGAGACCAGAACCTTGGGTGCCATGTCAGTGGCTCCTTGCAATGAGATGATATTGGGAAGGCAGGCGGCCCGTTGCGGGCCGCCGCTGATAAGCTGTCAGGCCGCGGCCGAAAGTGCTGCGCGCTCTGTGTGATAGGCCCAGGCCAGCCACGGCATCAGCGCTTCGATATCAGCGGTCTCGACCGTGGCACCGCACCAGATGCGCAGCCCCGCAGGCGCGTCGCGATAGGCGCCGATATCCAGCGCAACGCCTTCGGCTTCCAGCCGCTTGGCGACCGCCTTGGCGAAAGCCGCGCCATCGGTGATGTCGGGGTCGGTGAATTTCAGGCACACGCTGGTGGTCGAGGCTGTGGCCGGATCTTCGGCCAGATTGGCGATCCAGTCATTTTCAGCGCAGAAACGGTCGATCACGGCGGCATTGGCATCGCAGCGCGCAATCAGCGCGGGCAGCCCGCCGATATCGCGTGCCCAGTCCAGCGCCAGCAGGTAATCTTCCACCGCCAGCATGGAAGGTGTGTTGATGGTCTCGCCCTTGAAAATGCCCTCGATCAGCTTGCCGCCCTTGGTCAGCCGGAAGATCTTGGGCAGCGGCCATGCGGGGGTATGGCTTTCCAGCCGTTCGACCGCGCGGGGCGACAGGATCAGCATGCCATGCGCGGCCTCGCCGCCCATGACCTTCTGCCATGAAAAGGTCACGACATCGAGCTTGTCCCAGGGCAATTCCATCGCAAAGGCGGCCGAGGTTGCGTCGCAGATCGTCAGCCCCTTGCGGTCTGCCGGGATCATCTCTCCATTAGGCATCCGCACGCCGCTGGTAGTGCCGTTCCAGGTGAACACGACGTCAGTGTCATAGTCAATCGCAGCCATATCGACGATCTGACCATAGTCGGCGGTCTTGACCGCTGCGTCCAGCTTCAACTGCTTGAGCGCATCTGTCACCCAGCCCGCACCGAAGCTTTCCCAGGCGACCATCGTGACCGGGCGCGCGCCCAGCAGCGACCACATTGCCATTTCCACAGCACCCGTGTCGGATGCAGGCACAATGCCGATGCGATAATCCGCGGGCACGCCCAGGATCTCGCGCGTGCCGTCAATCGCGGCTTTCAGCTTTTCCTTGCCGATAGCAGCGCGATGCGAGCGGCCCAACGGGGCGTCAGCCAGCTTGGCAAGCTCGAATGTGGGGATCTTGGCGCAGGGGCCAGACGAAAAGCGCGGGTTTGCCGGGCGCTTGGCCGGTTGTGCAGTCACAGTCATGGTATCCTTCCAGATAATCGCCCTTCGTTGGGGAAGGGTGTCCCGCTGACGCACTTACGGCGCCGCAGCCTGCCGCGCAAGACGGAAAATCGCGCCAGAACGTCGCAAACGCATCGTCGGGCGGTCGCGCCCTCCACTATCGGAAACGCGCCCGTGCCTATTCGAATTTGTGGCGGATGCGGCGCACCATCATCCAGACGCCGACGATCACAAAGGGTGCCAGCACCGCCATTGTCAGGGTCTTGGATATTCCCAGAGGTTCGGTCACGGGCATCACCATATAGGTTGCCAGATTGACCGCGTAATAGCTGATCGCGACCACCGACAACCCCTCGACCGTGTGTTGCAGCCGCAATTGCAGATCGGCGCGGCGATCCATGCTTTCCAGAAGCTTCTGGTTCTGGGCCGAGCGTTCCACATCCACGCGCGAGCGCAGAAGCTGGCCCGCGCGCATCGCGCGTTCGGCCAGCCGCGCCAGCCGCGCCTCGGTTGCCTTGACCGTGCGCATCGCCGGATCAAAGCGTCGGGTCATGAACTCATGCAGGTTCTGGCGCCCGAAAAAGCGCACTTCGCGCAATACCTGAATGCGCTGATGCACCAGCGCTTCATAGGCTTCGGTCGCGGCAAAGCGAAAGGCGCTTTCCACCGCCATGTTTTCCAGCTCGGCGGATATGCGCAGCAGCGCTTCCAGCGTTTCGTCAGAGCGCGAGCCGGGCAGGTTCATGGCGCGGGTCAGCCGCGTCAATTCGTCATCGAGCGCATTCATCGGTTCTGACAGCGTGCGGGCGCGCAACAGCCCCAGCATAGAGGCGGTCTTGTAAACCTCGATCTCGCACAGGCGCTGCACGATCCGCCCCAGCCTGCGCCCGCCTGTGCCGGGCTTGACGAAAATCGCCATGCGCAGATGTCCTGCATGATCGATGCGGAAATCACTGGCAATCATCGCCGCGCCATCCAGAACATAGGCGCAGGCCAGACTTTCGGGCACGAACCAGTCCTGCAAGCGATCATCCATGCTGGCATGATCCTCTGGCATGATCTCGATCTGGAACAGGATCGAGGCCAGACGGTTGCCGGGGGCGTGCCCCAGCCAGTCATCGGCGAAAACACCAAAGCTGGCCGGATCGAAGGGGCGTTCGGGCAGGCCGGGCCGGAACGCGGTATAGGTTACGAATTCGGTGTGGCTTTCCCATTTCAACTGGTGGCGACCCAGCTCGGTCGAATGATGGGTCGCGTCCGGCTTGGGGGGGGGTGCGCCATGCCGGTCCAGCAGCGCCGTCAGATGCGCCAGATCCGCCGCGCGGTCGCGCTTGGCGGCCTGATGGTCGGGCTTGATCGCCAGAAACACGGCAACCCCCGGTGCTTGCAGCTTGGAGGGCGGCCGGGCGTGAAGCTCGTTGACAAGCGCGTAGCGGTGCGGATGGTCTTCGATAGGGGGCATTCCAGCGGCTTTCCGGTCCAGTGCGAACAGCCGCGATCATACGCGCCGCGCTGCGCAGGAAAAGCGCCCAGCTGGCGCACAATAGTACACTGGTAATTCTGCAACAGGGGTGGGGCAAACGAAAACACCCGCCCGGCAAGGGGCGGGTGCACGCTGTCGCGCTGCGCCAGATCAATCAATCATCGGCAACAGACTATCCACCGACGCCTTCGCATCGCCATAGAACATCCTCGTATTGTCCTTGTAGAAGAGCGGGTTCTCGATGCCCGAATAGCCGGTCCCCTGCCCGCGCTTGGACACGAAGACCTGTTTCGCCTTCCACACTTCCAGAACCGGCATGCCCGCGATGGGGCTGTTGGGGTCTTCCTGTGCGGCGGGGTTGACGATGTCATTCGAGCCGATGACGATGACCACATCGGTATCGGGGAAATCCTCATTGATCTCGTCCATTTCCAGCACGATGTCATAAGGCACCTTGGCCTCGGCCAGCAGCACATTCATATGCCCCGGCAGACGGCCCGCGACCGGGTGAATGGCAAAGCGCACATTCTTGCCCTTGGCGCGCAGCTTGCGGGTCAGTTCCGACACGCTTTGCTGTGCCTGTGCCACCGCCATGCCGTAACCCGGCACGATGATGACACTGTCGGCATCATTGAGCGCGGTTGCCACGCCATCGGCATTGATCGCGATCTGTTCGCCCTCGATCTCTGCCGCGGGGCCGGTGGTGCCGCCAAAGCCGCCCAGTATCACGCTGATGAAGCTGCGGTTCATGGCCTTGCACATGATGTAGGACAGGATTGCACCCGAACTGCCCACCAGCGCGCCGACGACGATCAGCAATTCATTGCCAAGGCTGAAGCCGATCGCCGCTGCCGCCCAGCCGGAATAGCTGTTGAGCATCGACACCACCACCGGCATATCGGCCCCGCCAATCCCCATGATCAGGTGATAGCCGATGAACAGCGCCAGCACTGTCAACATCAGCAGCATGAAGATTGCCGCGCCGGGGCTGTCAGCATAGGCCAGATAGAGGCCAGCAAACACCAGTGACAGGATCGCGGCACTGGCATTAAGAGCATGCCCGCCGGGCAGTTTCCTGGCAGCGCTGTCCACCCGGCCCGCCAGCTTGCCATAAGCGATGATCGAGCCAGTGAAGGTGACTGCCCCGATCCAGATGCCGATCATCAACTCGACGCGCAGAATCGTCACTTCGACAGCGGTTTTCTTGCCGATGATCATGGCGAAATCGGTCAGGCTGCGCCACAGCTCATAGGCCGGGACCGACATCAGCCCCTCGGGCTGGGGGAAGGGCAAGCTGGCCGTGGCGAATGCCTCGGCCACGCGGCCGATTTCCAGATGCGCATTGAAGCCCACCAGCACAGCGGCCAGACCGACCAGCGAATGCATGATTGCCACCAGTTCGGGCATCTGCGTCATCTGCACGCGGGTGGCCAATTGCCACCCCACCAGACCGCCAAGCGCGATCAGCACCAGCGACAACCCCCACAGGCCGGAACCGGGGCCGAACAGCATGGCCAGAACGGCCACGGTCATGCCCGCAATGCCATACCAGATCGCGCGCTTGGCGCTTTCCTGCCCCGAAAGCCCGCCCAGTGACAGCACGAAGAGAACTGTCGCGACAGCATAGGCCGCAACTGTGAAACCGAAATCCATTTCTTAACTCCTCCTGCCCGGTCAGGATTTCTGGAACATGGCGAGCATGCGCCGTGTCACCAGGAACCCGCCAAAGATATTCACCGCCGCCATGAACAGCGCGAGCATAGCCATCACCGTGATCAGCATCGAGGTCGAGCCGATCTGCAACAGCGCGCCCACGATGATGATCGATGAAATCGCATTGGTCACGGCCATCAGCGGTGTGTGCAGCGAATGGCTGACCTTCCAGATCACCTGGAAGCCCACAAACACCGCCAGCACGAAGATGATGAAGTTGCGCATGAAGGCTTCGGGCGCAACCAGCCCCACCGACAGCACCAGTGCGGCACCGATGGCCAGCAGGCCAACCTGCTGCCTGGTCTGGGCCTTGAAGGCCGCGATTTCGGCGGCGCGCTTTTCTTCAGCCGTCAGTTCCTTGATCTTTTCCTTGGGCTTGGCGGCAATCGCCTTCACCTTGGGCGGGGGCGGGGGGAAGGTAATCGCGCCCTCATGGGTGACGGTCGCGCCGCGGATCACGTCATCTTCCATGTTGTGCTTGATCACGCCATCCTTGTCGGGTGTCAGATCATGCAGCATATGGCGGATATTGGTCGAATAGAGCGTCGAGGATTGCGTCGCCATGCGTGACGGGAAATCCGTGTAGCCCACGATGATCACACCGTTTTCGGTGACCAGGCGTTCATCCGCAACGGTCAGGTCGCAATTGCCGCCCTTTTCGGCCGCCAGATCCACGATCACCGAGCCGGGCTTCATCATCTGGACCATGTCCTCGGTCCAGAGTTTGGGCGCAGGGCGGCCGGGGATCAGTGCCGTGGTGATGACGATATCGACATCGGGCGCGAGTTCGCGGAATTTCTCCAGCTGCTTTTCGCGGAATTCGGGGCTGGACGGGGCGGCATAACCGCCCGTCTCGGCCCCGTCTGTCGCCGCCTCGTCAAACTCAAGAAAGACGAATTCCGCGCCCATCGATTCGATCTGTTCGGCCACTTCGGGGCGCACATCGAAGGCCATCGTGATCGCGCCCAGGCTGACCGAGGTGCCAATTGCGGCCAGACCGGCGACACCTGCGCCGACCACCAGCACGCGCGCGGGCGGCACCTTGCCGGCCGCGGTCACCTGGCCGGTGAAGAAGCGGCCGAAATTATTTCCCGCCTCGATCACCGCGCGATAGCCTGCGATATTGGCCATCGATGACAGCGCATCCATCTTCTGCGCACGGCTGATGCGCGGGACCATATCCATCGCGATGACCGTTGCGCCCTGCGCTTTCGCGGCTTCCAGCATCGCCTCGTTCTGGGCGGGCCAGAAGAAGGAAATCAGCGTCTGGCCTTCGCGCAGCGCCTTGATCTCGTCCATTTCCGGCTCGCGCACCTTGATGACGACATCCACCGCCTCGCACAGGGCGCGCGCGTCCTTGACGACACTGACGCCGGCCTTTTCATAGACCTCATCGCTGAAGCCTGCGGCCTGACCTGCCCCGGATTCGACGAAGCAGTCATGGCCCAGCTTCTGGATCTGTGCAGCACTGTCGGGTGTCAGCGCGACCCGCGCCTCACCCGGTTTGATTTCCTTCAACGCCCCGACTTTCACGCGTCGTCCCCCTTTCCTTCAGGTTCGTCGTATTCTGCGATTGCAAAAAACGAAGTTTTCGGCATCGCGCTTGCATAGCGCGCGCAAGATTATTTCACAAGCGGGCAATAATATTTACGAAGCGTATACTTTTGCATACCGCCTTTGCTCATGTAACTGCTCTACGATGATGTAAATTTATTTCGATAATACAGGTACTTGCATTGTATCATGCGGATATCGGGCGCTGTGCGACCTGTTGTCGCCGCGCCGCAGCATAGGCTAGAGCCAACGCCGGGTGCGGGCGAAATAGGCATCTGCCTCTGGCCCGAAGGCTGCGCGCAGGCGTTGTTCCTCTGGTTCGATGAATCGTTTGGTCAACACCCACAGGAAGGCAGGCAGCAGCACCAACCCCGTCACCGCCCCCCAGCGCAGCGACATCCCCGCAAGGATCAGCGCATCGCCCAGATAGATCGGGTTGCGCGATAGCCGGAACAGCCCGCTGGTGATCAGCACGCCGGGGGTCTGGTGCGGAATGATCGTGCTGCGCGCGCGCCAGAAGGACAGCGCCGCCCCGCCCAGCAGAGCCAGCCCAAGCAGCAGCAGCGCGGTTCCCGCACCCTGCACCGGCGCAAAGGGCAGAAGCGGCCCGACCAGCCGTGTTTCCAGCCAGACCAGCAGTATGGTCCCGGCCAGCCAGACAGGCGGGTAATCCAGCTTGCGCATCAGTTGTGATGCGCCTTCCACGCCGTCAGCCCGCCTTGCAGCACCACCACATTCTGCCGTCCCAGCAGCCGCGCGGCCAGCATCGCCTGCGTCGACAGCACCGAGGTATCGCAATAAACCACCACCAACCCAGCCCTGGGGTAGTCTTCCAGCCGGTCCACGGTTTCGCGCCATTCGATGTTCAGCGCGCCCTCCAGCCCGCTCTCGTCAAAGGCCGCGCTGGAACGAGCGTCAATGAATACTGCCTGCGCCAGAATCTCCGGGGTCAGTTGTTCAGGCGTGATGACGCCATCGGCATAGCTGGCAAAGGCGAAATAATCCGCCAGCGCATCGGCAATATCATCGGCGCGCGCAGGCAGGCTGAGCGCGGCAGTGATCAGTATGGCAGCAATGAAACGCATCTGTGGTTCCTCCTCCTCGTATCTGCGCTACATTCAAATAATTGCATCTAGATTGCAAGCAGACTCTGCTCTTGACCTTGGCGCGGCAAGGCCGCACCGATATCCGATCTGCCGATGGAGGAACCAGATGACCGATTTCACTGCCACCCGCGCCATGTTCGACCTGCCAGAGGGCGTGATCTATCTGGATGGCAATTCGCTGGGGCCGCTGCCGCGCGGGGTGGCCGCGCGGGTGGGACAGGCGATCACGGATGAATGGGGTCAGATGCTGATAACCGGCTGGAACCGGGCGGGCTGGATCGATCTGCCCGCGCGGGTGGGCGACCGGATCGGGCGGCTGATCGGGGCGGTGCCGGGCAGTGTGACAATGGGCGACACGCTGTCGATCAAGGTCTATCAGGCGCTGGCCTCGGCGCTGGAGCTGCGCCCTGAGCGCCGCGTGATCCTGTCCGATACCGGCAATTTCCCAACGGATCTGTATATGGCCGATGGGCTGTGCCGCACGCTGGGGCCGGATTACGCGCTGAAGACCGTCGCGCCCGAAGCGGTCGAGGACGCCATTGACGACAGCGTCGCCGTGCTGATGATCACCGAGGTGGACTATCGCACCGGGCGCAAACATGACATGGCCCGTCTGATCGCCAAGGCCCATGCGGCGGGCGCGCTGGTGGTGTGGGATCTGGCGCATTCGGCAGGCGCGATCCCGGTAGATGTGACCGGCGCGGATGCCGATTTCGCGGTAGGGTGCAGCTACAAATACCTCAATTCCGGCCCCGGTGGCCCCGCCTTCATCTATATCGCGCCGCGACTGGCCGAACAGGTGCGCCCTGCGCTGTCGGGCTGGCTGGGCCATGAAGCGCCGTTTGCCTTTGATCTGGATTACCGCCCCGCTCGCGGGGTGGAGCGTATGCGCGTGGGCACGCCGCCCATTCTGCAACTGGCCGCGCTTGATGCTGCGCTTGATGTCTGGGAGGGCGTGGATATGGCCGCGCTGCGCGCGCGTTCACTGCAATTGCAGCAGATCTTCATCGACAAGGTCGAGGCAGGCTGCCGCGATCTGATCTTTGCCTCGCCGCGCGACGCGGATCAGCGCGGTTCTCAGGTCAGCTTCCGCCACAAGGAAGGCTATGCCATCATTCAGGCGCTGATTGCCGAAGGTGTGATCGGTGATTTCCGCGCCCCTGACATCCTGCGCTTTGGCTTCACGCCGCTATATCTTTCGCCCGAGGATGTTGCCCGCGCCGCCGAAATTCTGTGCGATGTGATGGCCCGGTCGCGCTGGGACCGTCCCGAATTCAAGGCCCGCGCCAAGGTCACCTGACGCGCCAATGCCAAGGCTTGCGCCAGATTTCGCCCGAATTCTGCTATAGAAAGCCCCGAAGTGACGTAATTCTTGCAGCCTTGTGCGGCAGTCAGGCAGAGTGGATCGCTTATGGATCACAGTTTGCAGCCCAAAGCTTCTCTGGCCGCCCGGCTTGGCCGGGGGACGGTATTGACGGGCGGAAATTTCGTGGTGGGGCAGGCGCTGCGCTTCGGGTCGAACCTGATCCTTGCGCGGCTTTTGTTCCCCGATGCGTTCGGGCTGATGGCGCTGGTCACAATGATCCTGTTCGGGCTGACCATGCTGTCGGATGCGGGCATCCAGCAATCCATCATGCAGCACCGGCGCGGCGATGACCCCGGTTTTCTGAACACCGCCTTCACGCTCAATGCCGCGCGCGGTGTCGTGCTGTGGCTGCTGAGTGCGGCGCTGGCATGGCCCGCTGCTGCCTTTTATGACGCGCCGGAACTGTTGGCGGTGTTGCCGATCTGCGGCGTGACGCTGTTGTTCAACGGGCTGACGCCGTCGCGCATCTTTGCCTCTGAACGCCATATCCGGCTGGGGCGGATCATGGCGATCCAGCTTTCGTCGCAATTTGCCGGGATCGTGCTGATGATCGCGCTGGCATGGGCGACCGGCAGCTATTGGGCGCTGGTCTGGGGGGTGGTGTTCACCGGTGCGGTCAAGCTGGCGCTGGAATGGCTGTGGTTTCCGGGCCGGATGGACCGGCTGCATTGGGAGCGCGCCGCCGCGCGCGATCTGTGGCGCTTTGGCGGCTGGATCATGTTGTCATCCAGCTTCGGTTTTCTGCTGGCGCAGGGCGACCGGGCGATACTGGGCTATTTCTTCAGCCTCGAACAGCTTGGGCTTTACAATATCGCGTGGTTTCTGGCCGCAGTGCCGGTGCTGCTGGCCAGCGCGCTGAACGAGAAGATGCTGATCCCCGCCTATCGCGAGACATTTGAATCGCAAGATACCCGCGCGCCCCAACGCCTGCGCCGCATCCGGTATGGCGTCAGTGCAACTGTGCTGGGCCTGCTGGCAGCAATGGCGCTGCTGGGGCCGTGGCTGATCGGGTTCCTCTATGATGACCGCTATCTGCAATCGGGGCCGATGATGGTACTGATTGCCTGCGCGCTGATGCTGCCTGCGATCAGCGAAACCTATGGCCCGGCCGCGCTGGCCAAGGGCAATGCGCGTCCGTTCTTTCGCGTCACCGCGCTGCGCGCGATCGTGCAAAGCTGCCTGTTTCTGGCCGGGTTCCTGCTATGGGGTTTGCCGGGGGCGCTGGGCGGTCAGGCGCTGGCTGCGCTTCTGGTCTATCCCGCCATTGCGCGGCTGGCGCGCGACAGCGGGGTCTGGGACAAGCGCCATGACGCGCTGTTCTTTGCCATCGCGGCGCTGTTGATCACCACCGCGCTTGCCCTGCATGGTCATACGATCCGGCCATTGCTGCTGCTGTCCTGACACCGGGCGCTGGCCTGGCGTGGCGGCGTCTGCCCCCAGCCGCCCGCAGCGCGTGTCGCGTGCTGCGTTTGCAGAATATCAACTCTTCGATTGTTTTCTCATCTGCGTCCGCCGCGCCAGAAGGCGCATGATTCGGAGAGGCCAGATGCCCAAGCCGCGCCTTGCGCACCATTTTCAGTGCCGTTCACGGATTGGTCCGGCGATGATCGGCGTGGTGCTGGGGCTGTCGGGTGCCATTGCCACCGCTGCGCCCATGACCCAGAGCGCCGAGCAGTGCATCAAGGCCGGTGCAAATGCCGCGCAGGCGCTGGGGGTGCCGCTGGATGTGATGCAGGCGATTGCACTGGTGGAAACCGGGCGCCGCATCGCAGGCCAGATGCAGCCCTGGCCGTGGGCGGTGCATGCGCAAGGGCAGGGCCATTGGCCTGCCACACGCAGCGACGCCAAGGCGCTGATCCGTGGCGCGCTGGATCAGGGGCAGCGCAATATCGATATCGGCTGCTTCCAGATCAATTATCACTGGCACCGCAATGCATTCCCGACGCTTGACGCCATGCTCGACCCGCAAAGCAATGCCGATTACGCCGCAAGGCTGCTGCGCGGGCATTATCAGCGCCTCGGGTCATGGCGCGCGGCGGCAGGGGCGTATCATTCCCTGACCCCGCATCTGGCGCAAAGCTATCTTGCGCGGTTTGATGCGCTGCGCCCCTCTGCGCCCGGTCCGCGCCGCGCTGTTCCTGCGCCGCCACCACTGCCGCCGGACGTCACTCCCCGCGCAACCCGCTATGCATTGTTGCAGGCCAGCAGCGGCGGCGCGCTGGGGTCACTGGTGCCGCAATCCGCGCTGGAAGGCGCGCCGCCGCTGCTGGACATGGCGCAGGCACGCGCGGGGTTGGGGGCGGCCCCATGAAGCTTGATATGCGCGCGCTGTTCAGCCCCACCATCCTGCTGGCTTTGGCGCTGATGGCGGTGATCGTGATGATGGTGCTGCCGGTCCCGGCCTGGCTGCTGGATCTGGGACTGGCGGCCAGCTTCGCGCTTGCCATCCTGATGTTCACGGTGACGCTCTTTATCCAGCGCCCGCTTGATTTTTCGATCTTCCCCACTGTGCTGCTGGCCTCGCTGATGCTGCGGCTGTCGCTGAATGTGTCCTCGACCAAGCTGATCATCGGCGAAGGCCATACCGGCACCCATGCCGCTGGCGGGGTGATTCAGGGCTTTGCCAGCTTTGTCATGTCAGGGTCGATCTTTCTGGGCATGGTGATCTTTCTGGTGCTGCTGATCGTTAACTTCATCGTTATCACCAAGGGCGCGGGCCGCATGGCCGAAGTTGGCGCGCGTTTCGCGCTGGACGGGATGCCGGGCAAGCAACTGGCGATTGACAGTGACATGTCCGCCGGTGCCATCGACCACGCCGAAGCCAAGCGACGGCGCGAAACCGAACAGGCCGAAACCAATTTCTACGGCTCGTTGGACGGGGCGTCGAAATTCGTCAAGGGCGATGCGATTGCGGGGCTGCTGATCACGCTGCTGAACCTTGTCATGGGGCTGGTCAATGGCACGCTGATGCATGGCATGACCCTGGGCGCCGCGTTCGAAACCTATGCCATCCTGACTGTGGGGGACGGGCTGGTCAGCCAGATCCCGGCGGTCATCATTTCTATCGGCGCAGGGCTTTTACTGGCGCGTGGCGGGGCCAGCGGGGCCACGGACAGCGCCATATTCGACCAGCTTGGCCGCCACCCTTCGGCATTGGTTACCGTGGGGCTGCTGATGGCGCTGTTTGCCTTCGTGCCGGGGCTGCCGTTTTTGCCCTTCGTCATTGGCGCGGCGGTGCTTCTGGGGCTGGCCTATTGGGCCGGAACCCTTCAGGTGCGCGCAAAAGCCGCCGCTCAGACCCCCGAACCGGCAGAGCCATCGCCCCCCCGGCACAGTATCGCGGATGATCTGGATCTGGATGAAATCCATGTCCAGTTCGCCCCCGATCTGGTGCCGATGGTGCTTGACCCCGCGACCGGGCTGGATGCGCGCATCTCCTCGATCCGGTCGCATATCGCGCGCGGCTTCGGGCTGATCCTGCCCGAAATCCGGCTGACCGATGACCCGGCCTTGCCCGAAGGAAGCTATGCCATCCTGATCCACGGTGTCGAACAGGCCCGCGACAAGCTGCGCCCCGGCAAGGTGCTGGCGCTTCTGGGCGATGGTGATCAGGACGCGTTGCGCGGCGAGGATGTCGCCGAACCCGTCTACAAGGCGCCGGCGCGCTGGATCGATGCGCGCCATCAGGAAGATGCGGCGATATCGGGTGTTACGGTGGTCAATCCGACAGAGGTTCTGGCCACCCATCTGCTGGAAGTGCTGAAAGTGAATTTCGCCCGGTTGCTGACCTTCAAGAGCCTCAACCGCATCCTGGATGAACTGACGCGCCTGTCCGACCCGGTGCGGGCCGAGGCCAACAAGCGCCTGCTGAACGAGCTGATCCCGGAAAAGGTTTCGCTGGAAGTGTTGCTGGCCGTGCTGCGGCTGTTGCTGGAAGAGCGCGTCTCGATCCGCAACCTGCCGCTGATACTGGAAGCCATCGCCGAAATCCGTGGCCTGACCCAGAACCCCGAAGCGATTTGCGAGCATGTGCGTCAGCGTCTGGGCTTCCAGCTTGTCGCGCCGCTGAAGCGCGCCGACGGTACCTTGCCGCTGATCCAGCTTGCGCCGGAATGGGAACAGACCTTTTCCACCTATCAGCTTGCAGGCGATGGCGGCACGGCCGATGTCGCCCTGCCGCCAGAGGATTTTTCGCGCCTGACCAAGGCTGTGGCCGAACAGCTTGGCACGCTTGCCGCGCGCGGCGAGACCCCGGCGCTGGTAACGTCGGCCCAGCGGCGGCGCTTCCTGCGCACCGTGCTGTCGGCCAAGGGGCTGGCCGCGCCGGTGCTGTCATATGAAGAAATCGGGCTGGAGGCACGCCCCGCCCTGCTGGGGACGGTGGCGGCATGACCCCAGAGATGTTCGACAGCATTGCCGCGCTGGTCGCCTTGCATCAGGCCCATCTTATGGTGGGTTTTGCCGTGTTCCTGCGCGTGGGCGCGATGATGGCGCTGCTGCCCGCCTTCGGGGAAATGGTCGTGCCGGTGCGGGTGCGGCTGGCGGTGACGCTTGCCTTCACGCTGGTTGTCACCCCGGCCGTGGCCCCTGCCTTGCCCGAACTGGTCCTTGCCCCCGGCCCGTTGCTGACATTCGTGATGACCGAGGCGCTGGCAGGGCTGGTGCTGGGCGCGGGGTTGCGGCTGTTTGTGATCGTGTTGCAGACGGCGGGCACGATTGCCGCGCAAGCGACCTCGTTGTCGCAATTCATTGGCGGCGCGGGGGCGGACCCGCAACCGGCAATGGCGCAGCTTCTGGTCATGGCCGGGCTGGCGCTGGCGGTTATGGCGGGGCTGCATGTGCGGCTGGCCGAACTGCTGATCCTGTCCTACAGCCTGTTTCCCGCAGGCCAGTTTCTGCCCGGCAGCGATCTGGCCGATTGGGGCAGCGCGCGGGTTGCGCATGCGTTTCGGCTGGCCTTCACGCTGGCCATGCCCTTCGTGATCCTGTCGCTGGTCTATTATGTGGCGCTTGGGGCCATCAACAAGGCGATGCCACAGCTGATGGTGGCCTTTGTCGGTGCCCCCGCGATCACATTTGCAGGGCTGGCGCTGCTGTTCCTGACCGCACCGCTGATCCTGCCGATCTGGCAGCAGGGGTTCCACAGCTTCATCGCTGACCCGACAGGGCGTCTGCCATGAGCACCGAGGAACAGCAGGACGGCGAAAAGGAATTCGAGGCCACGGAACAGAAGCTGGCCGAGCAGCGCCGCAAGGGCGAGGTGCCGCGCTCCACCGATCTGAACACGGCGGCCGCGTTTTTCGGGCTGCTGATCGCCGGGGTGGTGGCCGGGCATGACAGCCTTCTGCGGCTGGGCGATCTGGGCCTGGTGCTGCTGGCCCACCCGGAAGAGTTCTCTGCGCTGCTGGCCATGCGCGGTCAGCCCGTGATCGGGGGAATTATCGGCCATGTTGCACTGGCCGCCGCCCCGCTTTTCGTAATCCCGTTTCTGGTGGTCTGGGCGATGCTGTTTGCGCAGCGCGTGGTGATCTTTGCCCCCGAAAAGCTGAAACCCAAGACCTCGCGCATCTCGGTGATCAGCAATGCCAAGAACAAGTTCGGGCGCAACGGGCTGTTCGAATTCGCCAAAAGTGCTGTAAAGCTTGTCATCATTTCGACTGTTCTGTGGCTGTTCGTGATCCAGAACATGGCCCTGATCATCGGCAGCATGCAGCTTTCACCCGGCCCCGCAGCGGGCGAGTTGATGGCACTGCTGCTGCGCTTTCTGGCGCTGGTCTTTGTGGTCAAGCTGGCGGTTGGCGGGGTCGATTTCTTCTGGCAGCGCGCCGAACATATGCGCCGCAACCGCATGTCGCGCAAGGAAATGCGCGACCAGATGAAGCAGAGCGAAGGTGACCCGCATGCCAAGGCGGAACGCCAGCGGCGCGGGCGCGAGATCGCCGCCAACCGCATGCTTGATGCCGTGCCGGATGCCAGCGTCGTCATCGTCAACCCGACGCATTATGCCGTGGCGCTGAAATGGGCACCCGGCGATGCGGGTGCGCCCATTTGCGTGGCGCGCGGCACGGGCGAAATTGCGGCCCGCATCCGTGAACGCGCCGAGGCGGCGGGCGTGCCGATCCGCTCTGATCCGCCCACGGCGCGCGCGCTTTATGCCAGTGTCGATCTGGGGGCCGAGGTGCAGCCCGAGCATTACGCCGCCGTCGCTGCCGCCATCCGCTTTGCCGAAACCATCCGCGCCAAGGCGCGCAAGGGGCGCTGGGCATGAGGGATCGCGCGCGGCTGAAACATCTGGCAGCGCTGGCCGAGATGCAGAAAAAACATGACATGGCCCGGCTGAAAAAGCTGGCCCAGCGGCGCGAGCAGACGCGCCAGAAGGTGGCCGAGCTGTCAAAGCCCCTGGCCCTGGCCGAAGACCCGGCGCTGTTCGTCGCCCGCCAGCGCCATGCGCAATGGGCGCAGCAGCAGCGTTTGCGGCTGAACCATGCTCTGGCGCTGCAAACCGCCGATATGCTTGAACAACGCCGCAAATCCGCCAAAAGCCTGGGCCGCGCGGATGTTCTGGCACGGCTGCTGCGCAGATAGGGCGCGGGTATGTGTGCGGCCTGTCCAGAATGTCCTGCATCCCATCCGGCCAGCCCTGCCCGCGCCAAGGCTACCAAGCCCCATGCGCGGCTTATGTCACTTGGCGCATCGGCAGGCCCGGTTGCGTCAGCACCCGTCCAGCCAGAGCACAAGCTCGGGCAGGGGGGCAAGGCTGGGCAGGGCGCGAAAACGCGGATGGGTCAGGGGCGGTTCGGCAAATTCGACTTCCCATTCCAGCCCGTGAGGCACATGCACGCCCCAGCCCCCCGCCATGATCGGCGCGACCACATCCGAACGCATCGAGTTGCCCACCATCAGCGCCGCTTCCGCCCCGTCGCCGTGGCGCGCGAAGATATCGGCATAGATCGCAGGCGTCTTGTCGGACACGATTTCGACCGCGTCGAACATCTCGCCCAGGCCCGATTGCGCCAGCTTGCGTTCCTGATCCAGCAGATCGCCCTTGGTGATCAGCACCAGCCGGTGGCTTGGCGCAAGCGCTGCAATGGCGGTTTCGGCATGGGGCAGAAGCTCGATCGGGTGGCGCAGCATTTCTTGCCCTGCCGCCAGCAATTCTGCGATGACGCGTGCGGGCACGCGCTCCTCGGTCACGTCGATGGCGGTTTCGATCATCGACAGCACGAAACCCTTGATGCCGAAGCCATACTGCCCCAGATTGCGCCGCTCTGCCGCCAGAAGCCGCGCCATCAGCGTCTCGCGGTCGGTGTAATCGGCCAGAAGCGTGGCGAAATGTTCCTGCGTCAGGCGAAAGAAGCGCTCATTATGCCAAAGCGTGTCATCTGCGTCGAAACCGATTGTGGTGATGCGGGTCATCTGCGGCCAGCCTTCGCGGGGTCAGAGGGGGTTTTCTGCGCGGTCAGTTACGCTATATTGCCCCGATACAGGGTTTTTGACGCTTGCACAAAGGCTGTCGCACGCATGATCAGGGCACCGCTTCTTTCGGGCAAGGGCACCGATGGGCCAGACAGCGATGACGCTGTCGTCACCAAGACGCGCACCCGCACCCAGCGTCCGCCGATGTACAAGGTACTGCTTCTGAATGACGACTACACGCCGATGGAATTCGTGGTCCATGTGCTGGAACGCTTTTTCGGCATGTCGCATGCAATGGCCTTTGACATCATGCTGACTGTCCACAAGAAAGGGGTGGCCGTGGTCGGCGTCTTTTCGTATGAGGTGGCTGAAACCAAGGTGGCGCAGGTGATGGATTTCGCGCGCCGTCATCAGCACCCGCTGCAATGCACGCTGGAAAAGGAATAAGGCGCAGCGCGCCCCATGACCCAACCCCCCCCTGTCCTTCTGGCCGATCCGGCCCCGCGCGCGGCGCGGCTGACCCTGGCCCTTGCCGAAGGGCTTGTGCTGCCCGATGGGCCGCTGCTGGTGCTGCGCCCGCGCGCGGGCGAACGCTTTGATCCGATCCCGCGCGACCGGCTGCGCATGGTGCAGGGCTTTCGGCCTGATCATGACGCGCTGGCGGCGGCTGGCTACAGTGTGGCGCAGGCGGTGGATGATCGCCCCGCCGCCGCGGTCATGGTCTGCCTGCCACGCGCCAAGGCGCAAGCGCTTGACCTGATCGCGCAGGCCGCGCGCCATCCCGGCGCGCAGCTGGTGCTGGTGGACGGGCAGAAAACCGATGGCATCGAGTCGGTCATCAAGACCTTGCGCGCCCATGTCACAATTGGCGGCGCGGTGTCCAAGGCGCATGGCAAGCTATTCTGGTTCGACCCGCGCGGCGCCGATCTTGCGGCGCTTGCCGCCAACGCTGTGATCATCACCGACCCGGCGCTGGGCCGCTTTCAGACCTCTGCGGGGGTGTTTTCCGCCGATGGCATCGACCCCGGATCGCGCCTTTTGGCGCAGCATCTGCCCGACAGGCTGCCTGAAAGCGTGGTCGATCTGGGCGCGGGCTGGGGCTATCTGGCCGCAGCGGCGCTGGCGCGCAAGGGGGTGGCAAAGCTGCATCTGGTCGAGGCAGAGGCAGAGGCGCTGGCGCTGGCGCGCGCCAATATCCCCGACCCGCGTGCCGAATTTCACTGGGCCGATGCCACCCGCTTTGCCCTGCCTGACGCGGCGGGTGGCGTTATCATTAACCCGCCCTTTCATACCGGCCGCAAGGCGCGGCCCGAACTTGGCATCGCCTTCATCCACGCAGCCGCGCGGCTACTGGTCCCGACCGGCGATCTGTGGCTGGTCGCGAATCGGCATTTGCCCTATGCAGACACGCTGGACGGGCTGTTTCGCGATGTCGATCTGCTGGCCGATGCGGGCGGGTTTCGGGTCTGGCATGCGCATGGTCCCAAAAGCGCCAGGGCGCGGCAAGTGGCAAGAACAGGACGGACACGCAGATGAGCTATTCCATTTCCGGCAAGACCGCGATTGTTACCGGGGCCGCGAACGGGGTCGGGTTGGCGATTGCGCGCCATTTCGTTGATCAGGGCGCGCGGGTGGTGCTGACCGACCGCGATGAGGCCAAGCTCAAATCAGAAGTCGCCAAGATGTCTGGTGCAGATGATCACGCGATCTTCTTTGCCGGTGATCTGCGCGAAAGGCTGACCCGCGCCAATCTGATTTCCGCCACGGTAGATGCGTTTGACAAGGTCGATATCCTTGTCAATGCCACGCGTCAATGCATGGCCTCGGACCCGCTGGATGACCAAAGCGATGCAGTGGAATTGTCGCTTCAGCAAAACCTGCTGGCCAGCCTGAAGCTCAGCCAGTTCGTGGCCAAACGCATGATCAAGCAGGCCGAGGCAGAGCAGTCGGGCACCGAGGACAAGCGCAAGGCGGTCGGCTCTATCATCAACCTGTCCTCGATTGCCGCGCGGCGCAGCCAGCCCGAATTGATGGCCTATTCCATCGCCACGGCCGCGCTGGACCAGATGACGCGGTCAATGGCGATTGCGCTGGCGCAATCGCGTATCCGCGTGAACGGGGTCGCGCTTGGCAGTGTCATGAGCGCGAATCTGAAAGACCAGATCCACGCCAATGACGAATATCGTGCCCGGATCGTGGCGCAAACCCCGATGGGGCGGATCGGCGCGGCGTCCGAGGCGGCAGAGGCAGTGCAGTTTCTGGCCTCGGATGCGGCGGCTTTCATGACCGGCCAGACCATCACCATTGATGGCGGGCGCACCTTGCTGGACCCTGTCGCCGTGCCCGCGCATTGAGCAGGGCAGCGCGCTGCCCCGGCATTGGGACATGGCTGCGGGCTTGACTCTGCGCGGATGCGGGACTAGACGGGCCGAATAACCCGGAAGTTGCCAGCTTCCGGTCTTTGTCATTGGGGCAAAGATCGCCACCCGCCAGCGCGTTGCGCCCGTGGGTGCAAAACCGCTATGCAAGCCCCATATCGCGGGGCGCAAGGAGAGACGCGCATGTTCGAGAATCTGTCCGAACGCCTGTCAGGGGTCTTTGACCGGCTGACCAAGCAGGGCGCGCTGTCCGAAGACGATGTGCGCGCTGCCCTGCGCGAAGTGCGCGTGGCGCTGCTGGAAGCCGATGTCTCTTTGGCGGTGACGCGCGATTTCATCAAGCGGGTGCAGAAAAAGGCCACCGGCGCGGCAGTGACGAAATCGGTCACGCCGGGGCAGCAGGTGGTCAAGATCGTCCATGACGAACTGATCGCCATGCTGGAAGGCGAAAGCGACCCCGGCGCGCTGAAGATCGACAACCCGCCCGCGCCGGTGCTGATGGTGGGTCTGCAAGGTTCGGGGAAAACCACCACCACGGCCAAGCTGGCGCGTCGACTGAACGAACGTGACGGCAAGCGCGTGCTGATGGCCAGCCTTGACACCAACCGCCCGGCGGCGATGGAACAGCTTGCGATCCTGGGCACCCAGATCGGCGTCGATACCCTGCCCATCGTCAAGGGCCAGTCGGCGGTCGATATCGCCAAACGCGCCAAGCAGCAGGCCATGCTGGGCGGCTATGATGTCTATCTGCTGGACACCGCAGGGCGGTTGCATATCGACGAAGTGCTGATGGACGAAGTGCAGGCCGTGCGCGACGCGGTCAGCCCGCGCGAAACCCTGCTGGTGGTCGATGGCCTGACCGGGCAGGATGCGGTCAATGTCGCCGCCGAATTTGACGGCAAGGTGGGTGTGACCGGCGTGGTGCTGACGCGGATGGATGGCGACGGGCGCGGGGGGGCCGCGCTGGCCATGCGCGCGGTCACCGGCAAGCCCATCCGCTTTGTGGGTCTGGGCGAAAAGACCGATGCGCTGGAAGTGTTCGATCCAAAGCGCGTGGCAGGCCGCATCCTGGGCATGGGCGATATCGTGGCGCTGGTGGAAAAGGCGCAGGAAGTGCTGGAGGTCGAGCAGGCCGAACGCATGATGAAGCGCTTCCAGAAGGGTCAGTTCAACATGAACGACCTGAAGGGCCAGCTGGAACAGATGCTGAAGATGGGCGGCATGCAAAGCGTCATGGGCATGATGCCGGGCATGGGCAAGATGTCCAAGGCCGCCGAAGCCGCAGGTTTTGACGATTCGATGCTGCGTCGTCAGATCGCGCTGATCAATTCGATGACCAGGAAGGAACGCGCCAACCCCGCTATCCTGCAAGCCAGCCGCAAGAAACGCATCGCCACGGGCGCGGGCCTGGAAGTGTCAGAGCTGAACAAGCTTCTGAAACAGCATCGCCAGATGGCCGATATGATGAAGAAGATGGGCAAGAAGGGCATGCTGAAACAGGCAATGGGCAGCATGTTCGGCAAGGGCGGTGGCGCTGACGCCATGCCCGACCCCAGCCAAGTGGACCCCAAGGCAATGCAGCAGGCCGCGCGGCAACTGGGTGGTCTGCCCGGCATGGGCGGCGGCGGGCTGCCCGGTGGCCTGTCCGGGCTGATGAGGAAGAAATGACCGCGCCTGCAGGGTATCCCCGGCTGTCGCGCCTGCACAGGAAAGGGCCAGTGGCATGAGTGACAACACCACCCGCGCCGCAGCGCTGCTGGCCGATCACCGCGACAGCATCGACCGGCTGGATGCGATCCTTGTCTATACGCTGGGTGAGCGCTTCAAGCACACTCAGGCCGTGGGCCGCTTGAAGGCGGAACACCAGCTTCCCCCGTCCGACCCTGCGCGCGAAGAACGCCAGATCGAGCGGCTGGAATGGTTGGCCAAAGAGGCCGATCTCGACCCGGAATTTGCCAAGAAATTCCTGAATTTCATCATCTCGGAAGTGATCCGTCACCATGAGAGATTGCAACGCTAGAGACAGCACCGAAAATGA
This sequence comes from Paracoccaceae bacterium, assembly GCA_020832655.1. Lineage (GTDB taxonomy): Bacteria > Pseudomonadota > Alphaproteobacteria > Rhodobacterales > Rhodobacteraceae > Roseinatronobacter. The sequence continues at coordinate 39,479 of JAFIEF010000021.1, forward strand.
CGGCCCGCCCGTCACACGCCATCTGAAGGAGAAAACGACATGGCAACCAAAATCCGTCTGGCCCGTGGTGGGTCGAAAAAGCGCCCCTTCTATTCGATCGTCGCCGCCGATACGCGCATGCCGCGCGACGGGCGCTTTCTGGAAAAGCTGGGCAGCTATAACCCGCTTCTGCCCAAGGACAGCGAAGACCGCGTCAAGATGAATGTCGAGCGCGTCCAGCACTGGCTGGATCAGGGTGCCAAGCCCACCGACCGTATCGCGCGCTTTCTGGAAGCTGCGGGTCTGCGCGAAAAGGCCACCCGCGCGAATCTGAAAAAAGCCGAACCCGGCAAGAAGGCGAAGGAACGCGCAGCGGAAAAAGCCGCCAAGGCCGAAGCGGCGGCTGCCGAATAAGCCGTGCTGTTCAGGCCCGAAAACTGAATCGGAAACTGAAAAGGGGCGCGGTTGCGCCCCTTTTTCGATGTCATGCATGTGGTGCGCGCGTGCCGGTCAGGTCAGCCGCCCGTGACAATGCTTGAATTTCTTGCCCGATCCGCAGGGGCAGGGGTCGTTGCGGCCCGGATTGCCCCAGGTTGCGGGGTCGTTCTCGTCGAAACCTTCGACCAGCGGGGTCGGGGCTTGCCCGTCATTTTCCGCCGCGATGGCCATATTGTGCTGTTGCAGCGCCAGCTTTTGCAGCATTTCCTTCTGCTCTTCTTCCGACATCGGACGGATGCGCGCCAGATAGGCGGAAATATCTTCGCGCAGCGAGTTCAGCATTGCCTCGAACAGCAGGAAGCCTTCGGCCTTGTATTCATTCAGCGGGTCTTTCTGCGCATAGCCGCGGAAGCGCACGGCGGAACGCAGATGATCCAGCGTCAGCAGATGTTCGCGCCATTTGCGGTCGATGGTTTCAAGCAGGATCTGCTTTTCAAGGCTGCGCAGCGTGTCGGCCCCGAACAGTTCCAGCTTTTCGTTCATCAGCGCGTCAGAGGCTTCATAGAGCCGTTCGCGCACGACCTCCTGATCGACGCCATCCTCTTCGCCCCAGGCGAGCGCGGGCACATCCAGCCCCAGCTTGTCGCGCACCGCCGCGCGCAACCCTTCCATGTCCCATTGTTCGGAATAGCTGTTGGGCGGCATGTGCTGGTCGACCAGATCATCCACCACCTGATGGCGCATATCGTCGATGATCTCTGACAGATCGTCCGAGTCCATGATGTCGCGGCGCTGTTCGAAAATGACGCGGCGCTGTTCATTCATGACATTGTCGTATTTCAGCAATTCCTTGCGGATGTCGAAATTGCGCGCCTCGACCTTGCCTTGTGCCTTTTCCAGCGATTTGTTGACCCAAGGGTGAACAATCGCCTCGCCTTCCTGCATGCCCAGGGTGGAAAGCACCTTTTCCAGCCGTTCAGAGCCGAAAATCCGCATCAGGTCATCTTCGAGCGACAGAAAGAATACTGACCGCCCCGGATCGCCCTGCCGGCCCGAGCGCCCCCGTAGCTGGTTGTCGATGCGGCGGCTTTCATGGCGTTCGGTGGCCAGCACGAACAGCCCGCCTGCCTCGATCACCTTCTGCTTTTCCTCGGCCACCTCGGCCTCGATGCGGGCGCGGGTCTGGGCCGGGTCGGCCTCGGGGTCGGCGGCCAGCGCCTGCAACACGCGCATTTCGACATTGCCCCCAAGCTGGATGTCGGTGCCGCGCCCGGCCATGTTGGTGGCAATCGTCACGGCCCCCAGCCTGCCTGCATCGGCCACGATCTGGGCTTCCTGCTCATGCTGGCGCGCATTGAGCACGTTATGCTTGATGTCTGCCTTGCTCAGCAGTGCCGAAAGCTCCTCGGATTTCTCGATCGAGGTGGTGCCGACAAGGATCGGCTGGCCCTTGGCATTGGCCTCCTGGATCTCTGTCAGCACACCGTCCAGCTTTTCCTGTGTGGTGCGGTAGACCTGATCATGCTCGTCAATCCGGGCGATGGGCAGGTTGGTGGGAATCTCCACCACCCCCAGATTGTAGATTTCCTGAAATTCCTTGGCCTCGGTCGAGGCCGTGCCGGTCATGCCCGCAAGCTTTTCATACATGCGGAAATAATTCTGGAACGTGACAGAGGCATAGGTCACGTTTTCGGGCTGGATGGCGCAGCCTTCCTTGGCCTCGATGGCCTGATGCAGCCCTTCGGACAAGCGCCGCCCGGCCATCATGCGACCGGTGAATTCATCGATCAATACCACCTGACCATCGCGCACGATATAGTTCTGATCCTTGTGGAACAGCTTATGCGCGCGCAGCCCCTGATTGACGTGATGCACAAGCGAGGTCGATTCCGGGTCATAAAGCGACTGTTCGGGCGGCAGCAGTCCGGCTTCTTGCAGCTTGGCCTCGATGAATTCATTGCCGTCATCGGTCAGGGTCGCGTTGCGGATCTTTTCGTCGATGGTGTAATGCTCGGGCTGAAGATGCGGGATCAGAGCATCGACCTTGACGTAAAGATCGCTCTTGTCCTGCGACGGGCCGGAAATGATCAGCGGGGTTCGCGCTTCATCGATCAGGATCGAGTCGACCTCGTCGACGATGGCGAAATAGTGATCGCGCTGGTTCATTTCCTCGATGCGCATGCGCATATTGTCGCGCAGATAATCAAAGCCCAGCTCGTTATTGGTGGCATAGGTCACATCTGCGCCATAGGCTTCGCGCTTTTCCTGATCGGGCTGCTGCGAATAGACCACGCCGGTGGTCATGCCGAGTTTCGCAAATACCTTGCCCATCCAGTCCGAATCGCGTTTGGCCAGATAGTCATTGACCGTCACGATATGCACGCCCCGGCCCGTCAGCGCGTTCAGATAGGCCGGAAAGGTCGCCACCAGCGTCTTGCCCTCGCCGGTCTTCATCTCGGCGATATTGCCCTGATGCAGGAAGATACCACCGATCAACTGCACGTCAAAGGCGCGCAGACCCAGTGCGCGGCGCGCGCCCTCGCGGCAGTTTGCAAAGGCTTCGGGCAGCACCGCATCCAGCTTTTCGCCATTGGCGACACGCTCTTTCAACTCGGCGGTCTTGGCCACCAGCGCGTCATCCGACATTGCCTTGAACTCGTCTTCCAGCGCGTTGATCTTCGCGATGACGGGCCGCACCGATTTGACCTTGCGGTCATTCGCCGTGCCGAAAATCTTCTTCGAAAGTGCCCCGATACCCATCATTTCTGCTGTCACCTTGTCCGTCGGATGTCGCGGCCTGCCGGTCGGCCACTGAAGAAATCGTCATCTGGTCCCGGCATGGCCGGGGTTGTCGGCATAAGCTGGCTTGCCTAGAAGGGCAGATGAACCACACCGCCCAAGCACAGTTGAACCAGTCAGCGATGTAATGGGCGGTCTGAAAAGTGTCAACGATGCGCAACCGCGCGCACCAACAGGAGCAGTCAATATGAACCGTTTTTCACGCCTTGGGGGCATTCTTGCCGTAACGCTGGCACTGTCTGGCCCCGCAACCGCGCAGGAAGACCCCAGCCTTGCGACTGTTCTGGCCACGGTAAACGGGACCGAGATCACGCTGGGCCATTTGCTGGCCGCGCAGGGCGCGCTGCCCGAGCAGTTCCGCGAGATGCCCGCCGAGGCGCTGTTCGAGCCGCTGATCGAGCAGTTGATCGAACAGACCGCGCTGATGCAGGCGGCACAGGACGGGCTGAACCGCCGCGAACAGATCACGCTGGAAAACGAACGCCGCGCCTTCATCGCCAATGCCGCGCTGACGCGGGTGGCAGAGCAGGCGCTGACCGATCAGGCCATCGACGAAGCCTATACCGCCTTTGTCACCGAATTCGACGGGCGCGAGCCGACGCCGGAATACAATGCCTCGCATATCATTGTCGAAACAGAGCAGGAAGCGCAGGCGCTGCGCGAACAACTGGATGAAGGTGCCGATTTCGCCGAACTGGCGCGCGAGCATTCGCTGGACGGGGCGGCGGCCAATGGCGGATCGCTGGGCTGGTTCGGCCCCGGTGTCATGATCCCCGAATTTGAACAGGCGGTCGAGGCGATGGAAGTCGGCGAATACAAGGGGCCGCTTCAGACGCAGTTCGGCTGGCATCTGGTGTTGCTCAATGACACGCGCATGTCGCAAGCCCCCGCGCTGGAAGAAGTGCGCGAGGCGCTGGAGCAAGGTATTGTTCGCGAAGCCGCCGAGGCAGAGCTTGCCCGCGTCACCGGGACTGCCGATATTGCGCGCAGCTATGACACGCTGGACCCTGAAGTGCTGCGCCGCGCGGACCTGCTGGACGACTGATCGCGCCAGGTGTAACGTCGCGCCCATTGCAGCCCGGTCCGGGGACCGGGCGCGTTCAACGGGGTTTTCGGATGGGTGCGAAAAAGAAGCTGCGCAAGCGCGTGAAGTCACTGAAAGCGCAACTGGAAAGCGTGATCAAGGTAAAGGTCAGGGATGTTGCTGCACCTGCTGCGGCAACCCCGGATATGTCGGCACCTGCTGTGCCCGCCGCGCCGCTGGTCTCTGCGCTGGCACCAGCTTCCTTTCCTGATCTGCCGGTGATTGCCGGGGTCAGCTTTGCTGCGGCTGCTGCCGGGGTGCGCTATCAGGGCCGCATGGATGTGACGCTGGCGCATCTGGCCCCCGGTTCGGTTCTGGCGGGGGTGTTCACCCGTTCGGCCACGCGCGCCGCCTCGGTGCTGGATGCACAGGCCAAGATCGGCGGCGACGGCACCGAAGGGGCGGCTATTCTGGTCAATTCCGGCAATGCCAATGCCTTCACCGGGGGCGCGGGCGCTGAATCGGTGCGCCAGATTTGCGCCGCGCTGGGCGACAGGCTGGGTTTGCCGCCCGCGCGCGTCTTCACCGCCTCGACCGGCGTGATCGGCGAAGCCCTGCCACATGAACGCATTACCGCCGTGCTGGATGATCTGGCGGCAAATCTGGCCGGAGATGCCCTGCCCGATGCCGCCCGCGCGATCATGACCACCGATACCTTCCCCAAAGGTGCCTGCGCCACGGTCGAGATAGAGGGCGCGAGCGTCCAGATTGCGGGCATTGCCAAAGGCTCTGGCATGATCGCACCCGATATGGCGACGATGCTGTCCTATATCTTCACGGATGCGAAAATCTCGCGCGCAGCGCTGCAAGCCATCCTGTCGCGCCAGACCGAGCGCAGCTTCAACAGCATCACCGTTGATAGCGATACCTCGACTTCCGATATGGTGCTGGTGGGGGCCACCGGCCGCGCGGAAATGGAACCGATCACCGACCCGGCCAGCGATGCCGGGATGCGCTTTGCCAAGGCGCTGGGCGCGGTGATGCGCGATCTGGCGCATCAGATCGTGCGCGATGGCGAAGGGGCCACGAAATTCATCGAAGTCAGCGTCAGTGGCGCGCGTTCGGATGCCGATGCGCGCAAGGTTGCCTTGGCCATCGCCAATTCACCGCTGGTCAAGACCGCCGTGGCAGGCGAAGACCCCAATTGGGGCCGGGTGGTCATGGCCGTGGGCAAATCCGGGGCAGAGGCCGACCGCGACCGCCTGTCCATCCGCTTCGGCCCCCATCTGGTGGCCGAGGCCGGGCAGGTCGCGGCCGATTATGATGAAGCCACATGCGCGACCTATATGAAGGGGCAGGAACTGGTCATCGCCGTGGATCTGCACCTTGGCGTCGGCACCGCCACAATCTGGACCTGCGATCTGACGCATCGCTATATCGACATCAACGCGGATTACCGGTCGTGAAAACAGTTCTGGTTTCGGCGGTTGCGCTGATCGATGCCGATGGGCGGGTGCTGCTGGCGCAGCGCCCCGAAGGCAAGTCTATGGCAGGGTTGTGGGAGTTTCCGGGCGGCAAGGTCGAACCCGGCGAAACCCCCGAAGCCGCGCTGATCCGCGAATTGCATGAAGAGCTGGGCATTGACACATGGGCAAGCTGTCTGGCGCCCTTGACCTTCGCCAGCCATTCCTACCCGGAGTTTCATTTGCTGATGCCGCTATTTGCCTGCCGCAAATGGCAGGGCGATCTGCACCCGCGCGAAGGGCAGGCGCTGAAATGGGTGCGTCCCGCGCAACTGCGCGACTATCCGATGCCGCCCGCCGATCTGCCGCTGATTCCCATTCTGCGCGACTGGCTGTAGCCCCGCGCGCCCTGCGCTGTGTCGCTTGGCGCAACAATCCGCGCGATTGCAGCGCGATTGGCATGAAATCCAGAACCGTCATGGCAGAAGCGGTGCAAAATCATGTCAGAATTATGGAAGGCTTAATGCTTCTGCATTGTGATCAGGCGCGAGACTGACATAGTGAATGCAAGAAACATGCAGCAGGGCAGGTCAAGGCAGACCTCTCCGGTTGAAAGGAAGCCCCGATGATCCGCACCATTCAGATTGGCAAGCACATCTCCGCGCAAGGCGTCGTCGTCAAGACGCTGGGCAACGGAATGATTGTCATTCGGGCAGGCAAGCAAATGCTGACTGGCCGCCCGATCTCCAGACGTGTTGCCTGACCACCAACGCGTATTTCTGCTCAGGACACCCTGACCGCAAGGTCAGGGTGTTTCCATTTGTGCGGACCGGACGCCATGCACTGGGTTCGCGTGGCAATCGCCCCATGCGGCACGCGTTCCGGCGGGGGCTGCATTGACATTCCCCCGCTTGCTCTAACATGTAGGGCCACCCCGGCGCGCGGCGCAGGGCAGGAATTGCATTGAGGGAATATATGGCAGTCGTCGTCGTCGAATCGCCCGCCAAGGCCAAGACAATCAACAAATATCTGGGCAAGGGGCATACGGTTCTGGCCTCTTACGGCCATGTCCGCGACCTGCCGCCAAAGGATGGTTCGGTCGACCCCGAGCATGATTTCGACATGAAATGGGAGGTGGCGAGCGATTCGCGCAAGCATGTGCGCGCCATTGCCGAGGCGCTGAAGGATGACCCCGAACTGATCCTGGCCACCGACCCTGACCGCGAGGGCGAGGCGATTTCATGGCATCTGACCGAGGCGCTGGCCAAATCGCGCGCGCTGAAGAAAACCACCCCGGTCAAGCGCGTGGTGTTCAACGCGATCACCAAATCCGCCGTGACCCAGGCGATGGAAAACCCGCGCGAGGTCGATATGCCGCTGGTGCGCGCCTATCTGGCGCGGCGCGCGCTGGATTATCTGGTGGGCTTCAACCTGTCGCCGGTCTTGTGGCGCAAGCTGCCGGGGGCGAAATCGGCGGGCCGCGTGCAATCGGTCTGTCTGCGCCTGATCGTCGAGCGCGAGATGGAGATCGAGGCCTTTCGCGCCCAGGAATACTGGAGCGTCACCGCCGGTCTGACCACCCCGCGCGGGCAGGAATTCAGCGCGCGGCTGGTCGCGCTGGCGGGCAGGAAGCTCGACAAGTTCGACATTGCCACCGCCGAAGCGGCGGAACTGGCGGTGCAGGCCGTGACCGCGCGCGATCTGACGGTGACTTCGGTCGAGGCCAAGCCCGCCAGCCGCAACCCGGCGGCACCCTTCATGACCTCGACCCTGCAGCAGGAAGCCAGCCGCAAATTCGGCATGGGGGCCAAACAATGCATGAGCACCGCGCAGCGCCTGTATGAGGCGGGTTATATCACCTATATGCGGACTGATGGCATTGACATGGCGCCCGAGGCCGTGATGGCCGCGCGCGATGTGATCAAGGACCGCTATGGCGCGGAATATGTGCCCAAATCCCCGCGCATGTACAAGAACAAGGCCAAAAACGCGCAGGAAGCGCATGAATGCATCCGCCCCACCGACATGGCTGCCAGCCCCGACCGGCTGAAGCTGGCCGATGCCGATCAGCGCAAACTTTATGATCTGGTCTGGAAACGCACCATCGCCTGTCAGATGGAAGCAGCGCGGCTGGAACGCACCACGGTTGATATTGGCGACCGCGACGGGCAGGTGGGCTTGCGCGCCACTGGGCAGGTGGTGTTGTTTGACGGCTTCATGAAGGTCTATGAGGAAGGCCGCGATGATGTCGTCGATGAAGATGACAAGCGCCTTCCCGGCATGGCGCAGGGCGACAAGCTGGCCAAGCGCAGCGTCACGCCAGAGCAGCATTTCACCCAGCCGCCCCCGCGCTATACCGAGGCCACGCTGGTGAAGCGCATGGAAGAACTCGGCATCGGCCGCCCCTCGACCTATGCCAGCATCGTCACCACAATTCAGGATCGCGGCTATGTCACCAAGGACAAGAACCGCCTGATCCCCGAAGACAAGGGGCGGTTGGTGACGATCTTCCTGACCAATTACTTCCGCCGCTATCTGGAATATGACTTCACCGCCGATCTGGAAGCGCAGCTTGATGACATCTCGGCCGGATCGCGCGATTACAAGGATGTGCTGGACCGCTTCTGGCGCGATTTTTCAGCGGCGATTGCCGAAACATCCGAATTGCGCATCACCGAAGTGCTGGAAAAGATCGACGAGGTTCTGGCCCCGCATCTTTACCCGCCCCGCGAAGATGGGGGCGATCCGCGCCTGTGTCCCAAATGCGGGGCAGGGCGGCTGAACCTGAAGACCGCGCGCTCAGGGGGCGCCTTCATCGGCTGCAACAACTACCCCGAATGCCGCTATACCCGCCCGCTTGCGGGCGAGGATGACGGCAATGCCGAACTGGCTGGCGATGGCAAGCTGCTGGGCCATGATCTGGGCGATCCGATTACCCTGCGCACCGGGCGGTTCGGCCCCTATGTGCAGCGTGGCGAAGCCACCAAGGATGACCCCAAGCCCCCCCGCGCCTCGCTTCCCAAGGGCTGGTCGGTCGACGGGATGGATCTGGAACGTGCGGTGATGCTGCTATCCCTGCCGCGCGCCATCGGCCCCCATCCCGATGATGGCGAGGTGATCGAGGCCGGGATTGGGCGCTATGGACCCTATGTCAAGCATGGGCGCAAATACGCCAATCTGCCCGAGGTTGATGAGGTCTTTACCATCGGCATGAACCGCGCGGTCGAGGTGCTGGCAGCCAAGCCCGACCGTGGTCGCGCGGCGGCGGCGGAACCGCTGAAAGTTCTGGGTGCGCATCCTGACGGGGGCGATCTGGCGGTGATGAAGGGGCGCTACGGGCCTTATGTCAAATGGGACAAGATCAACGCCACCCTGCCCAAGGATATGGAGCCTGACACCATCACGCTGGATCAGGCGATCGAGTTGGTGAATGCCAAGGCGGCCAGCAAGGGCAAGCGCAAGGCACCGGCCAGGAAGGCTGCGGCAAAGAAAACGCCCGCCAGGAAAACCCCTGCAAAGAAGGCATCCGCCAAGAAGGCAAAGCCGTCAGCTGATGACGCGGCCGAATAGGCAATCCCGCGCGCGGTGGTTGACTTCGCTGCAACGCCGCGTCAGACATTTCGGACGAACAGGGATAGGAGTGACATCATGAAGAAAGTCTACGGCTCTGCCGCAGAAGCGCTTGACGGGCTGTTGTTCGACGGCATGACCATTGCCGCCGGGGGCTTTGGTCTGTGCGGTATCCCCGAATTGCTGATCGACGCGATCCGCGAGGCAGGCACCAAGGATATCACCATCGCCTCGAACAATTGCGGGGTGGATGATTTCGGGCTGGGCGTGCTGCTGAAAACCCGCCAGATCAAGAAGATGATGTCGTCCTATGTCGGCGAGAATGCCGAATTCATGCGCCAGTATCTAAGCGGAGAGCTGGAACTGGAATTCAACCCGCAAGGCACGCTGGCCGAGCGCATGCGCGCAGGTGGCGCGGGGATTGCGGGCTTCTATACCAAGACCGGCGTCGGCACCGTGATTGCCGAGGGCAAGGAACACAAGGAATTCGGCGGCGAGACCTATATTCTGGAACGCGGCATCTTTGCCGATCTGTCCATCGTCAAGGCATGGAAGGCCGACACCACCGGCAATGCGATCTTCC
>JAFIEF010000082.1 GCA_020832655.1 Paracoccaceae bacterium
GGCGGCTTGTGCCCCGGTTTCTGGTTTAGCTTATCGGGGGGGTGTTTTGCATTGAACAAACCCCCCCCCCCCGGCGGGCCCCCCCCCCCCCCCCCCCCCCCCCGGGGGGCGCTGCCCGCGCGCAACGCGCGGGCAGGGGGTGGCCGAAGCGGGGCGCTACACCCCCAGATAAATGTCCGAAATCTGCTCGGTCAGTTTGTCGGGCGCGCCCTGCCACGCCACCGCCCCGCGTTCCAGAATGGCGCAATGATCGGCGAAAGGCAGGATCTCGGACAAGGTCTTGTCCACCAGCAGGATCGACAGCCCCTCGGCCTTCAGCCGCGTGATCGCGGCCCAGATCTCCTGACGGATCACCGGGGCCAGCCCTTCGGTGGCTTCATCCAGCAGCAGCAGGCGCGGATTGGTCATCAGCGCGCGGCCGATGGCCAGCATCTGCTGTTCGCCGCCCGAAAGGGTCAGCGCGTATTGATCCGCGCGTTCGGCCAGCCGCGGAAAAAACGCCTGCACCCGCGCCAGATCCCAGTAGCCGGGGCGGGCAGCGGCGATCAGGTTTTCGGTGACGGTCAGGTTGGGAAAGCAGCGCCGCCCCTCGGGCACCAGCCCCAGCCCCAGCCTTGCCGCCCGATAGGAGGGCCAGTCGCTGATATCCTGCCCGCCAAAGCGCACCCGCCCGCTGCGCAGGGGCAGCATCCGGCAGGCGCTGGCAATGGTGGTGGATTTGCCCATCCCGTTGCGCCCCATCAGCGCCAGTGCCTGCCCCTCGCGCAGTTGCAGGCTGACGCCGAACAGCGCCTGCGACGCGCCATAGAAGACATGCAGGTCATCAAGTTCCAGAAGCGCGCTCATGCCGGGGTCTCCTCTCCCAGATAGACCGCGCGGACTTGCGGGTTGGCGCGAATTTCGGGGGCCGTGCCGGTCGCGATGATGCGCCCATAGACCAGCACCGAAATCCGGTCGGCCAGCCGGAACACCGCGTCCATGTCATGCTCGATCAGCAGGATCGGGGCTTCGGATTTCAGTTCCTGCAGGAAAGTGACCAGCGCTTTCGTGCCCTCTGACCCCAGCCCGGCCATCGGTTCATCGAGCAGGAAGCAGCGGGGCTGCAAGGCCAGCGCAACCGCGATCTCCAGCAAGCGCCGTTCGCCGTGGCTGAGCACCGCCGCCTCGACCGAGGCACGCGCGCCCAGACCGACCCGCGCCAGCATCTCGCGCGCACCCTCGCGCAGGGCTTGGTCCATCATCACCGGGCGCAGGAAGCGGTAGCTGTGCCCCTGCCGCGACTGAAGCGCCAGCATCACATTGCGCAGCGCCGAATATTCCGACACCAGCGAGGACACCTGAAAGCTGCGCCCCAACCCGGCCTGCGCGCGCCGCGCCACCGACAGTGCGGTCAGCTCACGCCCTTCCAGCAGAACCTGCCCGGCATCGGGGGGCAGCTTACCCGATACCAGCGCCATCAGTGTGGTCTTGCCAGCGCCATTGGGGCCGATCAGCGCGTGGATTTCCCCGCGCTTCAGCGTCAGGCTGACATCATCCGTGGCCTTCAGCGCGCCGAAGTTTTTGCGCAGCCCCTTCAGTTCAAGGATCGTATCAGCCATGACGTTCCCTTCCTGCGATCAGTCCGATCAGCCCGCCGCGCGCGAACAGCACCACTGCAAGCAGCACAAGGCCAAGCCACAGCTTCCAGTGTTCGGTCAGCCCGCCGAAGAAGACCTCGAACCCGACCAGAAGGGCTGCGCCCACCACCGGGCCGAACAGCCGCCCCACCCCGCCAAGGATGATGATCACGATCAACTCGCCCGACATCGTCCAGGCCATCATCGCCGGGCTGACGAAGCGCGTCAGATCCGCCATCATCGCGCCTGCCAGCCCGGTGATCATGCCCGACAACACGAAGGCCACCAGCTTGATGCCGAAAGGGGATATCCCCACCGCCGCTGTGCGGTCAGGGTTCTGGCGAATGGCCATCAGCGCCGCGCCGAAGCGGGCCGCGCGCAACATCGCAAACACCAGCAGCGCCGCCACCAGCACGCCATAGGCCAGAAGGAACATATCCCAGGGGCGCGCGGTGTTCAGCCCCGGAAACTGGTTGCGCACGAAGATCGGCAGGCCATCCTCGCCGCCATAGGCAGGCCAGGACAAGGTGAAGAAGAAGCCCATCTGCGCGAAGGCCAGCGTGATCATGATGAAGAAGATGCCCGAGGTACGCAGGCTCAGCGCCCCTACCACCCCGGCGACCAGCCCCGAAAGCAGCATCGCGATCACCCAGATCGGCAGCATCTGGTTGGTGCCGGGCAGCCCCATCACCGTGGTACCGGCGAAGGCGTGATGCGCGGCAATCCCCGCAACATAGCCACCGACGCCCAGATACAGCGCATGGCCGAAGCTGACCATGCCGCCCAGCCCCAGCGCGATATTCAGCCCCACGGCGGCAATCGCCAGAATCGCGATGCGTGTGGCCAGGGTGATGATGAAAGGTTCACCGACAGCCAGCGCCCAGAGCGGCACCGCAAACAGCGCGATGATGACCCCGGCATTGAGCAGCCATTCCTTGCGTTGATTATCCATGGGCGGGGAACAGTCCTTGGGGGCGGAAGATCAAGACCAGCGCCATCAACAGATAGATCAGCATAGAGGCCAGCGCCGCGCCGACCCCCATCGCCTGCGAGGTGTCCAGAAACAGCCCCGCAATGCGCGGCAGCAGGAAGCGGCCCATCGTGTCGATCACGCCGACCAGCAGCGCCCCGACCATCGCGCCCTTGATCGAGCCGATGCCGCCGATGACGATGACCACGAAGGCCAGAATCAGCACAGGCTCGCCCATGCCGACCTGCACCGACTGGATCGCGCCGACCAGCGCGCCCGCCATCCCCGCCAGCGCCGCTCCCAGCGCGAACACTACTGTATAAAGCCAACGGATATTGACCCCCAGCGCGGCGATCATCTCGCGGTCGGATTCGCCTGCCCGGATCTGGATGCCCAGCCGCGTTTTTGCGATCAGCAGCCACAGCCCCAGCGCCACCGCGACGCCGAAGCCGATCAGCGCCAGCCGATAGAGCGAATAGCGCGTGATGCCCAAATCCACCGAGCCACGCAGCATATCGGGCACATTCAGATAAAGCGGGAACGGGCCGAAGATCATGCGCACCCCTTCCGACAGGATCAGGATCAGTGCGAAAGTGGCCAGCACCTGATCCAGATGGTCACGCGCGTAAAGCCGACGTATCACCAGTATCTCTATCAAGGCGCCTGCGGCGGCGGCGCCAGCGATCCCGGCCATCAGCCCCAGCCAGAAATTGCCGGTCGCAGCAGCCAGCGCTGCACACAGGAAGGCACCGATCATGTAAAGCGAACCATGCGCCAGATTGATCAGGCCCATGACACCGAAAACCAGTGTCAGACCGGCCGACATCAGAAACAGCATCAGGCCGAATTGCACGCCATTGAGCAACTGCTCCAGCACAAGCGCGAGAGACATGGGGCAAACCTATCGCTTCAGGGCAAGGGCGTGCCCCGGCAGCGAATGCCGGGGCAGGGGCGGTGCTTACATCGGGCAATTTTCGCCATGCACGTCGCGATGTTCGTCGAACGCGACACCGACGATGCGGTTGGTGATCACGCCATCAACCTCGACCACTTCGCGGATATAGACGCGCTGGATCGGGTGCTGGTTGGGTGCCCAGGCGAAATCCCCGCGTACAGAGGTGAAATCCGCCTCGCGCAGCGCTTCGCGAAAGGCGTCACGGTCCTGGACATCTGCCTTGGCGGTGGCTGACAGGATCAGATTGGCCGTGTCAAACCCCTGGCTTGCGTAAAGCGAGGGCAGGCGGCCATAGGCGCCCTGAAAGGCTGCGACAAAGGCCGCATTGGCGTCATTGTCCAGATCAGGTGACCATTGGCTGGCGTTGAACACGCCCAGCGCGGCTTCGCCCACCGCAGGCAGGATATCCTGGCTGAAGGTGAAGGCCGCCGACACGATCGGCAGGTCAACGCCGGATTGCTCGTACTGGCGCATGAAGCTGATGCCCATACCGCCGGGCAGGAAGATGAAGATCGAATCCGCCCCCGAGGCGCGGATCTGCGCGATTTCGGCGGCGTAATCGGTCTGGCCGACCTGCGTGAACAACTCGCCCGCAAGATTGCCTTCGTAATAGCGCTTGAAGCCCGCCAGCGCATCGGTGCCCGCCGGATAGTTCGGGGCCATGATGAAGGTGTTTTCGTAGCCCAACTCGTTGGCATAGGCACCCGCGCCTTCATGCAGCATGTCATTCTGCCAGGCGACGTTAAAGTAATTGGGGTGGCAATTTGCGCCCGCCAAAGCCGAAGGGCCGGCATTGGGCGACAGGTAGAAGATGTCCTGCGCCACGGTTGACGGAACCACCGCCATCGCCAGATTCGACCAGATGATGCCGGTCAGGATATCGGCGCGCTCGGACTGGATCATCCGTTCGGCGATCTGCACCGCCAGTTCGGGGCGCTGGGCGTCATCTTCGACCACCAGCTTGATGTTGTGCTCGCCCGCCATGTCCAGCGCCAGCTGGAAGCCATCGCGCACATCCACGCCCAAGCCCGCGCCGCCGCCTGAAAGCGTGGTGATCATGCCGACTGTCACCTCGCTGGCCTGCGCCGCGCCGATACTGCTGGCCGCAAGCGCTGCTATTGCAGTCATCTTCAGTTTCATTGTGCTGTCTCCCGTTGGTTATGCTTTTCGAAAGTATTGCGGATCAGAAAGTGAAAAGCAAATAATTTATACTTAAAGCTTCATGTTTGAAATATTCTGCCCCGCTGGCCTTCGCAGTGCGGGGTTTCGCGTGCTCTGGTTGACATCCGGCAGCGGGCAGGGAAAGGAAGGCATCAGTTTTTCAGGGGGCCATCATGTCGGGCGTGCAGATCATCACCATCGGGCCAGAGGAGGAAGGCCAGCGGCTGGATCGCTGGCTCAAGCGCCGCTTCCCGCAATTGTCGCAAGGCATGGTGGAAAAAGCCTGCCGCAAGGGCGAGATCCGCATGGATGGCGCCCGCGTCAAGGCATCGAGCCGCATTGTCGCCGGGGCGGCGCTGCGCATTCCGCCCTTTCCCGCCGCTGACGCCCCGCCGCCTGCACCCGATACGCGCAAGCCGCGCATCAGCGAGGGGGACGCGCAGATGATCCAGAATGCGGTGATCTTCCGCGATCAGCACATCATCGCGCTGAACAAGCCCCCCGGCCTGCCCAGCCAGGGCGGCAGCGGGCAGGGCGCGCGCCATGTTGACGGGCTGAGCGAGGCGCTGAGCTTTGGCTACAAGGAACGCCCGGTTCTGGTGCACCGGCTGGACAAGGACACATCGGGGGTGATGCTCTTGGCGCGCACCCCGCGCGTGGCGCGGCGTCTGGCCGAGGCGTTTCGCCACCGCGAAACCCGCAAGATCTACTGGGCGCTGGTCGCGGGCGTGCCCCAGCCCGTCAGGGGCACCATCCGCTATGGTCTGGTCAAGGCCGGTGGGGCCGGGGGCGAAAAGATGCGCTGCATCCACCCCGCCGAAATCGATCAGGTCGAAGGCGCGCGCCGCACCACCAGCGACTACGCTGTGCTGGAACGGCTGGGATCGCGCGCGGCCTGGGTGGCGCTGTCGCCCATCACCGGGCGCACGCATCAGCTGCGCGCGCATATGGCCGAAATTGGCCACCCGATCATCGGGGATGGCAAATATGGTGGTTCGGCGCAGGAAAATATGGGCGATGGCTGGGGTGCGGGCATCGGCGGGGCGGTCAGCCGCAAGCTGCATCTGCATGCGCGGTCATTGCGCCTGATCCATCCTGTCACTGGCGACATGCTGGAACTGACCGCCCCGCTGCCTGCGCATATGGCGCAAAGCTGGCAGGTCTTTGGTTGGGCCGAAGGCGATGTCCCCGCCGACCCCTTCGCCGAGGAATGAAAGGCAGACCATGACTGGCTGGGCAAGAAAACGCTTCTGGAAAGAGGTCAGCATTGCGCAAACCCCTGACGGTTTCGGGCTGGCACTGGATGGCCGCGCGGTCAAGACCCCGGCCAAGGCCGCGCTGATCGTGCCGACCCGCGCGCTGGCGCAGATGCTGGTGGCCGAATGGCAGGCACAGGGTGACGTTGTGGACCCTGCCACCATGCCCGCCACCCGTGCCGCCAATGCCGCGATTGACAAGGTGCGCGGCCAGAAGGCGGAAGTGGCGGAACTGCTGGCGGCCTTTGGCGACAGCGACCTTCTGTGTTACCGCGCCGAAGGGCCGGACGGGCTGCTGGAACGCGAGGCCCGCGCCTGGGATCCGCTGATCGACTGGGCCGCGCATCGCTATGGCACCCGCCCGCTGGTGTGCCACGGGGTCATGCACCGCCCGCAGCCCGATGCGCTGCTGAACTCGATGCGGGCCGATATCGACCGGCTTGGCGTGTTCGAACTGACCGCCTTTCATGATCTGGTGGCGATGAGCGGCTCGTTGATCATCGCACTGGCGGCTCTGGATCGGTTCGATACGGCAGAGGCGCTGTGGCAGATCTCGCGCATCGATGAAGACTGGCAGATCGAACAATGGGGCGCGGATGAGGAAGCCGCCGCGCTGACCGCAGGGCGCAGGCGCGCCTTTCTGGATGCCGCGGCGTTCTATTTCGCGCTTCAGGGCTAGCCCGCGCGCGCCAGCTTGGGGCAGTCGGCGGAACTGCAAGCAGGTGACAGAGAGCAAGCTCACTGTTTGTTATTCGAGGGACGCCCTTTCGCCGGGTCGCAACACATCATGTCGGATAGCTCTGACCCCATTTTCATGTATCCATGATCGCGCGATGAT
>JAFIEF010000083.1 GCA_020832655.1 Paracoccaceae bacterium
TCGGACAAGTCGCGCTATGTCTGGGACGGGCTGAAGCGTCAGCGTCTGGACCGCCCCTATATCCGCGAAAACGGCAAGCTGCGCCCTGCGACATGGCCAGAAGCCCTGTCGGCGGCGGCATCGGCGATGCAGGGCAAGAAAGTCGCGGCTCTGGTGGGCGATCTGGCCCCGGTGGAAGCCGCCTATGCGCTGAAACTGCTGGTTGACGGGCAGGGCGGGGCAATCGAATGCCGCACCGATGGCGCGAAACTGCCCGCAGGCAACCGTTCGGGTTATGTCGGCACCGCAGCGGTTGAAGATATCGACCATGCGCGGCGCATCTATCTGATCGGCACCAATCCGCGCCATGAAGCCCCGGTGCTGAATGCGCGCATCCGCAAGGCATGGCTGGCAGGTGCCGATATCACCCGTATCGGGCCGGTGGTCGATCTGACCTATGATGTGATCGAAGGCGGCACTGACCGCGCGGCGTTGCAGGAACTGGTCGCAACTGCCGAAGCTGGTGACGCTGAAACGCTGGTCATCATCGGTCAGGGCGCGCTGCGCGAAGCCGATGGCGAGGCCGTGCTGGCCCAGGCCATGCAACTGGCCGAAAAGACCGGCGGTCGCCTGCTGGCGCTGCATGTGGCAGCATCGCGCGTGGGCGCGATGGATCTGGGCTGCGTCACCGATGGCGGGCTGGAAGCCGCGACCGACGGGGCAGAGGTGATCTACAATCTGGGTGCTGATGAGATCGACATCGCGGAAGGTGCCTTTGTCATCTATCAGGGCAGCCATGGCGACCGCGGCGCGCATCGCGCCGACATCATCCTGCCTGCCGCCGCCTATACCGAGGAACCGGGGCTGTTCGTCAATACCGAAGGGCGGCCGCAACTGGCGCTGCGGGCGGGTTTCCCGCCCGGCGAGGCCAAGGAAAACTGGGCGATCCTGCGCGCGCTCTCGGGCGAATTGGGCGCAGCGCTGCCCTTTGACAACCTGACCGCGCTGCGCGCGCATCTGGCTGAAGCCGTGCCGCATCTGGGCGATATTGATGTGGTGGCGAAAAATGACTGGCAGCCCCTGGCGGAAAAACCGCTGGGCAAGGCCGATTTCCGCTATGCGCTGGCCGATTTCTACCTGACCAACCCGATTGCGCGGGCCTCCAGCCTGATGGCAGAGCTGTCAAGCATGGCCAGGGCGCGCGCGCAAACTGCAATGGCTGCGGAGTGACATGAGTGACGCGCGCCCCCTTTTGTCTGGTGATGCTGGCCGTGCTGGCCGCCTGCGCTTCGAACAGCGCAGAGCGTCCGCGCGCGCCCGCCTCGGCGCCCAAGGATGCGCAGTATCTGGGGGTGGATACGCGGCTTCTGGACGGGGATCTGGTCAGCTTCATGGTGCGCATGAGCGGGGCGCGCGACGGGCGGGACGCAGTGGCCTATGCGCGCTGCGCGGCGGCGCAATACACGCTGATCCGCGGCTACAGCTTCGCGCGCCATGTGCGCACAAATGTGTCGCAACGGGGTGGCGTCTGGCAGGCGGATGGGGTTTACACCATCTCGCCGGACCTGCCGCAGGGCTTGCGCACCATAGATGCAGAAGTGATCGTCGCGGATTGTCAAGAACAGGGCATTCCCACAGTCTGAGGGATAGAGGGACGCATGGCTGAATTTCTGGAAACCGGGCTTGGGATCACAGTGCTGATCATGGCGCAATCGCTGCTGATCATCGCCTTTCTGATGATCAGCCTTGTCTTTCTTGTCTATGCCGACCGCAAGGTCTGGGCCGCCGTGCAGATGCGCCGTGGTCCCAATGTCGTCGGCCCCTGGGGGCTGTTGCAGACATTCGCCGATGCGATCAAATTCGTGGTCAAGGAAGTGGTGGTGCCTGCCGGGGTGGACCGTCCGGTCTATTTCCTGGCCCCGCTTTTGTCCTTCATCCTGGCGATGCTGGCCTGGGCGGTGATCCCGTTCAATGATGGCTGGGTGCTGGCCGATATCAATGTTGCGATCCTGTTCGTCTTCGCCATTGCCAGCCTTGAAGTTTATGGCGTGATCATGGGCGGCTGGGCGTCGAACAGCAAATACGCCTTTCTGGGCAGCCTGCGTTCCGCCGCGCAGATGATCAGCTATGAGGTCAGCCTTGGCCTGATCATCATCGGGGTGATCATCTCGACCGGGTCGATGAGCTTTGGCGCCATCGTCAATGCGCAGGATACCGGCTATGGCCTGCTGGGCTGGTACTGGCTGCCGCATCTGCCGATGGTGGTGCTGTTCTTTGTCAGCGCGCTGGCCGAAACCAACCGCCCGCCCTTCGATCTGCCAGAGGCCGAATCCGAACTGGTGGCGGGGTTCATGGTCGAATATGGCTCGACCCCCTATCTGCTGTTCATGGCCGGCGAATATATCGCCATCTTCCTGATGTGCGCGCTGATTTCGCTTTTGTTCTTCGGCGGCTGGCTGTCGCCGATTCCGGGGCTGCCTGACGGGTTCCACTGGATGTTCCTGAAGATGGCCTTCTTCTTCTTCATGTTCGCGATGGTGAAGGCCATTGTTCCGCGCTACCGCTATGACCAGTTGATGCGCATTGGCTGGAAAGTGTTCCTGCCCTTCTCGCTGGGCTGGGTCGTGCTGGTGGCATTCCTTGCGAAATTCGAGGTGCTTGGCGGCTTCTGGGCGCGCTGGGCGATAGGGGGCTAAGTCATGGGCATGGATTGGGGTCGCGCGATCAAATACACGCTGATGACCGATTTCATCAAGGGCTTCGCGCTGGGCATGAAGTATTTCGTCGCGCCCAAGCCGACAGTGAACTACCCGCATGAAAAGGGGCCGCTTTCCCCGCGCTTTCGCGGCGAACATGCGCTGCGCCGCTATCCCAATGGCGAGGAACGCTGCATCGCCTGCAAACTCTGCGAGGCGATCTGCCCGGCGCAGGCCATCACCATCGACGCCGAACCGCGCGAGGACGGCTCGCGCCGGACCACGCGCTATGACATCGACATGACGAAATGCATCTATTGCGGCTTCTGTGAGGAAGCCTGCCCGGTGGATGCCATCGTCGAGGGGCCGAATTTCGAATTCGCCACCGAAACGCGCGAGGAACTGTTCTACGACAAGGCGAAACTGCTCGAGAACGGGGACCGCTGGGAGGCTGAAATCGCCCGCAATCTGGAAATCGACGCGCCTTACCGCTAAGGCAGGGCACGACGATGGCGCCGCGCGCCACAACACAAAAGGGAACCCGAGGGACATGGGTATTGCCGATATCACATTCTACGCATTCGCGGTGACGCTGCTGGGCGCAGGGTTTCTGGTCACCATCGCGCGCAACCCGGTGCATTCGGTGCTGTGGCTGATCCTGACCTTCGTGTCGGCGGCGGGCATGTTCGTGTTGCTGGGGGCCGAATTCCTGGCGATGCTGCTGATCATCGTCTATGTCGGCGCGGTGGCGGTGCTGTTCCTGTTCGTGGTGATGATGCTGGATGTCGATTTCGCCGCGCTGAAGGGCGAGATGGCGCGATACTTCCCGCTGGCCAGCATTGTCGGGCTGGTGCTGCTGATGCAGATGGCGCTTCTGTTCGGAAGCTGGCAGGAAGCCGAGGCCGCGCGCGATCTGCGTCAGGCACCCACCCCCGATGCGGCAGAGATCCACAACACCAAGGCGCTGGGGCTGATCATGTATGATCAGTATTTCCTGCTGTTTCAGGTTGCCGGGCTGATCCTGCTGGTGGCGATGATCGGGGCCATCGTGCTGACGCTGCGCCACCGCAAGGATGTCAAACGCCAGAATGTCGTGGCGCAGATGCATCGCGATCCGGCCAAGGCGCTGGAACTGAAGGACGTCAAACCCGGCCAGGGGCTGGGCTAAGCCCGCAAGGGGCGAAACCGATAACGAGGGCTGGAACACGGCCCCGACACACACGGAACGAGGGAACCGGATGGTTGGACTTGAACATTACCTGACCGTGGCGGCGGCGCTGTTCGTCATCGGTATTTTCGGGATATTCCTGAACCGCAAGAACATCATCATCATTCTGATGTCGATCGAATTGATGCTGTTGTCGGTGAATATCAATCTGGTCGCCTTTTCCAGCTTCCTCAATGACCTTGTGGGCCAGGTCTTTACCATGTTCGTGCTGACAGTGGCCGCGGCAGAGGCCGCGATTGGTCTGGCCATTCTGGTCTGCTTCTTCCGCAACCGGGGCACGATTGATGTCGAAGACGTCAATGTGATGAAAGGCTGACCGATGGCACGGTGGAAAGAGAGAACCACGTTGCTGGGCATGAGAGTAATCGAGACTAGAGGCGGCATCAGTGAGCTTCGCTGCTCATTTTGCAACTTACGCTATTTCGTTTCGGCAGGCGAAGAAGACAGTAAGCGTTGCGACGCTCCAAACTGCGTAGGGAAAGGCTGACCGATGGCAACGATAGTTCTTCTGGCCCCTTTGCTGGGCGCGATCATCGCAGGGCTGTTCTGGCGCGCCATCGGTGAAAAACCGGCGCAGGTGGTGGCCACGGCACTTCTGTTCCTGTCGGCGTTGCTAAGCTGGGTGATCTTCCTGACCCATGATGGCAGCGTGCAGCAGATCACGCTGATGCGCTGGATCGACAGCGGCACGCTGGTCGGCGACTGGGCGATCCGGCTGGACCGGCTGACCGCAGTGATGCTGATCGTCATCACCACGGTCTCGGCGCTGGTGCATCTCTACAGCTTCGGCTACATGGCGCATGACGACAATTTCGCCGAAAACGAAAGCTATCGTCCGCGCTTCTTTGCCTATCTGTCGCTTTTCACCTTCGCCATGCTGATGCTGGTAACGGCAGATAACCTCGTGCAGCTTTTCTTTGGCTGGGAAGGGGTCGGGCTGGCCTCTTATCTGCTGATCGGCTTCTATTTCCGCAAGCAGTCGGCGGGCGCTGCCGCGATGAAGGCGTTCATCGTCAACCGTGTCGGCGATATGGGGTTGATCCTTGCGCTGATGGCGATCTATTTCCTTATTGATTCAATCCAGTATGACGATCTGTTTGCCGCCGCACCCATGCTGGCTGAAACCACGGTCAGCTTCCTGTGGACGGACTGGAACGCCGCCAATCTGATTGCCTTCCTGCTGTTTGTGGGCGCGATGGGCAAATCGGCGCAGCTTCTGCTGCACACATGGTTGCCCGATGCGATGGAAGGCCCGACGCCGGTGTCGGCGCTGATCCATGCCGCGACGATGGTGACAGCGGGCGTGTTCCTTGTCGCGCGCATGTCGCCCTTGATGGAATACACGCCCCAGGTGATGGAATTCGTGGTGCTGATCGGCGCGCTGACGGCGTTTTTTGCCGCAACGGTCGGTCTGGTGCAGAATGACATCAAGCGGGTGATCGCCTATTCCACCTGTTCGCAGCTTGGCTTCATGTTCGTGGCGGCGGGTGTAGGCGTCTATTCGGTGGCCATGTTCCACTTGCTGACGCATGCCTTCTTCAAGGCGATGCTGTTTCTGGGCGCGGGGTCTGTGATCCACGGCATGCACCATGAACAGGACATGCGCAATTATGGCGGGCTTCGCACCAAGCTGCCCTATACCTTCTGGGCCATGCTGATCGGCACGCTGGCCATTACCGGGGTGGGCATTCCGCTGACCATGATCGGCTTTGCAGGCTTCGTGTCGAAAGATGCGATCATCGAATCGGTCTTTGCCTCGGGCACCACCTATGCCTTCTGGTTCCTTGTCATCGCCGCGCTGATGACCAGCTTCTATAGCTGGCGGCTGATGTTCATGACCTTCTGGGGCACCCCGCGCGGTGACAAGCACACCCATGAACACGCCCATGAAAGCCCGCTAAGCATGCTGGTGCCGCTGGCGGTGCTGGCGGTGGGGTCGGTGCTGGCGGGCATTGTGTTCTATGGCCCGTTTTTTGGCTCGACCAGCCAGGTGCGCGATTATTTCGGTGCTGCCATCTTCATGGCCGAGGGCAACAACCTGATCACAGAGGCGCATTATGTGCCGGCCTGGGTGAAGGTGTCGCCCTTCATCGCCATGCTGTTGGGGCTGGGGCTGTCCTGGCTCTTTTATATCCGCGACACATCGCTGCCCAAGCGTCTGGCCGAAACCTTCCCCGGCGCCTATCAGTTCCTGCTGAACAAATGGTATTTCGATGAAATCTACGACTTCCTGTTCGTCCGCCCGGCGATGATGCTGGGGCGGTTCCTGTGGAAGAAGGGCGATGGCAAGGTCATTGATGGCGGCATCAACGGGCTGGCTATGGGGATCATTCCCTTCTTCACGCGCATCGCGGGCCGGGTGCAGTCGGGCTATGTCTATCACTATGCGTTTGCAATGGTTCTGGGGATTGTCGTGATCATCACCTATGTCACGCTGGCAGGGGGGGCACGCTGATGCTGAACCTGCTGTCCATCATCACCTTCACCCCGGCCATTGCCGCCGCGATTCTGGCGATCTTCCTGCGCGGCGATGATGAAGCCGCGCGAGACAACGCCAAATGGGTGGCGCTGGTGGCCACGCTGGCCACTTTTGCGGCCTCGCTGATCCTGCTGGTGGGGTTCGACCCGTCTGATACCGGCTTCCAGTTTGTCGAGGAACATGACTGGATCATGGGCTTCAGCTACAAGATGGGGGTGGATGGCATCTCGATCCTGTTCGTGATGCTGACCACCTTC
>JAFIEF010000022.1 GCA_020832655.1 Paracoccaceae bacterium
AAACCCTCCGTTCCGCAAGATACCTAAAATGTTCCATGGGTGCTGACGTCAGACAAGATCATGGGCGGCTCGCTGGAACAGCGCTTGCGGCTGGAAGGCGCGCGCGTGGTCTGGTTCAAGGGCTATCAGCGCGCGCTTGGCGGGCTGCGCACACCGCATCGCCCGTTTGATGCCGTAATCTGCGATATCCGTCTGGGGGCTGGGTCGGGTGAGGAACTGTTCCTGAAGCTGACAGAAACGACCGTTCCGCCACCATTTCTGTTCATGACCGGGCAGGCCAGCGCCGATCAGGCGGTGCGGCTGCTGCGTTCCGGTGCGGCGGATTATCTGACCAAACCCTTTGATATGGGGCAATTGCTGGAACGCCTGTCATTGCTGATTGCACCGGGCTTTGATGATGAGGGGCCAGGATTTGGCCCCTCAAAGGCGGCGCGCCAGATTGACGAGATGATCGTACGGCTGGCGCAGGCAGAGGGGTCGGTGCTGATCCTGGGCGAAAGCGGTACCGGCAAGCGCGCGGCGGCACAGCGACTGCATGCGCGCTCTGAACGCTCTGCGGCGCCGTTCGTGGCGCTTGATCTGTCGCGGATTGCAGGGGATCAGCATGGCATGCGCCTGTTTGGTCAGGGCGGCGCCATCGAACAGGTCGGGCAAGGTGTACTGCTGCTTGAACGGCTGGGTCAGGCAAGTGACGCCGTGCAAGCGCAGCTTCTGGCCGCGATCTGGGATGCCGGCAAGGACGGCATGCGCCTGATTGCGACAGAAGGGCTTGATGCACGCGACAAGCTGCGGCCCGATCTGTTTTTTCACCTCAGCCCGCTGACCCTGACCATCCTCCCCCTGCGCGACCGGCCCGAGGACGCATTATGGATGATGATCCGTATGTTCGACGGTATGAACCGTCGCCGCGACACACCGCTTACCGGGATTTCAACCCAGGCCGAGGCCATCGCATTGCGCCATGACTGGCGCGGTAATGGCCGCGAAATCCGCGCGCGGCTGGCGCAGGCACTGGCGCTTGCCCAGGGCGAAATGATCATGCCCGCCGATCTTTTCCCGGATATGGCGGCAACACCAGATGCAGGGTTTGCCACCTTGGCCGAGGCGCGTGATCAGGCCGAGCGTGTGCAGATCCAGCGTGCGCTGGAGCAGTGTGCAGGCAGCATGGCGGCCGCTGCAAAGATGCTGGCCGTGGGGCGCACCACGCTTTGGGAAAAGATGCAAAAGCTGGGTGTGGAGCGGCCAGAAAGCGATGTTCGGAAACCCGAACAGGAGCCATGAATTCCCGTCCGAAATCCCGAACACTTACATAAATATATAAAAAACAATTACTTGTGCTGCGCATATTGTCGCACCCTTTGTGCATTTTGCGATCCCACCTACGATATCCTGAGGCTGGAGAGCCAGAACTGCCCGGCACCATGTCCGGGGCGGTTTCAGCCGAGGGAGACATCGTGAACGAGAGCGCAGAGATTGATCTGCGGCAGAAGCTGTCGCTTGACGCGATGGCCTGCCTGACGATCCGCCGCCCTGACGCGACGTGCATCGCTTGCGCGGATGCCTGTCCGGCGCAAGTCATTGCCATTGATACGCGCGTGATCGAGCTGGACCATGATCGCTGCACGGGTTGCGCGCGTTGCGTGGCGGCCTGTCCGACCGGCGCCATGGCATTGCCGACGTCTCTGGCACAAGCTGATCATGCTCTGACGCTGGAGTGCAGCCGTGTCGCGCAGGCCGACCGACAGGGCGACACGCAAACCATCCCTTGTCTGGGTGGCGTAACGGCAAGCCGGCTTCTGGAACACCTGGTCGGGCACGCGCAGGTCACTGTGGTTGATCGTGGCTGGTGCGCGGACTGTCCTTCGGGCGGCTGCGCGCAGCCCTGGGCGGATGCGGTGCAATCGGCGCAAGCTGATCTGGCCGATCTGGGCCATGATGCGGGTGCGGTGCAGGTGATTTCAGTGCCCACCCCCCTGCCCCATGCGCACCCCGCCCCCCAACCGCGACGCCCCAAGCAACACGGCTATTCGCGCCGCCAGCTGTTTCAAAGGCTGACCACGCCCGCGCCTGCCCCGGACCGCAGCCGCGTGAGCGCTGATCAGCCCTTCAGCGGCAAGGTGGACGCCCCGGCGCTGGCGCATCGGCGCGACGCCTTGCGCGCGCTGCATGGCACCGACAGCCTGCCCGCCGCGCTGTTTCCGGCGCTGGACTGCACCGGCACGCCCGATATGCGCCTTGCCGCCAGCCTGTGCCCGACCCATGCGCTGAGCCTGGCAGAGACCCCCGACGCGGACGCGCTGGTCTTTGACGCGGCGCTGTGCCTGGCCTGCGGCGATTGCACGAAAGCGGGCGCGATCCGCCTGCATGCGCAAGGCCAGGGCCGCTATTCAGGACCAGTGACGCTGGCCAGCCGGAACATGGCCGATTGCCCCAGATGCCTGCGCCGCTTCGCCCCGCGCGACGGCCAGCAGATTTGCGATGGCTGCCACAAGGACAATGATCTTGCCGCTTCGGCCTTCGGGCTGATGCGGCGTGCCCAAGTGCCCTACGGGGCCTGAACCATGCGCGCCCGCTCGGGCGTTGCATCACGACCTAAGAAAGGGAGGAGCCAGCAATGGACAAAATCAACTCCGGGATCAGCCGCAGGCGGTTTCTGGCCACAACCGGAACCGGCGCGCTGACGGTTTCGGCGGTGGCTGTGGGGGTGCCCGGAACAGGGGTGCAAAACACCCCTGCACAGGCACAGGCCGCACGGCCCAATACCACGATCACCAAGAATATCTGTGCCCAATGCCCTGCGCGCTGCGGCATTGATGTCTATACCACCAATGGCCGTGTTCATGCGATCTATGGCGATGTCGGCAACCCGATTGCCAATGGCAAGGGCTGCCCGAAAATGCATCTGGGCACCTATTTCCTGTATGACCCCGACCGTTTCAAGGGGCCGATGAAGCGCACCAACCCCAACAAGGGCCGCAATGAAGACCCCGGTTTCGTGCCGATCAGCTGGGACGAGGCGTTCGATACTGTCGCCGCGCGCCTGAATGATCTTCGCGACCGCGGCGAAAGCCACCGTTTCGCGCATTTCTATGGCCGCGGCTGGGGGCCGACCGATGCCGGGCTTTATGGCGATTGGGGCAAGCTTTATGGCACGCCGAATGCGGCCATTGGCCATGCGTCCATGTGCGCCGAAGGATCGAAACGCGCCAAGCGCGCCACTGATGGCAACGATTCGTACAATTCCTACGACTATGCCAACACCAACTACATCCTGAACTTCGGCGCGAGCTTCCTCGAAGCCTTCCGCCCCTATAACTACCTGATGCAGATGTGGGGCAAGATGCGGTCGAAAAGCCCGCAGACGCGCATCACCTCGATCGATGTGCGCATGAACCCCACGATGGCGGCTTCGGACCGCGCGGTCTATATCAAGCCCGCCACCGATGGCGCGATGGCGCTGGCGGTGGCGCATGTGATCCTGACCGAGGGGCTGTGGGACCGCGAATTCGTCGGTGATTTCGCCGATGGTCGCAACCATTTCGTCACTGGCCAGCCGATTGAAACGGCTGTCATGCCCGAGCCGGTCACCGACCCCGAAACCGGCGAAGTCACCCAGGCCGCGCCCGAGGGCAGCGGATTTGTCGAGTTGTGGACACATGGCATGGCCCGCTGGTGGAACGAGGAACTGAAAGACCGCACCCCGGAATGGGCCGAAAGCGTAACCGACGTGCCCGCCTCCACCATCCGCGCGGTGGCGCGCGAGTTTGGCACCACCCGCCCGGCAATGGCGATCATGGAACGCGGGCCGACCTCGCACACCAACGGCACCTATGCGGGCATGGCGATTCATGCGCTCAATGCGCTGGTAGGCAGCCTTTACGCCGAAAAAGGCGGGTTGTTCTACCAGATGGGCGTGCCTTATGGCGGCTTGCCGGTGAATGCCGATGACTACATGGATGACTGGGCGAAAAACGGCGCTTGGAAGAACTACCCGCGGATCGACAAGGCGCGCACCGAAGAATGGCCGATGGCATCGCATATGATGCAGGAAGCCGGGCCAAACCACTTGAAGGGGGATCCCTACAAGATGGACACGGCCATGTTCTACTACACCAACCCGATCTGGACGGCCCCGAACCCGCAAGTCTGGGAAGAGGCGCTGAAGGATGTGTTCATCATCGAGACATCGCCCTTCCCAAGCGAAACCGCGATGTATGCCGATATCATCATGCCCGAGCACACCTATCTGGAGCGCTGGCAGGACAGCCCGACCTATCCGTTCGAGGGCTGGCCGATGACGGCACTGCGCGTGCCTGGAGTAGAGCCGATCTATGACACCAAGCATTTCGGTGACATGCTGATCGAGATCGGCAAGCGCATCAACGGGCCGATGGGCGACTATTACCGCGAGATCGACAATGTCGAAAACGTCCTGCGCCACCGTGCCAAGGGCTTCGAGGCCAATCCCGGCGACAATGGCGTCAACAGCTTCGAAAGCTGGGCCGAAAAGGGCGTGTGGTACAAGAAACCCTATCACTGGCACCATCGTCGCGGCAAATTCTACGAATGGGATGGCGAGGGCTACAATGTCGAGATGACGCCCGAGGATGTGAAGGCGAAACTCTTGAAGACCCCCTCGGGCAAGTTCGAGTTCGTGTCGGGCTACCTGGAAGGCCACGCCGCTTACATCGAGCGCGAACTGGGTGTGTCGGCAGATCGTGTCGGGCTGATCCAGTGGGTGCCGCCCGTGCATACCGGCGGTGGTGGGGATCTGCATTTTGTCAGCCCCAAGACGCCGCTTCATGCCGAAGGCCGCAGCGGCAACATCCCCCACGGGATTGCCATTCACCAGCCCATTGTCGGCGGCAAGAACACGGTCTTTCTGGAAGTCCACCCCGATACGGCACGCGCGCGCGGCATCCGCGATGGCGACCGTGTGCGCATCACCTCTGATGTGGGGTCGATCGAGGCCTATTGCCGCTTCATGCCGGGCCATCGCCGCGACACCATCGTTCTGCCGATGGAGCATGGCCACTGGGCGCATGGCCGCTGGGCCAGAGGCCGGCTGCCGGGCCATTCCGGCGATGTCACCGCAAATGTATCCGATCCGATTTCAGGACTGGCCAGCTACTATACTGGCAAAGTCAAACTGGAACGGGTCTGATCCCCAGCATCGAGAAGGATATAGAACATGACGAAATGGGGAATGGTCATTGACCTGGACAAATGCACCGGCTGTCAGGCTTGCACGACCGCTTGTGCGATGGAAAACAACACGCTGCCCGGCGAAAACTGGCAGGATGTGTTGTATTACAGTGAAGGCAGCTATCCGACCGCCAAGCTGACATGGCTGCCGCGCCCGTGCATGCAATGCGAAAACCCGTCCTGCGTGGCGGTCTGCCCGACACGCGCGACCTACAAGGACATGGATGCAGGCGGCATCGTGTTCGTGGACTGGAACAAATGCATCGGCTGCAAATACTGCATGATCGCCTGCCCTTACGGCGTGCGCTTCTATGCCGATGAAAAGCCGGTGGTGGAACCCGATGTGCGCGATGTGTTTCCGGGCACGGGCCAGTTGCACGCGCCGCCCTATCAGGGGCCGCATGATGACGCCGTGCGCGGCATCGGTATCCAGCCCAAGGGCGTGGTGTCGAAATGCACCTTCTGCTATCACAAGGTGTCACAAGCCCCCGCAGGCGTCGCCGATCTGGACGAAGACAACCCGGAAACCAAGGAATTCACGCCCGCCTGCGTGCGTACC
The DNA here is from genome assembly GCA_020832655.1 of Paracoccaceae bacterium. GTDB lineage: Bacteria > Pseudomonadota > Alphaproteobacteria > Rhodobacterales > Rhodobacteraceae > Roseinatronobacter. Next base: position 5,765 of record JAFIEF010000022.1, read on the forward strand.
TGCCCGCCCAAGGCGCGCTATTTCGGCGATCTGGACAACCCGGAATCCGAAGTGAACCGCCTGATCGCAGACCAGCGCGGGGTGCGTCTGAAAGACCATACCGGCAACCGCCCGCAGGTCTATTACCTTGGCTCTGGCGCAGATGTGCCGGCCTATCAACCACCCAAGAAAAGCTGAGGAGGGCTAGGACATGAACAAGGGTAACATCCTTCAAGGGCCGATGGGGCTGGGTCTGGCGGTCGTTTCGGCCATCGTGGCTCTGGCCGCTTTCGGCTATGCCTTCATGGATCTGTCGGCTGTGGGCCACCGCAGCTTCAACACCAGCTCGCAAATTCCGTGGGGCCAGCCGATTGCGACCTATCTCTACTTCGCGCTGGCCTCGTCAGGGCTGGGCATGATTGCGGCGCTGTCGCTGGTGTTTGGCTTCAAGCAGTTCCTGCCCATCGCCAAACGCGCGATTTTCCTGTCTTTCGTGATCCTGATCTCGGGCATGGCGGTCTTGGCGATGGAGCTGGGCCATGTGTTCCGCATGCTGTGGGTGATCCCGCTGAACATGCAGATCGAATCCGCCATGTTCTGGATGGGCGTGTTCTATGTGGCTGACTTGATCTTCCTTTTGTGGAAATTCCAGAAGATGGAAGGCCGCGAATGGGACAGCAAGACCAGCAAGCAGATCGGGATCGCATCCTTCCTGGCCGTGCTTCTGGCCAGCGGCAATCTGGCGCTGATCTTCGGCATGATGAGCATGCGCCCGTTCTGGTTTGATGGTCTGATGCCGATCTATTTCTACCTGACGGCAGTGGCCAGCGGGCTGGCGGCGGTGGTGTTCTTCACCTACCTTGCCTATGGCTTCAATCGTGACGCCATGCCCGAGCGCACCCGCGCCATGTTCGAAGGGCCGATGGGCAAGCTGTTCGCGGCTGTTCTGGGCGGGACGGTTCTGTTCATCGCCGTGCGCGCCGTGACCGGGCTTTACACCAACAATCCCGAAATCAGCGTGGTCTGGCGTGACTTCCTGTTCGCCTCGCCGGTCTATCAGGCGTCGCTCTGGCTTGGGATTGTCGCACCTTTCGTGATCATGCTGGTCAAGGGGCTGCGCAGCAATCCTTCGATGCAGGTGCTGGTCTCGATGGCAGTGTTTGCGGGCCTCTTTGCCGAGCGCTACTTCTTCGTGGTCGGCGGGCAGGTTGTGCCGCTGTTCCGGGGCACATGGGAATGGGGGCTGATCCAGTACACGCCCTCGCTGACCGAATGGGCGCTGACGATCATGGGGTCGGCGATGCTGTTCGCACTCTATGCGGCCGGTGAGCGGTTCCTGAACCTGTCGGACATGCCCGCCGAACCCGCCCCCGAGGGCGCAACTGCTGCGGCATGAACCGTTGACACAACGCAAGACAGGGCGGCACCATGCCGCCCTGTCGCATGTCACGCTCATGGGAGACAGAGATGACTGACACAACCGCCGCTGATGCCTATTCCCGCCGCGACCTGTGGCTGTGTCTGGCGCGCGCGTTCAGCAAACCCGAAGGCGACGCGTTCCGCGATGTGTTCACCCGGCATCTGGCCGATGACCTGAAAGCCATTGCCGAAGAAACCGGACTTGTCGCGCATGAAGATATTGCCGCGCTGCGCATCGACGCGGCGAAACTGGGCAAGGATCTGGATCTGCTGCTGCTTTATTCCAAGCTCTTCATCGCCCCGCCTGCACCTGTGGTGCTGAATGCGGGCTATTACATGGAGGGCGGCAAAACCGGCCATATCGAACAGGATCTGCGCGCGCATTATGCCCGCCACGGGGTCGCGAAAAGCGAAACCATGCACGATTTTCACGATGCGGTGCCGATCCAGCTTGAATTCCTGTCCTTCCTCTATGGCCGCGCGGGCGATTACGCCAAGGCCGGGCAGAACATGGAAGCCCGCGCCTATATGGCCGAGGCCGAGAGCTTCATCGCCCGCTATCCGGCGCGCTGGTGCAGCCCGTTTCTGCGCGATATGGACAAGGCCTGCACCGAGCATGGCCTGAACCGCGCCTATACGCATCTGGCCCGTATCCTGTGGCTGGCCGTGGAACAGGCCCGCGCCGGTGCCCCGATAGAGGCGCTGCCCGCAGGCGCGGATCTGCCGCAGGGGTCATCGCGCGGGCTGGGCGATGTCACCGTGCAAGACCTGGCCGAAGTCGCCTACCGGCTGGAACAGGCGGGGCTGGCATGGGACCATGTCACGGCCAATGACGCCTGGGATGATGACGTTTTTGCCGCCCGCTGCGCGCTGGGCGATACCGACAGGGTGCAGGCATGACCCTCGCCTGTATCTCGGTTGCGGGCAAGGGGCTGACCGATGCCTGTCTTGCGCAGGCGGTGGCGCTGATACAGGCGCGGGGCGTGCGGCTGGCGGGCACGGTGCAATCCAACCCGCAGCGCGCGGATCGGCCAAAATGCGACATGGATGTGCATATCCTGCCCGATGGGCCGGTGCTGCGCATCAGCGAAGATCGTGGCCCCCATGCCCGTGGCTGTCGGCTGGATGCCGGTGTGCTGGAAGCCGCCGTTGCTGCAACGCTTGAACGGCTGGACGGGGCGGAAATGCTGGTGATCAACAAATTCGGCAAGCAAGAGGCCGAAGGGCGCGGCTTCGTGCCGGTGATCGCCGAGGCAGTGGCGCGGGGCTTGCCGGTGCTGGTGGGGGTCAACCCGCTGAACCACGCGGCCTTTCATGCCTTCGCCGAAGGCATGGTGCAGGATCTGACCGCCGACCCCGACACGATAGTCAACTGGGCCATTGCGCAATGCCGCGACCGCGTCGCCTGAGGGGCTGAATGACCCGCCTGATGAGCCTTGCCTTGCTGGTTTTGCTTCTGGCCGTGCCTGTGCAGGCCGAAATGGACCCTTCCGACTACGCGGTGCCGCCCGCTGACCTGACGCCCGAGGAAGCCGAAGCGCTGCGCGCGCGCATTGCCGCCGAGATCGCCGCCGACCGCGGCCGCGCTGATGCCGAGGCCGAAGTCCGTCGCAAGGCAGAAGCCGAAGAGGCCGCCCGCCTTGCCGCGCGGCCTTTGGGTGAACAGCTTGTCGATCTGCGCTGCGCCAGCTGTCACAGCGCAGACAGCTATCAGCAAGCCGATCTGGGCTGGCTGGGCTGGCACGCGACAGTCTGGCGCATGGATCTGCTCAATGGCGCCGGACTGGGCGCGGGCGAACACGGGCTGATTGCCGACTGGCTTTACGCGCAGCACCCGCCGACAGGCGCGCGCGCGGCACTGGAATGGCTGGCACTTCTGCTTGTGGCCGTGGCGCTGCCGCTGCCCTGGGCGCTGTGGCGGCGTCACAAACGAAGAACTCTGAAACGATAAGGGAAACTCCGCATGTCCGTCACCAAAGACACTATCCTTGCGCAGTTGCAGACTGTACCGCTGCCCGATGGCGGCAACCTGATCAGCGCCGATATGGTGCGCGCGCTGCAGATTGACGGGGCCAAGGTGCGCTTCGTGCTGGAAGCGCCTGACGCGGCCAGCGCGCAGAAACTCGGGCCGGTGCAACAGGCCGCCACCGCGGCATTGCGCGCGCTGGATGGTGTGAACGAGGTGCAGATCGCCATCACCGCGCACCAGGCCAAAGGGCAGCCCGGCTCCGGGCAAGGCGCGCCGCCACAGCTGGAAATCGGCCGCCACCCCACAGGCAAGCCAGAACCGAAATCCATTCCCGGCGTCAAGCGCATCCTTGCCATCGGGTCCGGCAAGGGCGGCGTGGGCAAGTCTACGGTGTCATCGAACCTGGCCGTGGCGATGGCGCGGCAGGGCTGGAAGGTGGGCTTGCTCGATGCCGATATCTATGGCCCCAGCCAGCCGCGCATGATGGGGCTGGACCGCCCGCCCATGTCCCCGGACGGCAAGCAGATCATCGCGCTGGAATCGCATGGCGTGAAATTCATGTCGATCGGGGTTCTGCTGCCCAAGGATGAGGCCGTGATCTGGCGCGGCCCCATGCTGATGGGGGCGTTGCAGCAACTGCTGAACGATGTGCGCTGGGGTAATCTGGATGTGCTGATCGTGGATATGCCGCCGGGCACGGGCGATATTCAGCTGACACTGTGCACCTATTTCGATGTGACAGGCGCGATTGTGGTCTCGACCCCGCAGGATGTGGCGATGCTGGATGCGCAAAAGGCGCTGGTGGCCTTTACCAAGCTCGGGACCGAAGTGATCGGCCTGATCGAGAACATGTCCGGCTATATGTGCCCCGAATGCGGGCATGAGGCGCATATCTTCGGCCAGGGTGGCGTGCGCGCCGAGGCCGAAAAGCTGGGCCTGCCGCTTCTTGCGGAAATCCCGATCAACCTTGATATACGCCTGTCCGGGGATGAAGGCAGGCCCATTGCGCTTGGCGATGACAAAATCGCAGAGATCTACGGCAAACTCGCCGCGCGGCTGATCATGGCCGCAGAGCATAAGGCACAGGCTGGTTGACCATCCGGGCTTAGGGCAATCCGGGGCATGTTCATTGCGCGTTGCAGCGGCCTCGCAACCCTGTTTTCTCTTGACGGGTGGCCCTGTGCGGGGACATGCGGAAAGAATGCGGATCCTCACTTTCAACGTGCAGAACCTGCGCCTGCGCCGCCCGGATGGCCGCGCGCGGTTCGATGGCGCGCGCGACTATGACGTGCCCGAAGACAACACGCCGGACGCAGTTGCGCTTGATCTGGCCGATCGCAGGCTTACCAGTGCGGTTCTCGCGCAGGCGGATGCGGATGTGATCTGCCTGCAGGAAGTGTTCAATCTTGCCACGCTGGACTTCTTTCACGACCATCTGCTGCGCCATGCAGGCGCGCAGGCCTATCCGCATCGCATCTGTCTGCCCGGAAACGATGGCGGCGGGCGTGACCTTGCGGTGCTCAGCCGCAGACCACTTGAGGATGTACGCAGCCATGCCGATCTGACACCGGACGACCTTGGCCTGCCCACGCCTGCCGGGATGCGGCCTGATGCGCCGATCTTTCGGCGCGACTGCGTTACCTTTCGCGTGAATGAACTGACCCTGTTCCATTGTCATTTCAAAGCCCCCTGGCCGGATCAGCAGCGCGCTTGGCCGATCCGCCGCATGGAAGCGCTGGCAGTTCGCAAGCTGGTGGAACGCAACTGCGCGCATGACCCCGCGGCGCTCTGGCTGATCCTCGGGGATCTGAACGAACCGTCTGACCCCGCCGATGCTGCCCCGGATCCGGCGATTGCCCCCTTGCTTCCGCCCTTTTCAGTCGATCTGCTGGCGCGAATGCCGCAAGCCGAGCGATGGACCTTCTACAATGCGCTGGACGATCATTATGCCTGCCCGGACGCGCTGCTGGGCGCCCCTGCTTTGGCGCAGCGCTGGCCAACTGCCATTCCGCGTGCCCGGCGTGCGGGGTTGGACCGGGCCGCGCATCGCGCGACAGAGGACCGGCTGACCGATGTCGGCGCGCACCGTCCCCATGCCAGCGATCACGCAGCGATTGTTCTGGACCTTGACGGGCTGTGACGCGCCGGGATTTCGCAAGCGGGCCATACCAGGGGCGGGCTGAAACTCTGGCGTTATCTGGCTGGCGATGGCGCGGGTTGGCCTGCGCCGGATGTGCCTATTGCGCCATCCGCGCCGCATAAAGCGCGACCGCCGCCGCGTTGGACACATTCAATGACCCGAACGCCCCTGCTGCCGGAATACGCGCAAGGAAATCGCACATGTCGCGGGTCTTGTCGCGCAGCCCCGGCCCCTCGGCCCCCAGAACCAGTGCGACAGGCCCGGCGGGCAGGGCTGCCAGCGTCTGATCCAGCGTTTGCGGGCCATCGCCATCCAGACCGATCAGCACATAGCCCAGCCGTTGCAGCGCTGCCATCTCTTCGGAAAGATTGCGCACCCGCAGATAGGGCTGACGCTCCAGCGCGCCGCTGGCGGTCTTGGCCAGCGCGCCGGTTTCGGGGGCCGCGTGGCGCTGGGTGGCGATCACCGCGCAGGCGCCGAACACTTCGGCCGAACGCAGGATCGCGCCCACATTATGCGGGTCGCTGACCCGGTCCAGCAGCACCACCAGCCCGCCCCCGTCCTGGCGCGCGCAGCATTCTGCAACACTGCCCCAATCAAGCGGGCGCACCTCCAGCGCGGCACCCTGATGCACCGAATCGGCGGGCACGGGGGCTGCAAATTTGCGCGGGTCAGAGAGTTCAGGTGCAAGACCGCTGGCGGCAATCGCCACCTCCAACCGCTGCGCGGCATTCTGGGTCACGACCAGGCGCAGCTTTTCGCGCGCGGGGTTGGTCAGCGCATCACGCACTGCGTGAATCCCGAACAGCCACAGCGTTTCACGCTGCGCGGCGCGCTTGGCCTGTTCCTTGGCGATCACCCAATCCGGCTTCTTCATTTGTGGTCTGCCCCTGATACCCGGCCAGCGCGTGCCGCCGCCCTGCCCGCAACCATGCGCAGCCGCGCGCGCGGGTTCAACCCCGAATGCGGCCCCGGTCGGCGATCGCGGGCAGCGGCGCAGGGCGTGGCGCGGCAGAGTTGCGAAACTGCCACCGCGCTGCTTTTCCGCCCTTGACGCGATGCAGGGGCTTGGGTATCCCACCGCCACGTCAGGGCGACGAGCTGCAAGGTGCGGCAGCGGACTGTAACTCCGCCGGGGAGACCCACGCCTGGTTCGATTCCAGGGTCGCCCACCACCTTCAAAATCAATAACTTAGCGGGTTTTGGGGTGGTGGTGCTTACAAGCGGAAAAACAGAAAAGTAAGCATTTTGTAAGCAGGTCAGCGAGTAGGCATGAGAAGCGGTAACGGCTTCGTGATCTACGCAGCGCGCCGCCTGAAACTCTGCAACCCGGCATTGAACGCCCGCACAACCGCGTCATGATCCAGCCCCGCCAGCGCGCATACAGTCGCCGCGTCCTGTGTCCTGATCCATCGCGCCGCGTCATCATCGCGTAGCGCCAAGGCCAGCACTGCGCGCCATAGGTGCAACTCCGGGTTCTGTGCCATCGCATCCCCTCTTGTGAAAAAGGGCAGGCCCGAAAGCCTGCCCCCCATATGACCAGCCCGGAAATGAGGCAACCGCGCCGCCATATTTGCAGACTTCGCAAAACACATCACGCGGGTTTGCAAAGTGTCTCGATCCAGTCAGGGGCTTTCGGTGCCGCCTCGCCAAGTTCCTGCGCCGCCGCAACCGCGCCTTGATGCAACCCCTCAAGATCGCGCGGCATGGCCTGCAACCGTTCATAGGCCCGCTGGTCATCCAGCCATTGACGATAACGCGCCGCCCCGTCTGCCAGCGCCTCGGCTTCGGCTTTCTTCGCTTCAATCGTGGCGCGGTAGTCATCCAACGTAGCACGCGCGCGCCGCTCGGCCCGAGCCTGAGCATCTGCCGCCGCTTGTTCCGCCTGCACTGCCAACTTGCGAAGGTAGCCGCGAAGATGTGTCGCCTCTGCAATCAGATCGCCGTGGTTCGTTCCAATAGCACCCACCAGCCCCGGAAAACCCCGCGTTTCAAAGGTCACTTCACGCAAACCCCTGATCGCGGCCATACGCGGCTTGAAATGACGTTCCAGCGCCTCGGCCCGTTCCGCATCCGTAGGGGCGCGCAATGGCCCGTTCCCGTTCAAGATGCCGGACAACGCCCGCAAGCGCTTCTCAGCATCCGCCCGCGCCCATGCGGGTTTGAATTCAGCGCCACGCGACTGCAACGGAAAATCCGGGCAATCCAGCGCATCAGGCCAGATCGCCGCCGGGTCTTTCGTCAACGTCAAATCGGGCTTCGGGTCGATCTGCTTTTGTGCTGCCGCTTCCATGTCAGTGATCCTTTTCGCTTGGCAGGCTCGCCGCCCAGTCAAAGCCCCCGGCCTGCGCATGACGTGACGGTGCAGGCTTGGATGGATGCGCCGCCGGGGTGTCATCCTCCCTCGGTAAGTTCGCTGTCCAGTCAAATGCAGCAGGCTTGACAGGCGGCTTGGCATTGCCCTGAGCCTGCGCAATGCCCTCTTGCACGGCACGCCGGACAAGCGCGTTAAGCGCCGCCTTGTGGTCCGGCCTGCCCCGCGCGGCTGTCGTTACAAAGGTAAGTCCCATGCGATATGCTCCTTTTGTGGGATTGGTTCTGTGCGGCCCGTAGCGCCGCGATGACGTAGCAAGATGCCCGGCGATGACGTGCGCTTAGTGAGTGTCGCCACAACGCCCGCAACCGCGTTTGCACGGTCATCATGGCCCCCCGGCGCATGGTCGATCTGGTCACGCCCGCTGCGGCTGGTGCGCCGTTCCAGCCCGATAAGCTGGCGCTGCACCACCTCACATGGTGGCAGTTCAACACGGCCCGAATTCAGCGCCGCAAGCGTTTCAAGATAAAGCGCGCTGCGGTCCAGTTCCGACACGTCATAGGCAATGCCATGCTTGCGGAATTCATCCCCCGGCCATCGGCCCGCGTATCTGTCGCCCATCACGCGCTTGATGCCGTAGCGGCTCAATATGTCCACATACTCGGCCACGATCCCGGCGGGTGATCCCTTGCGCCCCTGCACCAGATCAATAACAGCGGCGTCACCTTCCCGGTGGCCTATGCAAAGCGTGAATTCATCCGCGCCGCCGCCGCTTGGGTCAACAAAGGCCAGGTATTGAACGCCCGCAACACGCGGCAATTCGCGCGGCTTCGGACGGGTGCAATCGGCTATCAATTCAGGGTCAACAAAGCTGGATATGTCGCTGCGAAACTCTGCCAGATACTCGGCCCGCGCCGCCTCTGGATCGTCGCGCATGGCGTCATCAATGACACGTTGCGGCAAGGTCGGGTTCATCATCCTTGACGGTGCACGCGCCACCAGAACGCGGCTTTCCGCGTCATCTGCGAAACTGCGCCTGAAGGTATCCCAAAGCACGCCCCGTTTTGCGTAGGGCGATGACAAGGCAATCAACTTGCCGCCCAAGGTCGCCAAGGCTGGCCGGATTGCCGCGATGATTTCCTTGTCAGGGCTTGCGCCGTCAGCATGCCAAAAGCTGATTTCGTCGCAGATGCACGCGGCCAGCGTGTAGCCCCTGACTGACCTATGGCTGGCCGTGGTGATCTCGATCACGCAACGGTTATTCAGTTCGATCTGTTCCGAATTCTCGCGCACCACCATGCGCCGCAACATCGGGTTTTCATTCACAAGCCCGGACGTGTAGCGCATCACGGCCCGCGCCTGCTTTCGATCTGCCGCGATTGTCATCACGGTTGCAATCTCGCCGGGTGCAAGTCTGTCGCGGTAGTCAAAGAAACACGCCAGATACACGGCCAGAAACGCCGCTGCATGGCTCTTGCCGCCCCTGCGCCCTATGGCTAGCCAAAGCTCTGCAAAGGCGTCATGTGGGGCTTCTGTGCGCGCTGTAAGCGCCTTGAACGTGTCCAGTTCGGTGGCGTCCAGTTCCAGCCCGTAAAAGCCTGAAAGCAAGGCACGCCATGCGCTGAAACTATCGCCCCCAAAGATCGGCCCGAATAGCTGCGCCTCGGTCATGGCTTGGCGTATGTCGATCATGCCAGCCCCCATGCAAGGAAGGCCAGCCCGTAGCACTCAAGGCCAAGGGCCAAGGCAAGCGCCCGGTTGCGGGTCAGGACATAGGCCAGCGCAATCATCCCGCCCCCCTGATCGCTGTCGCAAGATCGGCCAGCAAGGCAAGCGCGGCTCCGTGTGTGAGCGGCACTTCTGCAAACGCTTCCCCGTCACGCCAGATATGCAGAACAGGGCCGGGTCGGATCGTGATCAGCATCATGACGCGGCCCGCCCGGCGATGTAGCTGGCAAGGTCTGTCACGTCTTTCTGTCTGCGCTCCAAGCCCAGCTTAACAAGGATGCCTTGAAGGGCATTGCAGGCTTGTGTCCACTTTCCAGCGTCAAAGCTGGCATGGTCGCCATCGGCAAGGGCTTGCTCTTGAATGTGAAGCCAATGTTCCAGCCATAGCGCGCGCTCCACAAGACTGCGCTGCGAATAGGACAACTGGTCAGCGCCGCCAAGGTCATCGGTCATCGCCTGCCAGCGTGCGCGCATATCAACTGCGACCCTGCTACGCCCGTCCAGGCGGTCAAGGTATCCGGCGGTAAACTGGTCAGGAATGGCGGTTAGTTTGGGCATATATCCGGCGCATCTGCTTACATTATGCTTACATGATAGCCCATGCCCTAGGTAATGTCATTTTCTAACAGTTACTTATGCGACCTTAACGGCGGATTTATGATCCGATGATGACCAGAAAGTGCGAATTTTGCAAAGCGGTCGAGGGTAGCGGCCAGCGTGAAGGCGATATGTCGCGCCGAATATAACGCCCATGCTGCCATGAGGGTGTAACCGACTGTAACCGACTGTAACCAAGCCTCTGGTTACATTTTAGCCTTGATATCATTCGCTTTTTTCACGGTGTAACCGTGTAACCGGGATTTCGGGCTACTCTATATTTTCAAAAACACACTCATACTTCTCTGACTGTTTTTCTCCCAATTATCGAAAAATGTCGGTTACACGGTTACACATGGTTTTTTCCCTTTAAAAACAACGCTAAAATGTAACCGCGCCTCTGGTTACACTTGGTTACACTGGTTACACTTTCCCGCATCACTTCAACATCACAGCTTTGACCACAACGCCGTTGACGCGGTGCGCGGCATTACCCCTGCCATCTGCGGCCATGTGCTGCATGATCTCAGGCTTGCGTCTGCGCAGTGTGCCAACTTCGCTGAATGTGAAGTGCTCTGTCAGATAATCTTCAAGCGCCTTATTGGCGTGTTGCAGATACTCGATGCCGCCGGAGTAGGTAATCAGATCGGGCTTCATGCGCCGCAACCAATCCACTGCCTGCGTGGCGATATCCGGGTAGCTGTCGGATAAGCGTTGAAAATGCTGGTCAAGTCCGTGCTCGGCAATGAATGCGTTTAGAACATCATCGGCTCGTTTTTCAGCGTCCGTGCGTCCAAGTGCGATATACTCAGCAATCAAACTGTTCAGGCTTCTGGCGATGTAGGTTCTCACAACGCGATAATAATAGCCCTGATCGGCCTGATATCGCGTGCGCTGGTTTAGCGTCCCTGTGCCTGTAATCATCGACATGCGATTGGCGAATTGATCTTCAACGCCGTTTTCAGTCACTAGTGAACCAACGCTTTCAGCAGAAAGAAACAGCTTCGTAAAAATCTCGACACGCGCTGTAAGCTGATATTTCGGCGCAAGATAGATTTCAGACTGCAACTGTTTCAGTTCAGACTTTACCGCTTTGAATTCATCAACTGCCAGAATCATGGCGCGCTTGAAGTCTGCTGGGCTTCGTCCGGCGGGTTTACCTTCAAAGACGCCCTCAATCTCTCTGACGCTCATCTCGACCACAAGCCCATGATCCTTTAGCGCGCCCATGAGAAAGCCTTTTCCCCAGTCTGACTGCGCCAATAACCAGAGGTATGCTTTCTTGCGGTCAAGTGCGAAACGCGCCGCGATGATATAGCCTAACACTTGGTCGATCTGCGGAAAGTGCGCGCGGTAGTCATCAATGACTGCCTGATCTCTCGGCCCTGTCACATCAAGCGGCTGGTGTGTCAGCACAATGCGGACAACATCCTCTTTCAATTCCAGCTTGGCGCGCTTGGCGAACATATCAACTGACCATTCCACCTGATCGCGCTGGTTTTCGTATTTCAGATAATCCAGTATCGGGTCGATAACTGAGGCGTGAACAGCTTTTGCAATCTTGTCCTGATCGCGCTGTGATATGTCTTTCTGCTCGTCGCCTTGGTCTTGTGCTGCGACACGGGCGGCCTTGACCTGTTCAATGATGCATTCAACATCAACGGGCTTGCCAAAGCGGCGACATAGAAACTTCCATGCGTCTTGCCCTCCGAATTGCACGAGACATTCATCATGATTGAGAAGGAATATTTTTGACTTCACGCCAGACCAGAATGCGCCCTCAATCATGTTTTGAATGATCGCGCCATCTATATCGGGATCGTCTTGCAGATCGGGCAAGCTGTCCCTGATCCGCTTCGCAATGGTCTTGACGATACGTTCTGCATCTCGACTGATTGGCGGTCTCGTCTCCGGCGTGTATTCTTGCAGATAATCCTCAACATTCATGCCGCAACCTTCCGTTTCTGCAAAATATCATTCCAATCGCGGCCCTGCGGCGCGGGCAAAATGCTGCACTTCCAGCCCAGACCATGCGCGCGTTGTGCGAGTTCGTGACCAGCAGCGCGGCCTGCGTCATCGCCATCGGTCGCAATCGTGATCCGGCCCGGTGACGATGGAAGGCGCAAGGCGCGCATCCCGCTGGTGGATAATGCCGCCCAGATCGTCGCAGGCGCGCGTAGCAGGCCGCTGGCAAGGCTCAAGCCCGTCTCTATGCCCTCGCATATGACGAGCGGCCCTTGCGCCTGTGTGAGCCTAACAGCGCCGCCGCGCGTGCATCCCAGCATCATCTTGTCCGGGTCGACCTTGGCTTTTCCTCGCCCGTCAGCGTCAAGGAAAGTGCGATGTATCGCAAAGCCCTCGGCCCCTTCCACCAGCGCGACCATTGCAGGCCATCGCCGCGCGGTCGGCCCATGCCAGCAGTCACCATGAAAGCGAAGGCTGTCAGGCATGGCGCAAGTGATCCCGCGCCCGCGTAGGTAGGTTTCGGCAAGCGTTCCGGTGATCGGTGAAGCCTCATCCCAAAGCGCGCGCGCCTGTCGTGACCTCTTGTCGATTTCGGCCCGCCGTTCGGTTTCCCTTTGGGCGATGATTGCAGGGTCAGGCGGTGCATAGCTGCCGGGTGCAACACCAGCAGCGCGGATGATATCCGTAAAGCTGCATCCGCTCTTTTTGCAGTGCAGCAGCAAGCGCCCGCCGTTGCCATCTGTAAGGGTCAGCGCGGTCTGATCGCGCCGCCGTTCGGGCTGGCAACAAGGGCAAGCTGCGCTGCCATATGCGCCATGCCATCGACCAGCCAGGTCGAGTGTGATCTTCTGTGCATCTGTCATGATGACCACCTCAAAACGGGACTTTTTCGTGTTCGTCAGAACATTCTGCGGCGTTCGGCGTTTGGTAATCAAAACACCCAGCCCGCTCCGCGATAATGAGGAAGTCATGAAGCATATCGCCTGCCGCCTTGGCTTGCGAATATGTCGGAAATGCTTTGCTCAATACGTCAACTTGTCCGTCCCATACTGCGCATTCCCACTTCTGCGATGCCTGATCGCGATGCACGCAGACATTCAGCGCATGATTGCCACGCGCGGATTCTGCCGCATTGGCTTTTTCCAGCTTGTCGAGAAGAATGCGGTGGTGCGTATCGCTCAGGTCGCCATATTCTCGGACAAAACAAAGTGTGTCGAATAGCTGCGCCCCGTCCATTTGGGCGATTGCAACGTCGATCTTGTCGAGTGCGGATTGCAGGTCATCGACCAGCGCGTCCAAGTTCTGCGCGGTTTCATTTTTATGATAAGTCATGCTCTAGCCTTTCGGTTGCCCGATAGGCGCGGCGGTGGTATAATCTCAGGTGAAGCTGCCCGCTTCTGAATACCCCAAGCCCGCGCCGCGTCCCTCGGTGCGGGTTTTACTTTTGGGGAAGGTTTACGATCTCAGCGCCGCCTGCGCGCCTGATCCCCTCGCGCTCCAGTTCGTCAGCTTGGCGTTCCAGCCAATGCCCCATGTCACGGATAGCCGCTGCAATCGCTGGCAAAGCCTCGGGACAGGCTTCTAGCCGCTGCAAGAGGAAATGAAGCTGGACGCCTTTATACTCGCCTGCGCCTTCCATAGTGGCGCGCACAACTTGTTTCTGCCAATCCATCACGCCACCTCGACCGAATTGGATTCAACAAAGGCGACCACGTCAGCAGCGCGGTAACGGACGCCGCGTCCTACCTTGATGTAGGGAATTTTCGCGCCCAGCCATCTGTCGCGTTCTAGCCATTTCGGACTGACGCCTAGATAGTCGGCAGTCTGGCGTTGATCCCACAAGACAGGGACGGTGACGGTTGTTTGAGTAATGCTTTGCATGTTTTGCCCTCATGTAGCAGTCATGAGGGGAATTAAGCATTTGTTTCTAAATGATAAAACTAAAGAGGCTAGGCTTTTCGGAAATACCTAGCCTTTTCCTTTTCTGCGCGGTGGCGGGATATCGCAATGCGGGCTTTCCACAAGTTCACTAAGCCAGGTTCGCAGTGTCCGCTCCGTGACGGTCAATTTTTGGGTGAGCCTACGAAGCGTCTGTGCGAAGTTCAGACCCTCACTTTCACATTGAATGACTATCTCAAGAAATTTGGGCTTCTGCTTATCCGCAGTTTCTGGCCGCTTAGATGCAGCACCTTTGCGTCTCGCCTTTTCTTTCTTCAAGTTTAGAACATCGTCTAGCGTCAAATCTAAAGCTTTGAGAATTGAAAGATCAAACTTGCTGTAGTGTTCGATTTCTCGTTGTCGCCGCCGCCGTCTATGTTCTTGCTCGTCATACGTCCGCATCAACTCATCTACATCGTATCCATTCTTGCGGAAAATATCACGCATTCCCGCTGCAATAGCTTCGCCGATCTGCTTTGACTTACCCGGCTCTTTTAGTTTCCAGTGCTCTTCCCAAGCCTCTAATTTTTTCATCTCTAGTTCGTCTTTGTCCAGTTTCTTCATCCCCGCGCCTCCAGCTTCACCACGTTATCTGTCGGCACGATCCGGGCAGGTGACAGAATGAAGTCTGCAACGGCCTGCGCGGCCTGTCTGATATCGTCCGGCTCGATCTGGACATACCCGGCGGTCACATCCGCCTTCGCCACGACATGGTTTATCAGCGCCTTCAGAACGAAGGCATTGCAGCACCTGCTGGCCGCTGTGGCGTAGCTGCGCCGCAAGTCATGGCTTGTGACGCGAAACCCCATCGCCTTTTCAAGACGCGCATATGCGCTGCGGATATCCTCTGCCACATCGCCCTTGGCATTGGCGAAAACATACCGTCTCTTGCCACTGACCTTGTGCCGCTGGCGTAGCAGTTCGACCACTTGTCGAGATAGATATAGGGTGAAGGGCTGGCGGTTTTTCGGCTCAGGGAAAAACACTGTCGCGGCGTCCAGATCAACCTGCGACCACTTCAAAGGCTCATATCCTGATTTCGCATCGCCCATCACTTCGGCATGGCGCGCGCCTGTAAGCAGCATGAACAGGATAGCGTCACGGTGTTCATTCTCATGCCGCAAGCCCACCAGACCAGCCTGCACGGCCTGCACGAAGTCTGCGAGACGGTCAGCAGGAACATGACCTTTTGCGGCTTCCACATTGGCCCATGCACTCACTCGGTTCAAACGATCAACCGGGTTATACGAAAGTGCTGGATTGTCCTTCGGGCTGTCAGCAATGGCATAGTTCAAACATGCGCGAAGATACCGAAAAGCCAGATCGGCCTGCGCGGGTGAAACCTCGGCAATCTTCTTGTGACGCGCCTTCACCATATCTTCGGTGACATCCTTAATGGGCAGTTCCAGCCAATCCTTAAAACGCATCATCTGCAAACGGATATCTCGGACAGTGCGCGGCTTGCGCACCTTGCCTCTGGACGCCCCCTTTTTCTGCACTGGCGCTGCAATGTAGTTTTCAAACGCTGCGCGCAAGGTCAGGGCTTGAACGGCTTGGCGCTCTTGTTCCTGCACAGGGTCGATCCCGTCCACGATCTGCGCGACCAGCTTGGCCGCTTCCTTGCGCGCCTTGTCCAGCGTCATGTCGCCCGCGCGACCGATGGTCATGCGCCGCTCTTTCTTACCTATGCGGCGTTGCAGGATGTATGACTTGGCCCCGCCACTTGAGACGCGAAGCCCGAAACCGCGCGTTTCCGTATCCCATACGATGATGGTTTTACCTGCCACCGGTGCGATATCCGCCACGCTGGTCTTGGTCAGTTTTTTCCGATTGTCGCCCATGATATCCGCCCGTTTGTAAGCAATTTGTAAGCAAATAAGCAAGAAAAGCCTAGAAGCTACGGCGGATATATAGGCTAAATAGCGTTGTTTTGCAAGGGTTTTGAGTGCTTACAAGGGGGTGTGAGAAGCCCATCCCATCGGACTGTAACTCCGCCGGGGAGACCCACGCCTGGTTCGATTCCAGGGTCGCCCACCATCTCCCCCTCAGGATCAAGCGATATCCGCGCATGACAGACGCCTGCCGGGGTAAGCTGTTCGCTGAAGCATACGCGCCAGCCCACAGGACGCGCATATTCCAGACAGCCCCGGCCCCACGCCGCACTGACGCGGCGGCCGGGCCAGCCAGCCCAACCCGCGCGGATCAGTAGATATAGCGGATGCGGTCGCCCCAGAAGCGTTCGATCTGGCGCAGACTGCGCGCGACCGTGTCAAGGCGCGCGTAATCGACAATGCCCTCGGCCTGCAACTCTTCAGCGTGGCGGGCAAACAGCGCTGCAACCTGTTCGCGGATGATCCCGCCCTTCTTGGTCAGCCGCACCCGGACTGCGCGCCGGTCCACCGGGCAGCGCTGGTGGTGCATATAGCCCTGATCGACCAGCTTCTTTAGATTGTAGGACACATTCGAACCCTGATAATAGCCGCGCGACTTCAACTCGCCCGCGGTCACTTCATTCTCGCCGATATTGAACAGCAACAACGCCTGCACCGGGTTCACATCATTGATGCCAAGGCGCTCGAATTCATCCTTGATCAGATCCAGCAGCAACCGGTGCAGGCGTTCCAGCAACGCCAGATTGTCCAGATATCTGACAAGATACTCTGACCGGACCGCTGCACCGATGCCTTGCTGAATACTCACAACACTCTCCATCTCGAAGCCTGGCAGCGACCATGCCAGAAACTCACAAACAGAGCGTTAATCGAAAGCCGACAGGTTGAATAAAGGCCGAAGGGTCTGCGCATTCCCGGCAGACCCCGAGGCGGGCAGTCACAAAGGGGCGCACCATCCGCGCGCCCTACTGATCCAGAAAGCTGCGCAGCTTGCGCGAGCGCGAGGGGTGCTTGAGCTTGCGCAGTGCCTTGGCCTCGATCTGGCGGATGCGTTCGCGGGTGACGCTGAATTGCTGGCCGACCTCTTCCAGCGTGTGATCGGTGTTCATGCCGATCCCGAAGCGCATGCGCAGCACCCGTTCTTCGCGCGGGGTAAGCGAGGACAGCACCCGCGATGTGGTATCGCGCAGATTGTCCTGAATCGCCGAATCCAGCGGCAGCAGCGCATTCGTATCCTCGATGAAATCGCCAAGCTGGCTGTCTTCCTCGTCGCCGATGGGGGTTTCAAGGCTGATCGGTTCCTTGGCGATCTTCATCACCTTGCGCACCTTGTCGAGCGGCATCTGCAGCTTTTCGGCCAGTTCCTCGGAGGTGGGTTCGCGCCCGATCTCATGCAGCATCTGGCGGCCGGTGCGCACCAGCTTGTTGATGGTTTCGATCATATGCACCGGAATGCGGATGGTGCGCGCCTGATCGGCGATACTGCGCGTGATCGCCTGCCGGATCCACCATGTCGCATAGGTCGAGAACTTGTAGCCACGGCGATATTCGAATTTGTCCACCGCCTTCATCAGACCGATATTGCCTTCCTGGATCAGATCGAGGAATTGCAGCCCGCGATTGGTGTATTTCTTGGCGATCGAGATCACCAGCCGCAGATTGGCCTCGACCATTTCCTTCTTGGCCTGACGCGCTTCCTTTTCGCCCTTCTGGACCTGCGCGACGATGCGGCGGAATTCCTGGATATCGACACCGACATACTGACCGACCTGCGCCATGTCATTGCGCAACTCATCAACCTTGTCGCGCGAGCGTTCCATCAGCGCCTGCCAGCCGCGTCCGGGCTTGTCGGCCATGCGGTCGCACCATGTCGGATCAAGTTCGGCCCCGCGATAGGCATCGATGAATTCGCGCCGGTTGATGCGCGCCTGATCGGCCAGCTTCACCATTGCGCTGTCGATCGACATGATGCGGCGGTTGATCCCGTAAAGCTGATCGACCAGCGCCTCGATACGGTTGTTGTGCAGATGCAGCGAGTTCACCAGCTCGACAAGCTCGGCGCGCAGCTTCTGATATTTCTGTTCCTGATCTGCGCTGAACTTCCCGTCTTCCTGCATGGTCGCGATCATGCGCTGGTCCTGCATTGCCGACAGCAATTCGAAATCATCGGCAATACGGCCAAGGGTTTCCAGAACCTTGGGCTTCAGCGCGGCTTCCATCGCCGACAGCGACAGGTTGGTCTGATCGTCATCATCTTCGTCATCATCCGATGATGCCAGGGGGTTGCCATCAGCGTCGAGTTCCGGCTCTGCCTTGCGTTCACGGGCCGGGCTGGGGGCAGCAGCGGCAGCGGCGGTTTCGCCAACCGAAACCGGCTCATCCTCGTCCATTGCATTGCCGAAGGTGGTTTCCAGATCGATCACATCGCGCAGCAGCACATCTTCATTCAGAAGCTCGTCACGCCAGATGGTGATGGCCTGAAAGGTCAGCGGGCTTTCGCACAGCCCGGCGATCATGGTGTTTCGGCCGGCCTCGATGCGCTTGGCAATCGCGATCTCGCCTTCGCGCGACAAGAGTTCGACCGACCCCATTTCACGCAGATACATGCGCACCGGGTCATCGGTACGATCCAGCTTTTCATCGCTGGCGCTGGTGGCGACCGCGACCTCGCGCGAGCCGCTGCCGGTTTCGACCAACTCGCCCGACTTTGCTTCGGCGTCGTCGCTCTCCTCGTCATCCTCGACGACATTGATGCCCATTTCCGAGAGCATCGACATCACATCCTCGATCTGCTCGGAGGAGACCTGATCGGGCGGTAACGATTTGTTAAGCTGTTCGTAGGTGATGTAGCCACGCTCTTTCGCCCGTGCGATCATCTTCTTGATCGACGCATGACTGACAGCGGGCGCGCCGTCGGTTTCCTGATCATCGGCTCGGGTGTCGTCGGTATCTTTGGCGGCCATGAAAGCTCCCGCTGAAATAGGCGCAAAGGGGTTGTCCCGAATCGATTCGGCGAATCACCCTGAAACATGCGCAGACTGTGACCCATGTAGGAAAAACAGACACGATTTTCCAGTTCTAGAATGAAGAAAGCGCTGCCGATACTTGCGCTGTGGCAACGGTCAGGTCACTTTTTGCGCTTTACCCAGACCTGTGATTCGATCAGCCGGTCAAGCTGGCCCGATAATTCGGCGCGATCCTCGCCCAGATCGGTCGAATCCGTCAGCTTTGCACGTTCCGCGCGGTTGCGCGTGTCAGCGGCCTGCCGCAAGCGCCAGGTCACGCCCTCATCGGCCAGATCGGACAGGTCTTCCAGCGCATCGCGCAATTCGGCTTCAAGGCCGCGACGTGCGGTCAGCCGGGTGAACTCGTCGCGCAGACAGCTTCGCGCAAGTTCGACATCATCACTGCGCACGGGCGGTGCGATGCGCACATGGCCCAGTGCCATGAGCACCGCCTTGGCCGCAGGGTCGATGGACGAGGCGCCATGCAGCAGCGCTGTGCGCAGTGCGTCATTGCGCGCATCCTGCATCGTAACGCTTTCCAGATCGGATTCGAATTCCGCCAACAGCGTGGGATGGCGCAGCAGGATCGCAAGGATGATCTCTTCATGCATCTGATCGGTGACCTGCCCGTCCTGCGCCGCAGCCAGCAAGGTAGAGCGCGTGGCAGGCAGCGGGCTGCGCGGGGCAAGCGGCCTGCCGCGCCCCCTGCCCTGCCAGCTTTGACCATTCCCGGCACGGCCCTGCGCGGGACGAAAATGCGCAGCGCGCAGCGCTTTCAGCCCTTCGGCATAATGCGCGCGCAGGCCGGGATCGCTGATCTTGCCCAAAGCCGCGCGCAACCTTTTGTCCAGCGCGGCGCGGCGCTCTGGGCTGTCGAAGTCCTGGCCTTCGGTTTCGCGCTGCCACAAAAGCCGCACCAGCGGCACCGCTGCGTCGATCAGCTTGCGCATCGCCGCAGCGCCGCCTGCGCGCAGCACATCATCGGGGTCCATCTTTTCGGGCAACAGGCAGAAGCGCAGCGCATGGTCGGGGCTGAGCATGGGCAGCGCCAGATCAATCAGCCGGTAGCCTGCCCGCAACCCCGCCTGATCGCCATCCAGTGCGATCACCGGCTCGGGCGAAAGCCGCCAGATCATGCGCAGCTGATCCTCGGTGATGGCCGTGCCCAAGGGCGCGACCGAGGCGGCAAAGCCTGCCCGGTCCAGCGCGATGACGTCCATATAGCCTTCGGCCACGATCAGGGGCTGGCCCTTGCCGCCGGCACTGCGCGCAGGCCCGGCATTGTAAAGCGAGCGGCCCTTGTCAAACAGCGGCGTTTCCGGCGAGTTCAGGTATTTCGCCGGGGCATCAGGGGCCATAGCGCGCCCGCCAAAGGCAATGCAGCGCCCGCGCGCATCGCGAATGGGGAAGATGATGCGCCCGCGAAAGCGGTCATAGGGCGCGCGCCCGTCATCGGGCTGCGCCGCCAGCCCGGCCTCTATGACCTTGGCCGCCGCGATCCCCGCCCCGGTCAGATGATCCAGCAATGTCTGGCGCGCATCGGGGGCAAAGCCGATCTCGAACCGCGCCAGTGCTGCATCATCCAGCCCGCGCTTTTGCAGATAGGCGCGCGCCTCGCGCGCTGCCGTCGCATTGAGTTGCGCGCGGAAGAACCGCACAGCCGCTTCGTTGATCTGGGCCAGCTCTGACAGATGGTCGGCCTTTTGCGCGGCTTGCGGGTCGCGCGCGGGCATGGTCATGCCAGCCTGCTGGGCCATAGCCTCGACCGCTTCCATGAAGGACATGTTTTCGGTTTCTTGCAGGAAGGTCAGCGCATCGCCCTTGGCGTGACAGCCAAAGCAGTAGTAAAAGCCCTTGCGGTCATCGACATGGAAGGACGCGGTCTTTTCCTGATGGAACGGGCATGGCGCCCAGAAATCGCCCTTGGCCTGATTGGATTTGCGCATGTCCCATGTGACCTTGCGCCCGACAATGGACGAGATCGAAACACGGTTGCGCAGTTCATCCAGAAAACCGGGGGGCAGACTCATGGCGGGGATAATGACAGATCACGCAGGCTTGTTGAAGAAGTCTTGCAACAATGCCCTAAATGAAAACGACACGGCAGTGATGCAACCTGACAGGAGGGGAAGATGATTGATCGCAGGTCTTTTCTGGCAGCCGCAGGGCTTGTCATGTTCGGCGCGCGCGGGGCCGTGGCCGGGCAGTCCTTTCCGCTGACGCTGAGTGATCAGGAATGGCGCGCAAGGCTGACGCCAGCGCAATATGCCGTATTGCGCGATCACCAGACCGAACGCGCCTTCACCAATGCGCTGATGGGCGAACGCTCGCCCCTGCTGAATGAATCACGCGCGGGGGTCTATAATTGCGCGGGTTGCGGGCAGCCGCTCTATCGGTCGGAAACCAAATATGACAGCCGCACCGGCTGGCCCAGCTTCTGGGACGCCGTTGATGGCGCGGTAGGCACCAAGACCGACCGGCGCTTCTTCATGACCCGGACGGAAGTGCATTGCGCCAATTGCGGCGGGCATCTGGGCCACATCTTCGATGATGGCCCCGCGCCCACCGGCAAGCGCCATTGCATCAACGGGCTGGCCATGACCTTCACCCCCGATGACACCGGCGCGGTCGAGGGGCTGCCTGTGAAGGACTGAGTCAGCCATGAAGGCATTTCTGAAATCCGCGCTGCACAAATGGCGCGCGCCCGCGATGGACAAGACAGCCGGGCCACCGGATGCCAATGCACCGCTGGCCGCACTTCTGGTACGCGCAGCAAGGGCCAATCTCGATTACGACCCGCGGCAGGTCGCGATGATCGATAGCGTGCTGTGCGAAAGGCTGGATCTGGCGCCTGCGCAATCGCGCGCGCTGCGCCAGGCGGGTGAGCGTCTGGAAAGCGCAACCGGCGACACCGTGCATCTGACCCGCGCGGTCAAGGCGCTGGTGGCGCTCGACGACCGCGCAGGGCTGTTGCAGGATATGTGGCGGGTCATTCTGGCAGACCACGCCCGCCATGACGAAGAAGACGGGTTGATGCGGCTGGTATCCAACCTGCTGGGGCTGGCGGATCGCGATTCGGCATTCGCGCGCCAGCGTGCCCAGGCGCAGCAGGCAGAAAGGGCCGCGCATGGCTGACCCCTCCTCCGCGGCCTCGGCCCCTGATCCGGCCTGTCCGCCTTACAGCCCCTTGGCGCGGTAGCTGGCGGCAACCCGTTCGATGGCCAGAATGAAGGCAGCAGTGCGCAAATCATGCACATCGCTGCGGCTGTTCCAGGTTTCAGAGATGTCCTGATAGGCCTTGCGCATGGTGTCATCAAGCCCCGAGCGCACAAGCTGCAACTCATCTGCGCCCTGAAGATAGCGGCGTTTGAAGTCGGGCTTGAGTTCCCATCCCAACCCCTTATCGGCCGAGAGGCGTTCCAGTTCCTTGACCAGCAGCAGGGCGTGGGCCTCTTCATTGCGCCGCTGCATCCGCCCGAAGCGGATATGGCTGAGGTTCTTGACCCATTCGAAATAGGACACCGTCACCCCGCCTGCATTGGCATAAAGGTCAGGAATGATCACGACCCCCTTTTCGCGCAGGATTTCGTCGGCATTGGCGGTGATCGGGCCATTGGCGGCCTCGATGATCAGCGGTGCCTTGATATCCCCGGCATTGTTGATGTTGATCACCCCTTCAAGTGCAGCCGGGATCAGGATGTCGCAGTCCATTTCCAGCACGGATTGGCCATTCTCGACATAGTCGACCCCCGGAAAGCCCTTGACCCCGCCATTCTGCCCGATCCACTCGCGCACCGCATCGGGGTCCAGACCGTCCTTCGATACCAGCGCCCCGTCGCGTTCGATGACCGCGGTGATGATCGCATCATCTTCCTCGCGCAGGAATTTCGCTGCGTGAAAGCCCACATTGCCCAGACCCTGCACGATGACGCGCTTGCCCGCCAGACTGCCCGACAGTCCGGCCTTCTTCACGTCATCAGGGTGGCGGAAGAACTCGCGCAGCGCGTATTGCACGCCGCGCCCCGTGGCCTCGACCCGGCCCTTGATGCCACCGGAATTCAAGGGCTTGCCCGTGACGCAGGCGCGGGCATTGATATCGGTGGTGTTCATCCGCGCATACTGGTCGGCAATCCAGGCCATTTCACGCTCTCCCGTGCCCATATCGGGGGCGGGCACGTTCTGGGCGGGGTGAATCAGGTCGCGCTTGGCCAGTTCATAGGCGAAGCGGCGGGTGATCTGTTCCAGCTCATGTTCTTCATATTTGCGCGGGTCGATGCAAAGACCGCCCTTCGATCCGCCAAAAGGCGTTTCCACCAGCGCACATTTATAGGTCATCAGCGCGGCCAGCGCCTCGACCTCGTTCTGGTTGACCTCTGGCGCAAAGCGGATGCCGCCCTTGACCGGCTCCATATGTTCGGAATGCACAGAGCGGTAGCCCACAAAGGTTTCGATCTTGCCGCGCAGCCGAACCCCGAAACGCACAGTATAGGTGGAATTGCAGATCTGGATTTTCTCGGCCAGCCCCGGCGGAAGATCCACATGCGCGACTGCACGGTGAAACATCAGATCGACATTTTCGCGAAAGCCCGGTTCCTTGACATCCAACATGGCACACCTTTCCCTGTCCGCGCCGCCTGAACTGCGACATTCTGTAGCAGACAGCCTAGCAGTTTCTGCATCAATCGAAACCACAAATACGCCGAAATGCACAAATTTCGGGCGCTTCACACACCGACCGCCTGACGCACCATATTCCAGTAGATATCTTCCACCCGCGCAAGGCTCAGCCGCCCGCCTTCACGATACCATGTGTTGACCCCGGTCAGCATGGCGATCAGCGCGTAAGTGGCCAGCTTGGCATCAGGCACGGCAAAGACCCCCGCTGCCTGACCCCGTTCCAGAATGGCTTGCAGATGGGCTTCATACTGGCGCCGCATGGCCTCGATCCGCGCGAAATTCGCAGGTTCCAGATTGCGCAACTCCATATAAGCGATGAAAACCGCATCGCTGCGCGCAGTGTGAAAACGGATATGGAAGCGGGTGAACTGTTCCAGCGCGGCCACGGGATCATCCGTACCGGGCAAGGCGGCATAGCTGTCCAGCAGTTCGGCCAGATGCGCCTGCATCAGATCAAAGAGCAGGCTTTGCTTGTCGGGCGTGTAGCGATAAAGCGCGCTGGCCTGAACGCCGACCTCGGCCGCGATCTGGCGCATGGACACGGCGGCATAGCCGTATCGGGCAAACAGCCGCAGGGCTGCCGCGCGCACCCGCGGCCCGGTGATTTCCCCTGAAGAGTTCTTCTTGCGCGCCATAACGTGGTGTTTGGCCCGGAATTCGGCCAAAGTGCAAGCTGCAACTGCGCATTGCAGGGCTTGCACCCGGTCGCAACATCGCGCATGGTTTGATGTATCCGGGACAGGGGTGGCAGATGACAGCAGGCTTCGGGCATGGGACAAGACGCGCCGTGCTGGTGCTGGCCGCGCTTGGCCTGACGGCCTGCCTTGCCCCTGCCGATTTGCCCGAACGGCGCGGAACCGCGCAGGGGCCGACACCGGAATTGCTGCCGATCCGCGATATCCTTGCCCAGCACGCGGACGGCCCGAACACCGCCCGTCTGAGCGAAACCTCGACCGAGGCCCGCGCCGCGGCGCTGCGCGCGCGCGCCGCCAGACTGCGCGGCCCGGTCATCGCAGCGCAGGACCGCGACAGGATGAATGGCAGCGCGGCGGCGCTAGACTGACAGCTGCGCCAGCACTGCGCGCTGTTCGGGCGTCAGCGCGTCGTAATGCACCTGTGCGGTATGGATCGAAAACACCACCGCCCCGCTTTGCGGCAAACGCAGCAGCACCTGGCGCTCGGACCGGATATAGACCCCGTCATGGCGCTTGTCCTTGGGGGCGAATTCGCGGCGGGGTTGATAAAGATCGGGATTGGCATAGCGCAGCAGATTGGCCCGCCATAGCGGCTGTTCGGGGCGAATTCTGTCGAACATGCGCTGCACCCGCGCGCCCATCTGCGCATCATAGCTGTCCACAGGTGCATGAATGCGCAGCAAGGGGCGGCCCAGCTTCTCGGACAATGTCCAGCTTGACGGAAAGCACAGAATAGCGGCGGTCAGGACATGCTCGGCAGCATCTTGCGGCTTTTGCAGGATGCAGAAATCCGCCTGCAACAGATGCCCCAGCGACCACAGCGGGCGCGCGGGATCAGGCTGCACCTGCACCCCGTCCGGGCGCGTCACATACGATTGCGTCACCTCGAATCCCAGACCCGGCAGATCGGCCAGCACCCTGGCCAGCAATTCCCGCGCGGCGGCGGCGGCCTGTGGCTGACAGGCCACGACCCGCTGGGAGATTTCTGCCAGAAGCCGCGCGCGTTCCGCCATCTGCGCGCCATAGGCGTCATCGATGAACAGCCACTCGGCCATATCCAGCGGCATCACCCCCGGCAGGCGCTGACCTGCGGGTGTCATCCAGGGCGCATAGGGCAAGGCTGCATTCACAATGACCATCAGCGAGTGTTAGCGCGCCGGTCACGCAGGGAAAAGCCCTTCTGACAGCGCAAAACGCTTTTGCGATTGCGGCGGCGCGCGCTAGGCTGCGGATATGGACAGTGACGCCACCAACTACACATTGGGCATCGAGGAAGAATACCTTCTGGTCGATGCCGAAAGCTGCGCGCTGGTCGATGTGCCCGATGCGCTGATGACCGATTGCGCGAAAGCGCTGGGCGACAAGGTCTCGCCCGAATTTCTGGCCTGCCAGATCGAGGTGGGCACCGGGGTCTGCGCCAATATCGCCGAGGCGCGCGCCGATCTGGGCCATCTGCGCCGCACCATCGCCGATTGCGCTGCCGAATACGGCATGGCCCCGCTGGCCGTGTCCTGCCATCCCTTTGCCGACTGGCACACGCGCAGGCATACCGAAAAGAAGCGCTATAACGACCTTGCCCGCGATCTGGCGGGGGTGGTCCGCCGGATGCTGATCTGCGGGACGCATGTGCATGTCGGGCTGCCCGATGATGATCTGCGGCTCGATATCATGCGCCAGTTCAGCTATTTCCTGCCGCATCTGCTGGCACTGTCGACCTCGTCGCCCTTCTGGGGCGGGCAGGATACCGGGCTGAACAGCTACCGGCTGACAGTCTTCGACAATCTGCCACGCACCGGGCTGCCGCCCGAATTCATTTCTTACGGCGAGTATCGCCGCTCGGTCGATACCATCATCGGCGCGGGGCTGATCGAGGATACCTCGAAAATCTGGTGGGATATCCGGCCTTCGGCGCATTTCCCGACACTGGAAACCCGCATCTGCGATGTCATGCCGATCATGGAGCACACGCTGACCATCGCCGCGCTGATCCAGTCGATCACCCGCATGCTGGTCGAGTTGCGCCGCCGCAACCAGCGCTGGCGCATCTATGACCGGTTTCTGATCGCAGAGAACCGCTGGCGCGCGCAGCGCTATGGCCCGCGCGAGGGGCTGCTGGATATCGGGCGCGGCAAGCTTGTGCCAATGCCCCAACTGGTGGCCGAACTGATCGAGATGCTGGAAGCCGATGCAATGGTGCTCGAATGCCTGAATGAATTGCGCGGCGCGCAGGATATTCTGGCCCTGGGCACCAGCGCCGAACGCCAGCGCGCGACCCATGCCGATGCCGTGGCGCAAGGCGCAAGCCCCGATGAAGCCCTGCGCGAAGTGGTGCGCGCCTTGATGGCCGAATTTCGTCAGGGGCCGGCACCGACCGCGCCATAAGCCGCCCAGTAGCGCGACCGCACAGTGCTACAGGCGGCGCGGCACAATTTCAGCGGAACATGAACGCATCATGCAGCCCCATCACGCGGGCAAGCTGCATCGCCCGGTTGGCCTGCGCCAGATCGGCGAAAGGCGCGGAGGTGACAACGCTATACCCGCCCGACTGGTGGATATGAGCCGCCACGCCATGCGCATGCAGATGGTCGCGGACGCGGACGGCATTCTGGGCCACGCGAAAACTGCCGAACTGCACCCGCATCCCGTAGGGTGGTGGCTCGACGGGTTGGGGCAACTGTGCGGGCGCGGGCAGCCTGACCGGAGCGCTGGAAATGCGCCCATCCTTGCCGACCAGCCATTCGGGGAAATGATCGGGATGGGCCACGCAATAGATCATCAGCCGCCCGTCGGATGTGCGCACTGGCTGACCATAGGGTGCATTGCGCGGGCAGTCGGGATGGCGGCCAGAGGCATCGGCCTGACGGATGCGCGCGCTGCGCGTCGGCGCGGCGGGGCGGGGCGGGGTTGCGCGCCGCAAGGTGCCGGGGCGCGCCTCTCTCTCCTTGCCCAGCCATTCGGGCGTCGCGGGGCGCGGGGCGGAACCCGCGGGCTGCGGCACGGGCCGAACCTGATCAGAGGCGAGCGGATCAGCCGTGGCCTGGGCGCCATTGCATATGGGCTGGCGGTTGGCATCAAGACGCGGCACCCATGTCACCTCGCCGCCGAAGGTAGAGCGCAGGAACACGCAGCCGCGGCTGTCGGTATATTCGCGCCCCTCGAACCCGGCAGGCGGTGTTTCCGCCGGGGTAATTCCGGCATTCTGGGCAATGGCCGGCATGCCCAACAACATGCATAATGCCAAGGCTGGCAACTGTCTGAAATTCATGTGTCCCCCAAGATCACTGGTGCCAGAATGCCCGCGTTCCATGCGCCAAGTAAAGGCGATTCGGACAGCGCCGCCAATGCGCCGCCAAGCCTGCTACCCGGTGCCGAATATCCGGTCACCGGCATCGCCCAACCCCGGCAGGATATAACCCTTGTCATTCAATCGCTCATCCAGCGCGGCGGTCAGGATGGTGACATCACGATGCGCGCGGTGCAGGCAATCCGCGCCTTCCGGGGCGGCCAGCAACGCCAGCAGCCAGATATCATGCGCCCCTGCCGCCTTGATCAGATCGACCGCGGCAACAGCGGTGTTGCCGGTGGCCAGCATCGGGTCCAGCACCAACACCCGGCGCGCGCCAAGCCCATCGGGCAGCTTGCAATAATACTGCACCGGGCGCAGCGTGGCCTCGTCGCGGTAAAGCCCCACAAACCCTACCGGCGCATCGGGCAGGAACTGTTGCAGCCCGTCCAGCATGCCATTTCCCGCCCGCAGGATCGACACCAGCACCGGTTCGGGCCGGGCCAGAACCGGCGCGGCCATGCCCTGCAACGGCGTGGTGATGTCGCGGCTTGCCAGCGGCAGATCGCGCGTGGCCTCCAGCGCCAGCGCCATGCTTATCTGGCGCAGCAGCGCGCGGAATACGGCGGGCGGGGTGTTGGGCTGACGCATCTGCGACAGCCGGTCCTGCACCAGCGGATGTGTCAGGATGATCGGCATTGGCGCGGTCATGATCGCTCCTCCTGTGACCGTGGCGGGGTTGAGCTTTCAGCGAAGGGCAGGAAGCTGCGCCCTGCCCCTTGCGATGCCACGCCCAGATGCGCGGCGATGCTGGCGGCGACATCGACAAAGCTGCAATGCCCGATGCAACCCGCCCCGGCGCCTGCCACCAGAACCGGCACACGCTCGCGGGTGTGGTCTGTGCCGGGAAAGCCCGGATCATTGCCGTGATCGGCGGTGAACACCAGCATATCGCCGGGCCGCATGCGCGCCAGCACCTGCCCCGCCCATTGATCAAATCGTTCCAGCGCGCGCGCATATCCGGCTATGTCGCGGGCATGGCCATAAAGGGTGTCAAACTCGACAAAGTTGCAAAAGATCAAGGAACCTGCCGCTGCACCGTCGATCAACCACAGCAGATGTTCGAAAAGTGCAGTATCATCCGCGCCCTTATAAACATGATCAATGCCTTGCCCGGAAAAGATGTCACTGATCTTGCCCACGGCATGAACCGTGCCGCCTGCATCCTGCACCCAGTCGCACAAGGTGGGCGCGGGTGGGCGCATGGCGAAATCGCGCCGGTTGCCGGTGCGCCGAAACCCCGAGACTTCATCGCCCGTGAATGGCCGCGCGATGACCCGCCCCACCCGCATCGCATGCAAGGTCGGGGCCAGATCGGCACAGAGTTGATGCAGCCGTTCCAACCCGAACGCCTGCTCATGTGCGGCGATCTGGAAAACGGAATCGACCGAGGTGTAACAAATCGGCCAGCCCGTGCGCAGATGTTCGCCCCCCAATTCCTGCACAATGGGGATGCCCGCCGCGTGGCAATTGCCCAAAATCCCGTCGGTCCCGGCCAAAGCGCAGACCTGCGCGGTCAGTTCCGGCGGGAAGGCCGGGATCTGGCGTGGAAAACAGGTCCACTCCCAGGGCACCGGCACGCCCGCAAGTTCCCAGTGTCCCGACGGGGTGTCCTTGCCGCGCGACACCTCGGTCGCGGCGCCCCACAGCCCCTGCGGCGCGGCCCTCAGCCCCGGTGTTGCGCAGCCGGAAGCCAGCCGCACTGCAGCGCCCAGCCCCAGACGGTCCAGTACCGGCACGCGCAACGGGCCGCTGCGCCCCTGCCCGGCCTGCCCTGCCGCGCAGGCGGCAATGATCCGGCCCAGCGTATTTGCCCCCTCATCCCCGAAATCGGCGGCATCGGGGGCGCCACCGCAACCCACGGAATCCAGCACGATCAGGAACGCCCGCGCCATCAGCCCCGATCCATCACTGACCGCCCGAAAGCAGCGGGCAGCAAGTCGGCCAGACGCATCACGCGGGTCTCGCCCGACAGGGTGGCCATTGTGATCTTCACATCGGGGGCTGCGAATTCCGCAATCTTCTGGCGGCACCCGCCACAGGGCGGCACCGGGTCGGGGCTGTCAGCCAGCACCAGCAATTCCACAATTTCCCGCTCGCCCGCGGCGATCATCGCGGCGATGGCACCGGCTTCGGCGCAAATCCCTTCGGGATAGGCCGCGTTTTCGATGTTGCAGCCGCAAAAGATCTGCCCGCCTGCACTGCGCAGCGCCGCACCCACCCGAAAGCCCGAATAAGGTGCATAGGCGTGCGTGCGCGCGCGGCAGGCCAGGTCAAACAACGTCATGCAATCCCTTTCCATTCCTGCCCGACTATGCGCCGCAAAGCGCGCTGGCACAAGCGCCGCGCTTGTCGCACGCAAGCCCGCTGTCACCATCCCACTTGCGCATTCGGAGGAATGGTTTAATACTAAACAAACCCCCACGCGCAAGAGGACAGCATGACAGACCTGCCACAGGATGAGAGCCGCCATCCGGCACTGCTCTATCACGAATTCCCACGCCCCGGTAAGCTGGAGATCCGTGCCACCAAGCCGCTGGCCAATGGTTATGACCTGTCGCGCGCCTATTCGCCCGGCGTGGCCGAAGCCTGCATGGAAATCAAGGCAAACCCCGAAGACGCGGCGCGCTACACGGCGCGGGGCAATCTGGTGGCGGTTGTCACCAATGGCTCTGCGGTTCTGGGGCTTGGAAATATCGGGCCACTGGCGTCGAAGCCGGTGATGGAAGGCAAGGCGGTGCTGTTCAAGAAGTTCGCCAATATCGATTGCTTCGACATCGAAGTAAACGAATCCGACCCCGAGAAACTGGCCGATATCGTCTGCGCGCTGGAACCCACTTTCGGTGCGATCAATCTGGAAGACATCAAGGCACCCGATTGCTTCATCGTCGAAAAGCTGTGCCGCGAACGCATGGGCATCCCGGTCTTTCATGACGACCAGCACGGCACCGCGATTGTCGTGGGCGCGGCTGCCACAAATGCGCTGCGCGTCACCGGCAAGCGGTTCGAGGATATCAGGATTGTCAGCACCGGCGGGGGCGCGGCAGGGATTGCCTGCCTGAACATGCTGCTGAAGCTGGGGGTGAAGCGCGAAAATGTCTGGCTTTGCGATATTCACGGGCTGGTCTATCAGGGCCGCGAAGAGGACATGAACCCGCAAAAGGCCGCCTTCGCGCAAGCCAGCGACAAGCGCACACTGGATCAGGTGATCGACGGCGCGGATCTGTTTCTGGGCTTGTCCGGCCCCGGCGTGCTGAAGCCCGAACATGTCGCGCGCATGGCCGCGCGGCCCATCATCTTCGCCCTGGCCAACCCGACCCCGGAAATCCTGCCCGATCAGGTGCGCTTGGTCGCGCCGGATGCGATTATCGCCACAGGGCGGTCGGATTTCCCCAACCAGGTCAATAATGTCCTGTGCTTTCCTTTCATTTTCCGCGGCGCGCTGGATGTCGGCGCGACAGAGATCAACGACGCCATGCAGATCGGCTGTGTCGAAGGTATCGCGGCGCTGGCGCGCGCCACCACCAGCGCCGAAGCAGCAGCGGTCTATAAGGGCGAGCAGCTCAGCTTCGGGCCGGATTATCTGATCCCCAAGCCCTTTGACCCGCGCCTGATGGGGGTTGTGGCCAGCGCCGTGGCCCGCGCGGCGATGGAATCGGGTGTGGCCAAGCGGCCTGTGCCTGATCTGGAAGCCTACAAGGCGCAGCTTGACGCCTCTGTCTTCCGGTCGGCGATGATCATGCGACCCGTCTTCGAGGTGGCGCGCCAGACCACCAGACGCATTGTCTTTGCCGAGGGCGAGGATGAGCGCGTGTTGCGCGCGGCGTCCGCGATGCTGGAGGAAACCGTCGAGGTGCCGATCCTGATCGGCCGCCCCGAGGTGATCGACATGCGGCTGGAACGCGCAGGGCTGTCGATCAAGCCGGGGCGCGATTTCGAACTGGTCAACCCGCAGGATGACCCGCGCTACCGCGACTACTGGCAAAGCTATCACCACCTGATGGAACGCCGCGGCGTCACCCCTGACCTGGCGCGCGCCATCCTGCGCACCAACACCACGGCAATTGGCGCGATCATGGTCCATCGCGGGGATGCCGACAGCCTGATCTGCGGCACATTCGGGCAGTTCCTGTGGCATCTGAACTATGTCAGCCAGATCCTGGGCAACAGCAGCCGCCACCCGGTCGGCGCGCTCAGCCTGCTGATCCAGCAGGAGGGCAATCTGTTCGTTGCCGACACCCAGGTTCACCCCAACCCCACCGCCGAACAGATTGCCGAAACCGCCATCGGCGCGGCGCGCCATGTGCGCCGTTTCGGCATTCCGCCGAAAATTGCGCTGTGCTCGCACAGCCAGTTCGGCAATCTCGATACCCCGTCAGGGCGCACCATGCGCGCGGCGATGGAAATCCTGGACGCGCAGGCGGTTGATTTCGACTATGAAGGCGAAATGCATGTTGACGCCGCGCTTGACCCGGATCTGCGCGCGCGGCTGATGCCCAATGCCCGCTTTGCCGAACCCGCCAATGTGCTGATCTTTGCCAATACCGATGCGGCCAGCGGGGTGCGCAACATCCTGAAAACCCGCGCCGGCGCGCTGGAGGTCGGCCCGATCCTGATGGGCATGGGCAATACTGCGCATATCGTCACCCCCTCGATCACCGCGCGGGGGCTGTTGAACATGTCGGCATTGGCGGGCACGCCGGTTGCGCAATATGGCTAGCCTGCGCACGCACGCCATCGCGGGCTGAGCCGCAGTACAAGCGAAGACATGCCGATCCGGCGCGGCTTTCGCGCCGGGCGCTTGCCAAACCCCCGCCGAGGCTGGAAGCTGTCCGTACCGATAGCAAAAATGCAGGCTTGGGTATGGCGCTGGCATCTCGGCAGCGGCGGAACGCACTGATCGACAGCATGCGCGCGCTGGCCTTGGGCGGCGTCGTGATCGTCAACATGCTGACCCTGTCGGGCCTGGCCTATATGGCCCCGGACACACGGGCCGAATTTCTGAGTGCAATGGATCTGGCATTGTGGAAGCTGCTGGCGCTGTTTCTGGAAAGCAACGCGCTGGCCGCATTCTCGTTCCTGTTCGGCTTCAGCTTCAACCTGATGCTGCAGAAACTGGGCCACGCCGCGCATTCCGGCATCTCGATGATATTGCCGCGGATGGCGGTGTTGTGGGGGATCGGGTTGTTCAACGCGATCTTCCTGTTCTGGGCCGACATCCTGATGACCTATGCCGCGCTGGGGCTGATCCTGCCGCTGGCCGCGCGACTGCGGCTGCGCATAATTGCCATGACGGGGGGCGCGCTGATCATCGCGGGCCCGCTGGTGCTGATGCTGAGCGGCGCGCCGGTGCCCGGCGCCGTGCCCACCGGCATAGAGGACAGCATTCCGGCCTATGCTTCGGAAAGCTATGCGATGGTGCTGGAACAGAACATCGTCATGGCCACCACCGCGCCCGGCCATGCCGCCGGTCTGATCCTGCTGCGCTTCTTCGTGCTGTCGGGGATGTTCCTGCTGGGCATGGCCGCAAGCCGGGCGGGATTGCTGGAGCAGATCCTGTCGGCGCCGCGGGTCTGGGCAATTCTTGGCGCGGCGCTGATCGTTGCAGGGGTGGGAATGCAGCTTGCACCCGCGACGGAAGCAGCGCGACACGGCGCAATGCTGTTGCTGCATCTGGACATGGTGGTGATGGCGTTTGGTTATCTGATCCTGATTTCAGCCCTGCTCAGCCGCCCCTGGGCCATCGGGCTGCGCCGAATTCTGGCGCCGCTGGGACGGATGAGCCTGACCGGCTATCTCTTGTCGGCCGTGCTGGGGCAGGCAGTGTTCTATGGCTGGGGGCTGGCGCTGATCGGGCAGTTGGGCGTGGCCGCCGTTCTGGCCATTGCGCTATGCGTCTACACCCTGCTTCTGGCCTTCGCGCATCTGTGGTTCAGCCGCTACCTGTTCGGCCCGTGGGAATGGCTGTGGCGCAGCCTGAGCGAGTTGCGGCTGCAACCCCTGCTGCGCCCGTATCCTTCAGGCTAGGTGCATCTCGTGCAAAAGCGGGAAACGGTTTGGCCCTGTGCCCGCACCGAAGAACAGAAGATGATGCGCGCACGCGCATGGGCGCGACCCGCTCTTGCCGTTGCACCTGCCCCGCCGCTTTGCAAAACAGCGTTGCGACCAGGGCTGAAGGCCGGGTTTGGCGAGATATTTGCAAATTTTCACATGCTGCACCCGCAGGATATGCAAAGTTTTCCTGGCCCATGCCGCTTTGTTGCCGGTAACAGCCATTGCGCGGGCTGGCGCGTGTCGTCTATCCCTTTGCCACGACCAAACCGAGGGAGAGGACCACTCATGCGCTATGCCGATCTGCACCGGAAATCGATCACCGACCCAAACGGGTTCTGGATGGAACAGGCCAAGGCAATCGATTGGGTGACGCCGCCTTCGAAAGCGCTGTTTGACGACAACGCACCGCTATACGAATGGTTCAGCGACGGCATGGTCAATATGTGCTGGAACGCGCTGGACCGCCATGTCGAGGCCGGACGCGGCGACCAGATCGCGGTGATCCATGACAGCCCGGTCACCAACAGCATCACCCGGCTGAGCTATGCCGAGATGCGCGACCGCGTGGCCGCACTGGCAGGCGCGCTGGCGGCACAGGGCATCACCAAGGGCGACCGGGTCATCATCTATATGCCGATGGTGCCCGAAGCGCTTATGGCGATGCTGGCCTGCGCGCGGCTGGGGGCGATTCATTCGGTGGTGTTTGGCGGCTTTGCCGCGCATGAGCTGGCCGTGCGGATTGACGACGCGCAGCCCAAATGCGTGATCGCAGCTTCTTGCGGGATCGAGCCGGGGCGTGTGGTGGCCTATAAGCCGCTGCTTGATGGCGCGATTGCAGAGGCCAGCCACAAGCCCGACTTCTGCGTGGTGCTGCAACGTGATGCACTGGCCGCCGATCTGACGCCGGGACGCGATCATGACTGGGCGGAATTCGTGGATGGTGCAGCCCCCGCCGATTGCGTGCCCGTCGAGGGCAACCATCCATCCTATGTCCTGTATACCTCTGGCACCACGGGCCAGCCCAAGGGCGTGATCCGGGCAACAGCGGGCTATATGGTCGCGCTGAACTGGACGATGAAGAACATCTACAATCTGGATCAGGGCGATGTGTTCTGGACCGCGTCCGATGTCGGCTGGGTCGTGGGACACAGCTATATCTGCTATGGCCCGCTGATCGCGGGCAACACCACAATCGTCTTCGAGGGCAAGCCCGTGGGCACGCCCGATGCCGGCACCTTCTGGCGCGTGATTTCCGAACACAAGGTCAAAAGCTTCTTTACCGCCCCGACCGCGTTCCGTGCGGTCAAGCGCGAAGACCCCGCAGGCGCGTTTGTGGGCAAATACGATCTGTCCTGCCTGAAAACCGTCTATCTGGCGGGCGAACGTGCGGACCCCGACACCATTCAATGGGCGCAGCGGCAGTTGAATGTGCCGGTGATCGACCATTGGTGGCAGACAGAAACCGGCTGGGCGATTGCCGCCAACCCGATCGGGTATGAACCGCTTCCGGTCAAGCTTGGCTCGCCTTCAGTCGCGATGCCGGGATATGATGTGCAGGTGCTGGATGAAGGCGGCCACCCGGTCAGCCCCGGCACGCTGGGCGCGATTGCGATCAAGCTGCCCCTGCCGCCGGGCACGCTGCCCAATCTGTGGAATGCCGAAGCGCGGTTTCGCAAAAGCTATCTGGAACAGTTCCCCGGCTACTATGCGACGGGCGATGCGGGTTACATGGATGAAGATGGCTATATCTACATCATGGCGCGCACCGATGACGTGATCAATGTCGCCGGACACCGCCTGTCCACCGGCGCGATGGAAGAAGTGCTGGCCAGCCACCCTGATGTCGCTGAATGCGCCGTGATCGGGGTGTCGGATGATCTGAAGGGCCAGTTGCCGCTGGGCTTTTTGTGCCTCAATGCAGGGACAACGCGCGACCAGTCAGAGATTGCCCGCGAATGCGTCAAGCTGGTGCGCGACCAGATCGGGCCGGTCGCGGCGTTCAAGCTGGCGGTTGTTGTCGACCGGCTGCCCAAGACCCGTTCGGGCAAGATTTTGCGGGGCACGATGGTCAGCATTGCCGATGGCAAGGAGTTCAAGATGCCCGCTACCATCGACGACCCCGCGATCCTGGATGAAATCGCCATCGCGCTGAAAAGCCTCGGCTATCCGAAAGCCTGATCTTCGCCCTAGGACCGCGGCCGAACGCATCGTAGTGCCAGACCCCGGATGGCAGTGCGGTGCGCAGGGCACTTGCACATAAGGCAGCTTGCAGCCATTCAGCTTTAGGTTGTATTGCCCAACGCTGCCCGCTAAGGTGCCGCCAATCGCGGCGCAACCGTCCGTTGACGTAGGGTCACGCCACGTTATTGGCGTGACTTTACCATAATTCGGGCACTGCTTTTGGTGTATAAAATAAGGATTACCATCGACAACCGCTGCCGGTCGATCGGGCGGCTTATTGATTTGATGATTTGAAGGCATGACAAGATGACGACGATTTTGGACTCCGACTCGCTCGCCGCGCTTCTGGGATGCGGTGACAGCACTGTGGTGGCAGCGCTGCTGGAACAGATGATGTCTGATTTCGCGCGCCTGCATGATCAGGGCGTGGTGCTGATGGCCAGTCTTGGGGCTCAGGCAGACACCGATTTTTCGGCCCTTCGCCGGCTTGCCCATGAAGCAAAGGGGCTTGCATTGACCATAGGGGCGCATAAGCTAACCCAGATATGTGCCGAGGCCGAGGTGCTGGCCCAGAAGGGCGACCGCGATGCGCTGTCGCAGTGCTGGGCAGACATGATCGGGCTGTGTTCGGACGCAAGGGTTGAGCTTGCCCAAAACCGTATGAGGGTGTGATGAGTTTGGACAGTCCCGCAACAACGACCCCAAGCATATTGCTGGTCGAAGATACCGCATCGCTGCAAATGCTTTACAGCACAGTGCTGCGCAAGGGCGGGTATGGCACGATCTGCGCATCAAACGGGCAGGAAGCGCTGCAGAAATTTGCAGAGCATCGCCCCGCTGTGGTGCTTCTGGATCTGATGTTGCCGGATACAGATGGCATGATCGTGATGCGCGAAATGCTGGCGCTGCAGCCGCAGACGCGCATCATCGTGATCACGGCCAATGGCTCGGTTGATATCGCGGTCGAGGCAACGCGCGCCGGGGCGCATGACTTCCTCGTCAAGCCGCTGGGCGATATCCGGCTGATCAGCGCAGTCGCCAATGCCGTGGCCGAAACCCGGCTGGGCACGGCGGACAGTTTCGAAGCGGAGGACCAGCGCGACCATCCGTCCGGCGCCATTGACGCCGCGTTTCCCGGTCAGTCAGAGGTCATGGCGCAACTTCTGAAGAAGATCAGCGCGGTTGCCTGTTCGATGGCCCCTGCTTTCATCATGGGCGAAAGCGGCACCGGCAAGGAACTTTGCGCGCGCACCATTCACCTGAAATCCAACCGCGCGGCAGGCCGCTTTGTAACCTTTAATTGCAGCGCCGTGCCTGCCGAGATGCAGGATGCCGAGTTGTTCGGGCAAGGGGACAGTCCGGCCAAACCCGGCGCGACCAGTATCAAGGCAGGCGCCCTCACCAGAGCGCACAGGGGCACGCTGTTTCTGGAAAACCTGCATGACATGTCCCCGGCTGCGCAGGCCAAGCTGCTGAACTTCCTGCAACATGGCGCGATCACGCTTCCCAACGGGGCCGAACCTGTCAAGGTCGATGCCCGCATCATATGCGCCGCAAATCATGATCCGGTAGACGACATGCGCAACGGCAAGCTGCGCGAGGATCTGTATTACCGGCTTTTCGTCATCCCGCTGACGGTCCCGCCGCTGCGCGCGCGCGGCGATGATGTCAATATCATCGCCAAGACCCTGCTGGTTCAGATCGCGGATGAAGAAGGCAAGCACTTCACCGGGCTTGCCCCGGAAACTGCCGCAGCGTTTCGCGCAGCAAGGTGGCCCGGCAATATCCGCGAGTTGATCAATGTGTTGCGGCTGGCCGTGGTGCTGCATGACGGGCCGATCGTAACCCCAGAGATGCTGCCACCGGAAATGCAGCGCGCTGGCAACGGGCCGGACAGCGCAGCGGCGCAGGCCAACGGACAGGCGCAGACCAGCCTTGCCGATATGCTGGGCGGCATGACCATGTCCGAAATCGAGGAACTTGCCATCACTGCCGCGATTCGCCGGCATAACGGCTCGGTCCCGCGCGCGGCACGCGAACTGGACATCGCCCCCTCTACCATTTACCGCAAGCGCGAGACTTGGAACACGGGCGCAGCGTGACGCCCAAAAAGGGCAGCGATGCGCACCGTTTTGATCACAGGCTGTTCCTCTGGCATCGGATATCACGCGGCGCATGCCCTTGCTGGGCGCGGCTGGCGTGTCTTTGCCACCTGCCGCAGCCAGACCGATTGCAACCGCTTGCAGGCAGACGGGCTGGAAAGCTTTAAGCTGGATTACACCGACAGCACCAGCATTCACGCCGCCCTTGCACAGGCTCTGTCGCGCAGCGACGGGCGGCTGGACGCGCTGTTCAACAATGGCGCCTATGCCATTCCCGGCGCGACCGAAGATCTGCCCACCGATGCGCTGCGCGCTATCTTCGAAACCAACCTCTTTGGCTGGCATGAACTGACCCGCGCCGTGCTGCCGGTGATGCGCGCGCAGGGGCATGGGCGGATCGTGCAGAATTCATCAGTGCTGGGGCTGGCGGCGCTGAAATGGCGCGGTGCCTATGTGGCCACCAAATTCGCGCTGGAAGGGCTAAGCGATGTGCTGCGGCTGGAAATGGCAGGCAGCGGCATTCATGTCAGCCTGATCGAACCGGGACCGATCACCTCGCGCATTCGCGAAAACTCGATTGCGCATTTTGAACGCTGGATCGACTGGGAAAACAGCCCGCGCGCCGATCAGTATCGCGAAACCCTGCTGGCGCGGCTATATGACAAGCAGGGGCCGGACTTCTTTGAACTGCCCCCCGATGCTGTCACCCGCCGCCTGATCCATGCGCTGGAAGCCCGCCGCCCACGCGCACGCTATTATGTCACCACACCCACCTATCTTCTGGGCGGGTTGCGGCGCATTCTGCCCACAAGGCTGCTGGATCAGGTGCTGGGCAGAATCTGATCTGCGCCGGGGATTTCCCCCTCGTATTCGGCGCAGTTTGCATTAGGTTGCCACCCACGTGATGGGAGAATGACCAATGCTGCTGCAAGACCCGCTATTTCTGATCGCTGCCTTTGCGTCGCTGGTGGTGCTGGTGATCCTCGCCATCGGCATAGGCGGCTTCGCCAGAGGGGGCGAATTCAACCGAAAGCATGGCAATCGCATGATGCGCTGGCGGCTATATGCGCAATTCGTCGCCGTGGTGCTGATTGTGGCATTCGCCTATTTCCGTTCAAAGGGGGCATGATCAATGGTGGTTCTGAACAAGATTTACACCCGAACCGGCGATGCCGGCGAAACCGCGCTGGGCAATGGCACGCGCGTGGCCAAGCATTCGCAGCGCGTCACGGCCTATGGCACGGTGGATGAACTGAATGCAACGCTGGGGTTGGCGCGGCTGCACGCCAGCGGCGATCTGGCCAAGGCGCTGGCGCGCATCCAGAATGATCTGTTCGATCTGGGCGCTGATCTGTGTCGCCCCGAAATGGAGCGCGACGCAGAAGCCGAATACACCCCCCTGCGCATCATCCCCGCCCAGACCGACCGGCTGGAAGCCGAAATCGACGCCATGAACGCCAATCTGCAACCGCTGCGCAGCTTCATCCTGCCCGGCGGCGCGGCGCTGTCGGCGCATCTGCATCTGTGCCGCACTGTCGCGCGCCGGGCCGAGCGTGAAGCCGTCGCCCTGGCCACGATAGAGGGGATCAACGAATCGGCGGTCAAATACCTGAACCGCCTGTCGGACTGGCTGTTCGTGGCCGGACGGGTGGCCAATGACAATGGCACCGATGACATATTATGGGTTCCCGGCGCCAACCGTTAGCGCCCACAAGGCCGGTAACGCGGCGTCCCCACATCCAGTTGCGTCGTTTTTTCACTGTTTTCTGCACTAGCGAAGCGTTAGAACCGGGTCAGAACAATTGATGGGAGATACTCGCTGATGAAGGTGCTCGTGCCGGTCAAGCGCGTGATCGACTATAACGTGAAAGTCCGCGTCAAGGCGGATGGCAGCGGGGTCGATCTGGCGAATGTGAAGATGTCGATGAACCCGTTTGACGAGATTGCCGTGGAAGAGGCGATCCGCCTAAAGGAAGCAGGCGTCGCGTCGGAAATCGTGGCCGTGTCCATCGGCGTGAAGCAGGCGCAGGAAACCCTGCGCACCGCGCTGGCGATGGGGGCCGACCGTGCGATCCTGATCGTGGCCGCTGACGATGTGCATACCGATATCGAACCGCTGGCAGTGGCCAAGCTGCTGAAAGCGGTTATCGACGAGGAAGCGCCGCAGGTCGTGCTGTGCGGCAAGCAGGCCATCGACAATGACATGAACGCCACTGGCCAGATGCTGGCAGCACTGACCGGCTGGGCGCAGGCGACCTTCGCCTCGGCGGTCAAGATCGAGGGCGACAGCGCGCTTGTCACGCGCGAGGTCGATGGCGGCTTGCAGACCATCAAGGTCAAGCTGCCCGCGATTATCAGCGTCGATCTGCGCCTGAATGAACCGCGCTATGCCTCGCTTCCCAATATCATGAAGGCCAAGAAAAAGCCGCTCGATGAAAAGACGCCTGCCGATTACGGCGTCGATGTCAGCCCGCGGCTGAGCGTGGTCAAGACCGCCGAACCGCCCGCGCGCGCAGCCGGGGTCAAGGTGGGTTCAGTCGATGAATTGCTGGCCAAACTCAAAGACGAAGCGGGGGTGATCTGATGGCGGTTCTTCTTCTGGCGGAAGTCACCGATGGGGTGCTTAATCTGGACGCGACCGCAAAGGCGGTCAGCGCCGCAAGGCAACTGGGCGATGTGACGGTTCTGTGCGCCGGGGCCAAGGCAGCGGATGCCGCAGCCGAAGCTGCGAAAATCGACGGTGTGGGCAAAGTGCTCTGCGCCGAAGATGCCAGCCTCAGCCACCGTCTGGCCGAACCCACTGCGGCGCTGATCGTGTCGCAGGCGGGGGATTACAGCCATATTCTGGCCCCTGCGACCACGGACGCCAAGAACATCCTGCCGCGCGTCGCGGCGCTGCTGGATGTGATGGTGATCTCGGATGTTTCTGGCGTCGTTGATGCCGACACATTCGAACGCCCGATCTATGCAGGCAACGCGGTGCAGACGGTCAAATCCTCGGATGCGACCAAAGTCGTGTCGGTCCGCACCTCGACCTTTGATGCGGCGGGCCAGGGCGGCGATGCCCCGGTTGAAACAGTCTCGGCGGCCGACAATCCCGGCCTGTCGGAATGGGTGGAAGACAAGGTTGCCGAAAGCGACCGCCCCGAACTGACCTCGGCCAAGGTTGTGGTCTCGGGCGGGCGCGGTGTCGGCTCGGAAGAAGATTTCAAGCTCATCGAAGGGCTGGCCGACAAGCTGGGCGCAGCCGTGGGCGCATCCCGCGCCGCCGTCGATTCGGGCTATGCCCCGAATGACTGGCAAGTGGGCCAGACCGGCAAGGTGGTGGCGCCCGAGCTTTACATCGCCGTGGGCATTTCCGGCGCGATCCAGCACCTTGCGGGCATGAAGGACAGCAAAGTCATCGTCGCCATCAACAAGGACGAAGAAGCCCCCATCTTCCAGGTCGCCGATTACGGGCTGGTGGGTGATCTGTTCACAGTGGTGCCGGAACTGACAGAAAAGCTCTGATCATTATCGGGATATCAATTCCCTGAGGGCGGCCTGCAAGGGCCGCCTTTTTCATGTAAAGCGCGCATTTCGGCAAGCCGGACAGAAACGCCAGCAAGACTTATCTGAATGGCGGGGCGTAAAGCAGCCCGCCGCGGGTCCATTGCGCGTTCAGCCCGCGCGCCAGCCCGATTGGCGTCTGCTCGCCAATATTGGCGGCAAATATCTCGCCGTAATTTCCGGCAGCGGCGATGGCACGCATACCCCAGCCCGGTTCCAGCCCCAGCATCTGGTGATACTTGCCCTCGACGCTGAGCAGGCGGTTGATTTCGGGCGTGTCACTGCCCTGGGCCAGTTCCGAGACATTGGCAGAGGTCACACCCAACTCTTCGGCAGCGATCAGGGCGAACAAGGTCCAGCGCACGATGGACTCCCACTGCGCATCGTCAGACCGCACCACCAGACCCAGCGGCTCTTTCGAGATCAGCTCCTGCAGGATGACATGCTCGCCCGGCTCTGCGAAAGTGGCCCGTATCGCCGCCAGCCCCGACACATCGGTGGTGTAGGCATCACATTCTTCGGCCAGATACTGCTTTTGCGCGTCATGCGGTCCCATCACCGGAACCGGCAGATAACTCATATTGTTGGCCTTGAAGAAATCGGCCAGATTGTTCTGCGTGGTGGTGTCAGGCTGCACGCAGATCCGCGTGCCGTCCAGTTCCAGCGCCGACGATACGCCCAGCGCGCGGCGCACCAGAAAGCCTTGCCCGTCATAGTAATTCACCCCGGCAAAGCTTAGCCCCAGCCCGACATCGCGCGAAAATGTCCAGGTGGTGTTGCGCGCCAACATGTCGACATCGCCATCCAGCAGCATATCGAAACGGTTCTGCGTATCGGTCGGCGTGAACTCCACCGCAGATGGATCACCGATCACCGCCGCCGCAACCGCGCGGCATTTCGCGACGTCGAATCCCTGCCAGACGCCATTTGCATCCTGCGCCGAAAACCCTGCCAACCCTTCGGAAACACCACATCGCAGCACGCCACGTTCCAGCACGCTTTCCAGTGTCGATACTGCGTAACAGGGGGTCGCAATCGCTGTCATGGCAAGACATGCACTGACGAAGAAGGATGCCTTCATCTTGTATAGAACCCTCTCTGTTGGTGCCACATCCGGGCCGCTGTTTATTGCCTGCTCGTGCAGGATTTGCCCGCAGGGTACCCCCCGCAGGCATGGCCAACCTTGCGCCGAGTTTTCGGTATCGGTCAACCCCGAATATGGGCTGCCACCCCGCCACCAGCGTGCCAGAACTTGGCCGCGTGCCAAGTGCATCAGCCCCCTTCAGCCATCGGGCAAGGCCCGATCAAAGCACCCGGTTGCGCCCGTGAAAGGGCGCAAGGGTGGTAGGCCCGGAGGGACTCGAACCCCCAACCAAAGCGTTATGAGCGCTCTGCTCTAACCAATTGAGCTACAGGCCCGCCTGCGCGTGGTGCTAAGCCCAAAGCGCGGGCGGGTCAAGACGGCTGCGGGGCTTGTCTGCTTGCCCTGCCTGCCCTGATCCG
>JAFIEF010000084.1 GCA_020832655.1 Paracoccaceae bacterium
CCCCCCCCCCCCCCCCCCGCCGGGGGGGGGGGGGGGGGGGGGGGGGGCCCCCCCCCCCGGGGGGCCCGGGGGCGGGATATGTGCGCAGCTTCATGCTCTTACACCAACACCGCGCCCGAGGCGCCGATCACGCCCTGGGTTTCGGCCTCGCCCAGGATCATGTCGTTATGGGCATTGCCCGAAGGGATCATCGGGAAGCAGTTTTCGTGCTTTTCGACCAGACAATCGAAGATCACCGGCCCGTCATAGGCCAGCATCTCGGCAATCGCCTCATCGAGATCGGCCTCATTGTCGCAGCGAATGCCCTTGCAGCCGAAGGCTTCGGCCAGCTTCACGAAATCGGGCAGGGCTTCGGACCAGCTATGCGAATAACGCTCGCCATGCAGAAGTTCCTGCCATTGGCGCACCATGCCAAGGCGTTCATTATTCATGATGAACTGCTTGACCGGCAGGCGATACTGCACCGCCGTGCCCATCTCCTGCATGTTCATCAGCCAGGATGCCTCGCCCGCGACATTGATCACCAGCGCGTCGGGATGCGCGATCTGCACACCGACCGAGGCCGGCAGGCCATAGCCCATTGTTCCCAACCCCCCCGAGGTCATCCAGCGATTGGGCGCGTCAAAGCCCAGATATTGCGCCGCCCACATCTGGTGCTGGCCGACTTCGGTGGTGACATAGCGATCCATCCCCTTGGTCAGCGCTTCCAGCCGCGCCAGCGCATGTTGCGGGCGGATCGGGCTGCCGCCAGTGGGCTTGTAGGCCAGACAGTCCACCGCCTTCCATTCCTCGATCTGGTTCCACCATGTGCCCACAGCCTCGCGGTTCACCTTGCGCCCGCGCGATTTCCAGATCTTCAGCAGATCTTCCAGCACATGGCCGACATCGCCGATGATCGGGATATCGGTATGGATCACCTTGTTGATCGAGGACGGGTCGATATCGATATGTGCCTTGGTCGATTTCGGGCTGAAGGCGTTGATGCGCCCGGTGATGCGGTCGTCAAACCGCGCGCCGATATTGATCATCAGATCGCAATCATGCATCGCCCAGTTGGCTTCATAGGTGCCATGCATCCCCAGCATGCCGATCCATGACTTGCCGCTGGCCGGATAGGCGCCCAGCCCCATCAGGGTAGAGGTGATCGGAAAGCCCGTCGCATCGACCAGTTCGCGCAGAAGCTGGCTGGCCGCGACGCCCGAATTGATCACCCCGCCGCCCGTATAGAAGACGGGTTTTTCCGCCTTCTCG
The DNA here is from genome assembly GCA_020832655.1 of Paracoccaceae bacterium. GTDB lineage: Bacteria > Pseudomonadota > Alphaproteobacteria > Rhodobacterales > Rhodobacteraceae > Roseinatronobacter. The sequence goes on from JAFIEF010000084.1 coordinate 1,252, forward strand.
ATCATCTCGACCAGTTGGGTGATGGCGTCTGTATCGCCCTTGACGCGCGGTGCGTAATGGTCGGTGCGGGCTTTCGGTTTCGGGCAGTAGCTGCCTTGCGCGAATTGCACATCCTTGGGGATATCAACCACAACCGGCCCCGGCCGCCCGGACGTTGCGACATGAAACGCCTGATGGATGGTTTCGGCCAGCTTGTCGGTTTCCTTGACCAGCCAGTTCATCTTGGTGCAGGGGCGGGTAATGCCCACTGTGTCGCCTTCCTGAAACGCATCCGAGCCGATCATGAAGGTGGGCACCTGCCCTGTCAGCACCACCAGCGGGATCGAATCCATCAGCGCATCGACAATGCCGGTCACGGCATTGGTGGCGCCGGGGCCGGATGTCACCAGCACCACACCGGGCTTGCCGGTTGCGCGCGCATAGCCTTCGGCGGCATGCACCGCGCCCTGTTCATGGCGCACCAGAATGTGGCGGATATCATTTTGCTGGAAAATCTCGTCATAGATCGGCAGCACCGCCCCGCCCGGATATCCAAAGACCACATCTACACCCTGATCCTTCAGGGCTTGAACCACCATCTTCGCTCCGGTCATCTGACGTGTCATCTTTGGCTCCATACGAGTCATTTTCGGTCGCTTTAGCGCAGCTTTCGGCAATAAAAAAGCCCCCGGTATGATCGGGGGCGCATGGGGTACCGTTATGGCGTCCGTTACCGGCCCATGCGCAACTGTCCTACCACGATTACAAGAATGTCTTTCATTGCCGGTTTCCGCCCTTCTCGCGTGAGCGAAACCTAAGCTGCCGCGCGCAGGGCGTCAATGCCCAAATTCGCACAGATTGCGCGATGTGACCCGCCCGCTTGTCACTTGTTGCGCGGGTATGGACGATAGATATGTTTACATAACCGGAAAACTGGTTATGATGGCTGCCATGTTCCATGATGATGATTCCGCTGCAATCGCGCTCGCGGCCCTTGGCCACCCCGCACGGCTGTCCGTCTTTCGGCTATTGGTGAAGGCCGGGCCGGACGGGCTGATGGTGGGCGAGATTGCGGCCCATCTGGATATGCCGCTTTCGACATTGTCGCATCACCTGCGGGCGCTGAAACTGGCGGGGCTGATCAGCCAGACGCGGGCGGGGCGCGAGGTGCTGACGCGCGCTGAAACCAAGGCTCTGCACGCGGTGGTGGATTATCTGCTCAGCGAATGCTGTCAGGGGGTTCATCGGCGGGCACAATCGGCATGAAACGCGCATTGAAGACGTGACAAACACAACCATTAAACCGGGGATATAAGAATGACAGACCACACCCTTCCGCAACCCGGCCCGCTGGCCGCGCTGCTGCGCATGCTGTGGCACAAGCAGAAACCGTGGCTGGTTTTCGCTGCGATCGTGCTGGCGCTGGCCGCGCTGGACCCGGCGCAGCTTGGCCCCTCGGCGGGCAAGGTGGTGCAATCGCTGGTCGCCATCGCGCCGTTTCTGGGCGCGTCGATCCTGATCGCGGCCTGGGCGGGGGCCACGGGGGCCGATCATCTGATCGCACGGGCCTTCAGCGGTGCCCCGGCCAGCATGATCATGATGGCGGCACTGGCGGGCGGGCTGTCACCGTTCTGTTCGTGCGGGGTGATTCCGCTGATCGCGGCGCTTCTGGCCATCGGCGTGCCGCTTGCCCCGGTAATGGCGTTCTGGATGGCCTCGCCCCTGATGGACCCCAGCATGTTTGTGCTGACCACGGGCGTTCTTGGGCTGGAATTTGCGTTGGCCAAGACACTGATCGCGATTGGCATGGGCCTGCTGGGCGGGACAGCGGTGCATCTGCTGACCCGCGCAGGCGCGCTGGCGCAGCCCCTGCAAGAAGGCATCGGCAATGGCGGCTGCGGGGGCGCGCGGATGCGCAACCCGCAACCCCCGGTCTGGGGGTTCTGGCGCGAAGCCCCGCGCATTGCCAAATTCCGCATCGAGGCGATGAAAACCTTTCTTTTCCTGCTGAAATGGCTGTCGCTTGCCTTTCTGCTGGAAAGCCTGATGCTGGCCTATCTTCCGGCAGAGCTTGTCACCCAATGGCTGGGCGGAACCGGGATTGCGCCGATTGCGCTGGCCACGCTGGTGGGGGTACCTGCCTATTTCAACGGCTATGCCGCGCTGCCGCTGATCGACACGCTGATGGGGCAGGGCATGCAGCCCGGTGCCGGCATGGCGTTCCTGATTGCAGGCGGTGTCACCTCTCTGCCCGCCGCCATTGCGGTCTGGGCGCTGGTCAGGCCGCGGGTCTTTGGCCTTTATGTCGCGCTGTCGCTGGGGGGCGCGCTGGCGGCGGGGCTGGGCTTCCAGCTTTGGGTGATGATCTGACGCGCATCTTCCGCCGGGGCGCATGACCCAATCTCTTGCGCCCCGCGCGCTGCGATGGTCTACTGGTGGTAGCAATCCGCCAGAACAGAATCGAGCAGCGCCCATGAGTGACCTTTTGCACAATGCCGACAGCTATGATGCCTCTTCCATCGAGGTGCTGGAGGGGCTGGAACCGGTGCGCAAACGCCCCGGCATGTATATCGGCGGCACCGATGAACGCGCGCTGCATCATCTGGTGGCCGAGGTGCTGGACAATTCGATGGACGAGGCCGTGGCAGGCCACGCCAACCGCATCGAGGTGGAGCTTCACGCCGATCACTCCATCACCATCCGCGACAATGGCCGCGGCATCCCCATTGACCCGCATCCCAAATTCCCCGGTAAATCCGCGCTGGAAGTGATCCTGTGCACCCTGCATGCGGGCGGCAAGTTTTCGGGCAAGGCCTATGCCACCTCTGGCGGGTTGCATGGCGTGGGTGCGTCGGTGGTCAATGCGCTGTCGGACCATATGCGCGTCGAGGTGGCGCGCAACCGTGAACTCTATGCGCAGGAATTTTCGCGCGGTATCCCGCAAGGGCCGATTGCGAAAATCGGTCCCGCCCCCAACCGGCGCGGCACTTCTGTCACCTTTCACCCGGATGCGCAGATCTTCGCCAGCCTGAAGCTGAAACCCGCGCGGCTGTTCAAGATGGCGCGGTCCAAGGCCTATCTGTTCTCTGGCGTGGAAATCCGCTGGAAATCGGCCGTCGATGATGGCGAAACCCCGTCAGAGGCCGTGTTCCACTTCCCCGGCGGGCTGGCCGATTACCTGAATGAACAGCTTGCGGGCAGCGTCACCTATTCGGCCAAGCCCTTTGCGGGCAAGGTCGGCTTTCAGGAAAAATTCGGCCAGCCGGGATCGGTGGAATGGGCCATCAACTGGACGCCCGCGCGCGATGGCTTCGTGCAAAGCTATTGCAACACCGTGCCCACCCCCGAAGGCGGCACGCATGAGGCCGGGTTCTGGGCCGCCGTGCTGAAGGGCATCCGCGCCTATGGCGAACTCGCCAACAACCGCAAGGCCGCGCAGATCACGCGCGAGGATATGGCCGCAGGCGGCTGCGCGCTGGTGTCGTGTTTCATCCGCGAACCCGAATTCGTGGGCCAGACCAAGGACCGGCTTGCCACCACCGAGGCCGCGCGCATGGTCGAAGGTGCCGTGCGCGACCATTTCGACAACTGGCTGGCCGCCGACCCGAAATCAGCCGGGGCGATCCTGGATTTTCTGGTGCTGCGCGCCGAAGAACGCCTTCGCCGGCGCCAGGAAAAGGAAACCAGCCGCAAATCCGCCACCAAGAAGCTGCGCCTGCCCGGAAAGCTGGTGGATTGCTCGGCCACCAACCGCGCGGGCACCGAGTTGTTCATTGTCGAGGGCGATAGCGCGGGCGGCTCTGCCAAGATGGCGCGCGACCGCAAGACCCAGGCGCTGCTGCCGCTGCGCGGCAAGATCCTGAACGTGCTGGGCGCGGCCTCGTCCAAGCTGGGCACGAATGCCGAAATCAACGATCTGTGTCAGGCGATAGGGGTGGGGTTGGGCAGTAAATTCCGCCTTGATGATCTGCGCTATGACCGCATCATCATCATGACCGATGCCGATGTCGATGGCGCGCATATTGCGGCGCTCTTGATGACGTTTTTCTTCACCCAGATGCGGCCCATGATCGATGCGGGGCATCTGTATCTGGCCTGCCCGCCGCTGTTTCGCCTGACGCAAGGGGCGAAGCGCGTCTATGCGCTGGATGAGGCCGAGAAGGAGCGGCTGCTGGCAAAGGGCCTGGGCGGCAAGGGCAGGATCGATGTGTCGCGCTTCAAGGGTCTGGGAGAGATGGACGCCAAAGACCTGAAGGAAACCACGATGGACCCGTCCTCGCGTCGCCTGATCCGCGTCAGCGTCGATGACGACCTGCCGGGCGAAACCGGCGATCTGGTCGAAAGGCTGATGGGCAAGAAGCCGGAACTGCGCTTTCAGTATATCAGCGAGAATGCGCGGTTTGTGGAGGAGCTGGATGTGTGAAATTGGCGCAACTGCTGGAGAGGATTTGCGCCTATTTATTGAGTGTATCGGAAGTTGGTTTTCGTTTACGGGGGGCTTTCCCGATTGGATAACAGCATTCGCATCGGTTGCAATTGCATGTTTTGCATTTGTTCAATGGAGAACGTTGAAGCAACACACCAAAATTTCGCTTCTAGACAAGCGCATGAGTTGTTTCTTGGCATATGAAGAATGCCTTCAACATATTCGTGGCGCGCCATCTGTGGATGTCGGTTCAGAGTTATTTGAAAGATTGCTTGTCGCTGATCGTATGTCGCCATTTTTGTTTGGAAAACATCAAGCGGAAAAAATCCGCGGATTGTCGACACTTGTTGTGCGGTACAATACTGAGCTTTTGGGGCGCAAGACTCGTCCTAGCGAGAAAAGCCTACAACGCATGCGGGAAGAAGTGGATCGCTTGTATTCTGCACGCTACAGCGACTTCGAGTACTATCTTTTGTTTTGAGTTTGAAGGAGCGTCAGGTTCATCGAAGCTACACCGCCTTCGATAACCAGGAGAACTTTCCCGCTCGGCATTGGAGCTATAGAATTGTCACCCGGTTGTGGCAGTTCGTCTTTTTCACCCGAGCATATGTGGCGGCAACGGAGTTACTTCGACCCGCCTCCTGCCACTATGCGCCAGCGCGTTGAAGCATAATCAGCCCAGATTGAACCACCTGCAAATCACGCAGTCGCCGCAGGCGACAACCCGCCTCCGCCCGCCCCCAGGCGGGCGCGGGTTCCGCGCCCAGCTCGGGCGGACGCGGGGTGTGTGCGGTGAAAGCCCCGCCCGGCGGGCTGAATTTTT